>NZ_CP043930.1:5842186-6154373 GCF_009720525.1 Gimesia benthica
CTGAAGGTCAAACAGGCGACGGTGATTTTACTGCGATTTGCGGCTCTGTTCTCATTCTTCGATGCCCTGGTGGTCGTCTTTGGGTCGGCCATCCGTGGTGCCGGCGATACGCGTTTCTGTATGTTCTTCTCGCTATTGACCGGCTGGGCGGTAATGGTAATTCCTACGTTCCTGATCTGGATGTATGCGGACGCCGACGAAAAGCTGTTTGGCAGCTGGGTGGCCTGTACTTCCTATATCTCGATCATGGGAGTCGGTTATCTGATTCGGTTCCAGGCGGGACGCTGGAAAGAGATGCGGGTGATCGAAGATCATTTTACGGAGCCGAGTGCGGAAGACAGCGAACAGCCCATGCAGGGCGCTTTGACTTAACGGAATTCGCTCTCAGCGGCGGAGATTCCATTTCTCCGTCGCGTATTTTTCCGTGACCAGCTGCTGGACGCGCTCGGCGGGCAGCGCGGGTTCTCCCTGGTCTGCCTGCCAGGTGTCGATCAATGCCTGCCTGAGTTCAGCGGCTGTTGCCGGGTAGTTGGTGACGAACTCAAGGTGACTGCGGTGCGAACGGTATTCAGGTTCCCGCTCCGGGCTGGTCAGGTAGCGGGGAATCAGGTCGAGATCGAAGTCATAGAGAATCGTGCCGTGATGCAGCAGGGTGCGCGTCAGCCATCTTTGGGAATTGCCTGAGAATTTGTGGCCCTCAATCGTCAAGTCGCTGATTCCCTGCAGGTCGATGTAATGTTTCGGGAAACGCGTGTTGAAGGTACCACGGATGCGGTCCAGGATGTCACGGGTGGTGGCTTCGATGCCTGCCAGATGCTGATCCGGGGAGATCCGCAGGAACAGGGAGAAGATAAAACACCCGGGGCCGAGCAACACGGTTCCCCCGCCGGTACAACGACGGAGGACCGGAATCTGATCCCGTCGGCAGGCTTCGAGATCCACGTTACAAGACGTCTGATTCGAGCTGCCCATGATGACCGTGTACTGGTCGACTTCCCAGAGCCTCAGGCAGCCGGCGGAATCCTGTTCGTTGATCTGGTAGAGCAGGCTTTCCTCCAGCGCCAGATTTTCTTCCGGCGTGGGGAAAACGGTTTCTGAAAGCTGACAGGCCTGCGGTTGCATTTCAGAAGTTGAGGGTACGTTTATCGACGGCCAGTGCTGCTTCCTTGATGGCTTCTGCCAGGGTCGGATGGGCATGGCAGCAACGGGCGATGTCTTCGCTGCTGGCACCAAATTCCATGGCGACGGCACATTCGGCGATCAGATCCCCGGCACGCGGTCCCAGAATGTGCACGCCCAGGACGCGGTCGGTCTTGGCATCGGCCAGCATTTTGACGCGTCCTTCTGTCTGTCCCATCGCGCGGGCCCGGCCGTTGGCCAGGAAGGGGAAGGAACCTTTGCGATAATCGATCCCGGCTTCTTTGAGCTGTTCTTCGGTCTTACCGACGGCAGCGATTTCCGGGTTGGTGTAGGCGACACTCGGGATGGTGTCGTAGTTGATGTGTCCATAACCGGTGACGAGGTACTCGGCGAAGGCAACCCCTTCGTCTTCCGCTTTGTGGGCCAGCATGGCCCCGCCGATGACATCGCCGATGGCGTAAACGCCTTTAGCAGAAGTTTCGAAGTGCGAGTTCACGGGAATGAATCCCCGTTGATCGACTTCGATACCGACGTTTTCGAGTCCCAGGTTTTCGGTGTTAGGACGTCTGCCGACGGCGACCAGCACGCGATCACAGCGGATTGACTTGCTGTCAGCGATTTCCACGTCGCAGGTTTTCTTGTTGACTTTCACGCCGGTTACGCGGCAACCCAGCTGGAATTCGAGTCCCTGTTTTTCGAAGATCTTCTGTGCTTCTTTAGCGATCTCGGTATCGGTCGTGGGGAGAATCCGGTCAAGGTATTCCAGTACGGTAACCTTGGCGCCCAGGCGGTTCCAGACAGCGCCCAATTCGAGACCAATCACACCACCGCCGATCACCACCAGGTGTTTAGGGACCTCATCGTAAGCGAGGGCTTCGGTGCTGGTGCCGACTTTGTCGCCATCGAGTTCGATGCCGGGCAGAGTGGAAGGTTCGCTGCCGGTGGCGATCAGAATGTTTTTGGCGTCGAGTTCGGTCTGTTCATTGCCGTCATCGACGACTACCTTTCCCGGTGCCGTGATGGTAGCGTGACCGCTGTAGCGGGTGATTTTGTTCTTTTTGAACAGTGAGTCGATGCCGCCACCCATGGTTTTGACGGTGCGGTCTTTCTGGCTGAGCATCTTTGCCAGGTCGAGTTCGAGGTCGCCGACGTTGATGCCACGATCTTTGAAGGTGTGCTCAGCTTCGCGGTAAAGCTCGCTGGATTCCAGCAGGGCTTTACTGGGGATACAACCCACCCGCAGACAGGTGCCGCCCAGCATACGTTCTTTTTCGATACAGGCGACGTTGAGACCGAGCTGTGCAGCACGGATGGCTGCGATGTATCCTCCGGGACCAGCACCGATAATAACCAGATCGTGGTTCATTTTCTCTTTTTCCTGCAGCGACAGGAAACCTTTCCAAACCTCTTAGATGCGCGTTTTGACTGTTATCAGATTTCCATCAGCATGCGAGCGGGTTCTTCGAGTGCTTCTTTGACCCGCTTGAGGAAGACGACTGCTTCCCGGCCGTCGACGACACGATGATCGTAGGTGAGCGCGATGTACATCATGGGCCGAATCACAACCTGACCATTCACGGCGATAGGCCGTTCCTGGATGCCGTGCATACCGAGCACGCCGCTCTGCGGCGGATTGACGATCGGTGTGGAGAGCAGCGAGCCATAAACACCACCGTTGGTGATGGTGAAGGTACCGCCCTGGAGTTCATCCAGGCTGATTTTGTTAGCCCGGGCTCGCTGGCCGAAGTCGTTGATCTTGAGTTCGATTTCAGCGAAGCTGAGACGTTCTGCGTTCCGCATGACGGGAACGACCAAGCCTTTTCCACCGCCGACAGCAATTCCGATGTCGTAATAGTTGCGGAAGACCAGGTCGGTACCGCGGATCTCAGCATTGATCTGCGGGAACTGGCTCAGGCCGTCGACGACTGCTTTGACGAAGAAGGACATGAAGCCGAGCTTCACGTCGTATTTCTTGAGGAACAGGTCTTTGTATTGTGACCGCAGTTCCATGACGGAAGACATGTCGACTTCGTTGAAGGTCGTCAGCAGGGCTGCGTTGGTCTGGGCTTCGACGAGCCGTTCCGCGATCTTCTTGCGGATGGGGCTCATGGGGACGATTTCTTCTTCGCGGAAGGCACCGTTGCCGGAGGCAGCACCACCCTGGTGAGCGAGGACATCTTCTTTCAGAATCCGGCCACCTGGTCCGGTGCCGGTGACGTCTGCCGGGGAGAGTCCCTTTTCTGCCATGACGCGGGCGGCTGCCGGCATGACCCGATCATCCGAACCGCCGCCGGCGTGTGCAGGGGCTTCCGCTTTGGGGGCGGGAGCGGCGGCTGCTTTCTCGGGGCTCTTTTCGGGAGCAGGAGCGGCCTGGTCTGCAGGGCGTTCGGCTTCTTCGAGGTAGCCGATGACTTCGCCTACGGAAGCCATCTCGCCGGTTTTCTTCAGGATTTCGACGATGATCCCATCGAGGGGGGCCGGCACATCGAAGGTGGCTTTATCGGTTTCGAGCTCAACGATTTCACTGTCTTGAGCGAC
Source organism: Gimesia benthica (assembly GCF_009720525.1). NCBI lineage: Bacteria > Pseudomonadati > Planctomycetota > Planctomycetia > Planctomycetales > Planctomycetaceae > Gimesia > Gimesia benthica. The sequence continues at coordinate 5,845,865 of NZ_CP043930.1, forward strand.
CCATTTGCCTTGTTCCGCATGCCAGGCACCAATCTGGACTTCGGTGATGGATTCCCCGACTGAGGGGACCTTAATTTCAACAGACATCGGACACTAATCTCCAACCGAGTCATGAGGGGAAAATTGTATTTTTCAGAGTAAATTCCGTTAATCTGGTCATTTTTGAGCAGCAATTTTGATTATGACTTGTTGAGAAAGCCAGCACAATTCCCGCACGCCGGGAAGATGATAATCGGGAAAAATTATTTGGGTTCAGGCGGGTCAACGGTAAAAAGTTGCATGAGGCTCACATGACATGAAAAAACGCTGGTCTTTTTATCGGCGTTTCAGCCAGACCAGCGTGCGGATTATTCCAGTTCAGGCATTATCGAAACAGGTGCGACAATGCGTATCAGTTGTCAGATCGGCCTGAGAATTATTTTCCCGGGAACCGGTGCCCCTGGGCCTGTGTATCGACCCGGTACAGCGAAGTGCGTGCGGTAATGAACAGGCTTGAGTTGTCTTTGCCGCCGAAAGTGACGTTGGCCGGCTTTTCCGGGACATCGATGATGCCCAGCAGTTTCCCCTCTGGTGAGAAGACCTGCAGGCCCAGACCGGTTGTGATATAAAGATTCCCGTTGGTATCGATGGTCAGGCCATCACCTCCACTGCCCGGTTCTTTGTAGCCTTCGGCCTGCTTCAGCGTGCAGAATACGCGGCCTTTGCCAATTTTGCCGGGAGCGGTCACGGGGTACGCCATCATCTCCTTCTGCATACTGGGGATGATATATAGCGTTTTTTCATCCGGAGAGAGAATCACGCCGTTAGGGGCTTTGATATCGTCGATGATCCGACTCACCTTGCCGTCAGCGGAACGATAGTAGACGGCGACGGTTCCCTGTGGCAGGGGTTCGGGGGCGCGGAAATGCGGGTCGGTGAAGTAGATACCACCTGTACTGTCTACCACGACATCATTCGGTGCGTTGAAGCGTTTGCCTTCATATTCGGAGACCAGCGGCGTCACTTTCTTGTTTTTCAGATTAATGCTGACCAGGCGGCCATCCATTTCACAGGCCAGCAGTTTGCCGGAGCCATCGAGCATCAGGCCGTTGCAGTGATTGGAGGGTTCCAGAAAGACGCTGAGTTTGCCATCGGTATCGACTTTGTAGATCCGGTTGGCGGGGATATCGGTGAAGTAGAGGTTGCCTTTGAGGTCGAAGGCGGGACCTTCGGTGAATTTGAAATCAGAAAAGACTTTGACGGGGTCGCTTACCGGACCGACGCCGGGGATCGGATCGGCCTGCAGAGGGGCTGCGGTGATGATCAACGCGAGCAGAGCGGCGGACCAGTTCAGTATGTTTCTCATGTAAGGCTCCTTGGAGTTTGTGGTCAGCGTGATTTGGGTAAAACGCGGTCTACTGATATTAGAGTCGGTCCGGGCTGTAAAATTCAACCAACTTAAGAAACTGAATGCGTTATCAGTAGAAATCGGGCTGCAGTTGAGGGACACTGGCTGTGGAAAACTACAAAAAAATTCAGCGCGAGAGTATTCAAAAGCGGGCTCGAGAAAAGGTTATTTTTTGATGGATGTCGTCCAGCTGTTAAAACAACTGATTGCCATTCCCAGCGTGAATCCCATGGGCCGCGCTGTTTCCGGTGATATCTATTTTGAAGGCAGACTGACCCAGTTCCTGTGTGACTATTTCGAAGAACTGGGAGTCGAATACGAATCAATCGAAGTGGTTCCCGGGCGGAATAATGTGATCGCCCGCACGCCGGTTAAAGAGGGTGTGCCCACGATTCTGATGGACGTGCACCAGGATACGGTTCCCGCGGAAGGGATGATCGTCCCCCCCTTTGAAGGGACCGAGAAAGACGGCCGGATTTACGGTCGCGGTGCCTGTGATGTCAAGGGCAGCATGGCGGCGATGCTGATGGCCTTCACGCGGCTCATTAAAGACAATCCTCCCGATGCGGCGAATGTAATTCTCTCCTGTACCTGCGATGAAGAAGCAACCGTGCAGGGCATCAATCACCTGGTGCAGCTCTGGGAGAATCCCAGTGGACTGAGCCAGATTCTGACCACGCCCCCCGATCTGGGACTCGTGGCCGAACCGACGATGCTGGATATCGTGGTGGCTCATCGGGGCGCGACCCGCTGGAAAATCAAGACGACCGGAAAGGCCTGTCACAGCTCACAACCCAATGATGGCGTGAATGCCATCTACCGGATGGCCGATGTGATCAAGGCGCTGCAGGTCTACGCGGATGAGCTGACGAAACGGGAAGCACATCCATTATGCGGTCCACCGACCTTGAGTGTCGGCGTGATCGAAGGGGGCGACAGCGTCAATATTGTGCCGGACTGGTGCACAATTGAAATTGACCGCCGCGTCATTCCTGGCGAAGACGGCATCGATGTGATGAACCAGGTGGAAGACTACCTCAAAGAACAGCTGCCTTTTGAGTTCGAAATGCTGCCGCCGTGGATTACCGGCGTTTCTCTCTCCGATCACAATAATGGTGCATGGAGCGATCAACTGCTGAAGGTGATCGACACCATGGAGCCCGGTCACAAAAAAGTGGGCGTCCCCTATGGTACACACGCAGCCCGTGTGAATCAGAGCGGTGTGCCTTCAATGGTCTTCGGCCCCGGTTCTATCGCCCAGGCTCACACGGTGGATGAGTGGGTCGAAATCGATGAGCTCGTGAAATCGGAAGAGGTATATTACCAGTTCTGTGCCAACGCGGGACGGGCTGTTTAACAGTCCGTCTGTGCTTACTTCAACTGGCGTAGGGTGCGGACCCATGTGTCCGCCCGCCTGGTGAAGTACGATTGGTGTCCGCTTTCAATGGCCTCTGAATAATCAGGGTGGTACCGGATAAAATCCGGTATTGCCGCAGGCAACAGGAGGTCGCGGTGCAGACGATGTGAAGTGTGCGAGCGCCTCAAGCCCGCTTATTCGAACGAATGGGTTTCTCTGTTGTGAATTGATCCCGTAGGCTGGGACCCTCCTGCTCGCTGCGCTCGCCCCGAATTGCATTCGGGCTCCCCCCCTCGTGATTTCTTTTCAAAAAACTGCTTGACAGTGTATACCTAGAGCGGCTATATATTGGATATGTAGTCATCCTAGGTATGGGAGAAAGAAAGATGAATCCTCAGTTATTTGCAGGCACGCTGGAGATGCTCATTCTGGAACTGGTTTCCGAGGGGCCCACGTATGGTTACGAAATTACGCAACAGGTGACGAATCGATCGGCTCAGGAGTTTGAGCTGAAAGAGGGGAGCCTGTATCCAGCGTTGCACAAGTTGCAGCGGAAGAAGCTGCTGAAATCATTCTGGCGTGAAGTCGATGGTCGTCGGCGCAAGTATTACGAGCTGACGACGCAGGGGCAGAAGGTTCTGAACGAGAAGCGTCAGGAGTGGAAACAGTTCTCATCCGCCGTAGACCGGATTCTGGGAGCAGAAAGTGGCCTGGCCTGAGCTTAGTATCGAAGACTTTCCGCCGCGACGCGATGATGAACCGTCGTCGCTCCGGCAGGATATTATCGACGAACTCAGCGACCATTTTGCGTGTGCTCTGAATCGGGAGCTGTTGAAAAATCCGAATGAAAAGATCGCCAGACAGCGTGTGTTGAATCAGTTTGGCGATCCAATCAAAATTGCCCGCCAGCTCTGGCTGGAAGCGATGAAGGAGAGAATTATGTCACAACGAATTCTGACGGGAGTTTCAGTGGTGATGGCCGCCTGCGGCTTCATCGTCGTCGGACTGGTCTGGTCCATGATGAAGGAGAGCCAGGCTTTCAATTCCCGGATGATCGCCCAGATGGAAGAATTTGCAGATCGACCTGTTCCCGAAGTTCGGACTGATTCTGCTACCGGTGAAATGAACCAGGTTTCTTTCCAGCTGTTTCAAGGGAAAGCAGGGGGAACACCAGCGGTCGGCTTTGAGGGGAAGTTAACTAAAATCGGGGATAACACGGATTCTTTCACACTCACTGAAAAGAGTAATGCTGAGGGAAAACTGGATTTTGGAAAGCTGCCCTGGGGAGGATATTCGTTAAACGTCACCGCACCCTGGGGAGAAGCTTATCACAAGTCTTTGACGGTATTGCCGGGTCGGAATTATTCCCAGAGCATCGTCTGTCCTGATATGGCTCCTGTGGAAGTCCCGGTCCGGTTTGAGGTGCAATGGCCTGAAGAGTTGAAGTCAGATGACTGGCTGTTGCTGTGTGACTTTCGTCCGCGATCAATTGACAGAGGCGCATCTGCATTGTCCCGTAATATTGGAACCGAGCTTTGGACCAGACCGTACCCCAATCCGTTGGACGGAACATGGGATTATCCGATGGTCTGTCTGATCAATCATGAGAACCAGGTCTTCCGTTGTCCGTTGGATCAAAATCGGATGTTCAAAAAGATCGATTATGGGGAGTTAGAAGCCAGACAAACGATTAACATGATTGAAGGAGATCAGTATTTTCTGCCGGTGATGTATCTGCTCAGGAAAAAGGAGTTGGCACATCTACCCGACTTAGAGAGCGATATCCCGTTTTCTATACTTAACAGTAAAAGAACGCAATTGTCTCTTTTTAATCCTGCGAGAATCAATCTCTCTAACAGTAACTTTGGCGGTCCAGCGAATTACAAGCCGACAAGACTCATTGTTCCTTTTGGAATGTCAGCTTCAGTGACTGGACTTGTAGAAGATGGTGCAGCTACAGGTTACGCCAGAGGAATTCAATTACCAGAGCTGCTTAAATTTACTGCAGCCCCAGACCGGAAAAATGTCTGGAAAATAGATCTGCCGAAACTGAATCAACTGGTAGTTCCAGAGGGCGTCGAAACGGTTAACGAAAATGGTTCAGGCAGGGGCTTCTTCTAAGCTGGTTGTCACTGTTGCCAATAACATCAGAGGGGAACCACATGACCTGGCCTGAGCTCAGCATTGACGATTTTCCGCCGCGACGGGATGACGAACCGTCGTCGCTCCGGCAGGATATTATCGACGAACTCAGCGACCATTTTGCATGTGCTTTAAATCGGGAGCTGTTGAAAAATCCGAATGAAAAGATCGCCAGACAGCGTGTGTTAAATCAGTTCGGCGATCCAATCAAAATTGCCCGCCAGCTCTGGCTGGAAGCGATGAAGGAGAGAATCATGTCACAACGTATTCTTGTCGGCGTTTCCGCGGTGATGGCGGTCTGCTGTATTGCCGTGGTGGGGATTGCCTGGTCGATGATGAAACAGAATGAAAACCTGAATCTGAAAATGCTGGAGCAGTTGACGGCGTTGGCGAATCGACCGCAGCCTGATACAGGGGCGGAAGTCGATCAGCATATTCTGAAACAATTGGAAAAGTTAAACGAGAGGCAGACCGGTCAGGCGGGGGCAATATCGGATCTATTGAGCCCTATTACATTCGAACTTGTGCAGGAGGGAGCAGGTGGAACGCCGGCAAGAGGGTTTACAGGAACATTGCTGAAACGCGGTAGTCAGACCGACACGTTCAAGGTTGAGGCAGTCAGTGATGAAACGGGAACACTCAATTTTAAACGGCTGCCCTGGGGGCAATATCAGTTATCATTAACGGCTCCCTGGGGAGAGACACTCAAATCAAGAATGATCTCCACGATCCCTGGACGTCCGTATCAGGATACGATTGTCTGCCCCGCTCACTCGCCGCCTGAAGTTTCTGTCTCATTTGCAGTAGAAAGACCCAGGCAGAGTGAACAGCAGTCGGACTACCTGCTATGCGATTTCCGAAACCGGAATTTTTCCGGGGAGCAGGATACATTCAGTCTGGTCACCCCACGAGACGTCAACGGTTCCAACTGGTATTTCTCTCATGACCTGGCCGATCACCCTGCGCAGGGCGTCTACCTGATTGATTTAAATACGAATCAGGTTATGAATTGCCCACTGGATGAGCAGGGGCTGTTTGTCGATCTGAATCAGGAACAACTGAAAGCGAATGACTCGGTCAAAATGGCTGAGGGGATATACGGGGATCCTGCCTGTTATCTGTTACAGAAAGAGGACCTGACGAAACTGTCTGAGCTCAATCTGCTGGACAACTTTGGTGTCGTCTATTTCGATTTCAATAATTCCAACGATATGAGAATTCTGGTCGCCCGCAATGCAGGTTCAAGGATGCTGATCCGCCCCTTCGGGACGCTGAAAATGGAACCGCAGACAAGAAAGTCGATAGAACAGAGACACGGTATCGTGAAGAACAGCCTGAAAGGAGTCAAGTTCCCGGATGCGATTCGCTTTGCGGCGTCAGAAGCACAGGCGAACCTGTGGGAAATCACGATCCCCAACCTGTTCCCGATTACTCGGGAATCCGGTTCATTGAGTAGTGTCCGGTGACTGGGAAGAGTTTTTCGTCTCCGGTGCCGATCTGCTGGCAGTTGACTTCGTAGACGAATTTTTCCTTGAGTTCGTTGACCTTGAGGCGGACCGTTTTGTGATCGTCGGAGAGGGTGACTCCTTCGACTTCCACTTTGTACCGGCCGCTGTCGGGGCTGGCGTAGCTGCCGCTCCAGACGCGCGTGTAGCCGGCGATGGTGTAGGCCTCTTTATCGGCGGCTTTTTTCGCATCAACGGGGGAGAAGAATTCGAGTTCAAAGCCGTCGGCAGTCGCACGGAGTTCCTTGATGCCGTTCGGCAGATTGCCGTTCGGAGTTAGCTTGACGATCGAACCGGTGTTGCGTCCGCCCAGCCAGCCGCTGTCGTGGATGGAACCGACGTAGATATCCCCCTGGGGGCTGACGGCGACCGACATCGGTCCGGTGAAGTTGAACTCATCAGGAGGGATATCGGCGCGGGTGAAGTAGTAGGTGGCTCCCTGAACGGAGTCGCCGACTTTCTGTTGCGTAAAGCGGATCAGGAAGCGGTTGTTGTATTCGCAGCCCAGTCCATGGTCGAACAGGCTGGCGTAGGAGAACTGCTTCGGAATACAGGTCAGACCGTTCACACTGCGGGTCCAGGGGTGAGGAACCTGGATCGCGGCACGGGTTTCTTCGAGGTTTTCCTTGTTCCGCAGGTCGGACTGGCTGGGAACGCCGTACGCTTTGCCGGGGATCAGGAAGTTGATTTCGTTGAAGGTATTCTGCACGCCCTGCTGGTCGGAGATAAAGATTTCATCTTTGGAGTTGATGGCGAGGCCCGTGGGGTAGCGGAAGGCGTGCCCCAGGACTTCGATGTTGCCGTTATAGGTGATCTTGAGGATCTTGCCCCGCCAGTGAATCTGATCGTCGGGGCGTTTCATCTGGGCGTAATCGCTGCCCAGACCGATGTAGAGATTGCCTTTGCTGTCGCGAATACAGCCGGAGGCCCAGTCGTGGTAGTTGTCGTTGAAGCCCCAACCGGAGGCGACGATGGTCCGTTTGTCGGCGCGACCGTCTCCATCGGTATCGGAAAGCCGGAGGACTTCGGGTTTGTGTGAAACGATAATGTCGCTGCCATCCGCGACGATGCCGAACGGAGCGGAGAGGCCTTCTTCGAAGAGGGTCATCTCATCTTCCACGCCGTCGCCGTTGGTGTCTTTCGCGAGATAGACGTCCCCTTTGAGAGAGGTGAAGATCAGCGTTCCATCGTTGCGCCAGGCCATCGCGGTTGGCATGATGCCCCGATCGAGGGGGAGTCGCACGCCGTCGAAGCCGGGAGCGCTGGTAACTTTTTCCAGCGTCTGGTTGGGTTCGGGTTTGATTTTGACGTCGAGGCCGTCGACTTTGAGTTCGCAGAGGTAGTTGAGTGTCAGCGCAACGCGGTCCTGTTTTCCGCCGGTCGCTTTGATATATTCGTGCGAATAATTATCGGAGATGTGCAGCCACTTCTCATCGGGGCGGGTGAGATCGCTGATGGTCGGGCTGCCGATACTTTTCGAGAAGCGGGGACGACCGACGTAAAGATCATAACCGGTGGGCAGGTTCGTGGCTTTAATGTCCCGTTGCCAGCCGGATCCCTTGTCCTGTCCGCGGAGCGGCTCGAAGGTTTCGGTGACGGCGACCGTCTGGATCTGGTCACCGATTTTGAAATTGAGTTCGTAGTTGAGCGTGATCCGGTTACCCTGCGAGTCATAGCTGCGGAGGGTGCCGGCACTGCCGTTTTCGAGATGCGGGTAGACGACCTGCAGCGGTTCCTTGCCGGCTTTGGCGAGGACGAATTCGAATCCGCGGTTATAGCCGGTGACAATCGGTGTGCCTGCCATGTCCCAGTACCAGCTTTTGCCTTCGGTGCGCTGGCGGGCCAGATCGCCGAGCGTCCATTGGACAAGCGAGAACTGATCGAGGTCGAACAGCATGTTATGGCCGTTGTCAAAGCCGACTGCAAAGGCGCGGGGCACGTATCCGCCGCCGGTCTCTTTGGGATTGGTGAAGACATCGCGGACGATCCGTGCGGGCTCGCCGGCAGCGACGGTAAAGAACTGTTCCACGACGGAGGGGTTCGTGGGCACTTTGAATTGAGGATCATTCAAGCCAAGCCAGATGGCGTCCAGCTGACGGTTGATGTCACCGCCCAGGACTTTGGGGACGCTCTTCTTGAGGGCGGGCATTTCCATGCCGGGGACGATACGCAGCGGGTTGTGGACCCAGCGGAGGAAGTATTCTTTCCGCATGCGTTTGCCCAGCATGAGCAGGTTCGAACCGCGGGTTCCCAGGGCCACGTTGCGGGGTTTGTAGTCGCCCAGTTCGTGACAGGAGATACAGCTGAAGCCTTTGGCGCCGGTGATGGTCTGACCGGCGATCAGGAGTTGTGCACGGTCCTTTTCTAACGATTCGACCATGAATCCGGGCTGCCGGGGGCCATCGTCGGGAACACGGTCGTGCGAGACCAGGTAGCCGAGCAGGGCCTGTTTGTCGGCCTCGGTATGTTCGAAACGGGGCATGCGAACGCGGAGCCAGGGCATGCGGAGCGTCTTCTGTTGACCGCTGACCGCTTCGGCCAGGGCTTCATGTTTGAGTTTATCGCCGACTGCAGTCAGGGCGGGGGGAATCATGGCTTCGCTCTGTCCGGCCAGGGCAGGATCGAACTTGGCCATCTGACCGGCGATCTGGGTGATGCCTTCGTGCCGGTCCCGTTCGTGACAATAGATGCAGTTCCGCTGTTCGAGAACGTAGCGACCGCGATCGAATTCATTCTCCGGCGAGGGAGAATTATAGCTGGCGGCGAGATAGGCTTTGACGGCGTCACGATCGATGGTGCGGTAAGCGGGGCGTCCCTGTTTGAGATCGGGTGTTTCGGCCAGGCAGCTGTTGTTCCAGTTGGTGACCGGTTTGGTGAGATCGGAAATCTGCAGGTTCGGTTTTTCGATGCCGGGGATCGTGTGGCAGGCGGCGCAGCGGGCCTGGGCGATCAGTTTCTGACCCGCGGCGATGCTTTGTTTATCGCTGGTCGGTTTTTGGCCCGTGGACAGCTTGGCCTGTTTGAGGGCCGCGAGGGCGTATGCGAGCTGTCGGCGTTCGTCGGTACTGAGTTTGACGACCGGCATGCGATGATCTTTGTTGAGCTTCGCGGGATCGGAGAGCCAGTTGAAGAGCCAGGTTTCGTTACGTTTATCGCCGATGCTGCTCAAGTCGCCGCCACTGAAGGGCTGCTGATTGCCTTTGCCGTCAATGGTGTGGCAGGCCAGACAGCCGACTGAATGCATCAGGATTTCGCCGGCCCGCTGTTCTTCATCGCGGGTGGGCGCTTTCTTTGTTTTTTATCTTTCTTCGGAGCCGGAATCTTTTTCAGCGACGCGTTTTTCGCATTCGCATAAAGATAGGCGGCGATGGATTCGGCTTCTTGCTGGTTGAAGCCGAAGAAAGGCATTTTGGCATGGGCAGCGATGGCATCGTCGTTTTGAATTTTGCGGACGAGCCATTCGGGATTGAGGGCGGTGGTGACGTGCGTCAGATCGGGGGCAGCGGGGCTGGTGGCCTGACCTGAGCGCTGGTGACAGCGGTTGCAGCGATGCGCGTCGAAGTGCGTGCGTCCCCGCCAGATCTGTGCGACCTCGGGGCTGCCTGCTTCCCGGTAAAGAATGTTGGACTGAATCGGTTCGAGACCAAACAGGTTCGAAGACCAGAACAGTTGCAGGCGGGCCTCGGGAGCCGTTTTTTTATAGGAGACCTGCAGTTCGAATTCGCCGAAGTTCTGCTCGTATTTGGGACCGACAATCCAGCCGGGTGTTTCGCGTTTGCCTTCCAGGACGGTCTTTCCGTCGATTTCAACTTTGACTTCGCCGACGAGGTACGCGGAGAGCTGATATTCGCCGGGTTGCTTGACCAGGATCAGACTGGTCCAGTCAGCAGTGAAGTTTCCATCTGGCAGTTGTGGCAGCGGCGCCTGTTTGCCCCAGTCGAAGGCGATATCCGCATCGATCCGTTGAATCTCTTTTCCGCCGGCTTTGTAGGTGGCCAGCAACCCGGGCGGGTAGTCGTCTTCTTCGGGATCAATTTCTTCTGCGACCAGACGTGTCTGACTGAGCGAGCAGAAAAAGATGAGGGATAGAAATGCCAACAGGGGCAGAATGCCCCTGATCCAGGATGAAGGGATGCGCTGGCTGAGCTTCATGTTTTCAGATAATTCAATGGGGCAGAGGGTTTGTTAAGAACCCGAATTAAGTCGCGGGTGAAATAAAAAAATCAGCCATTCGTTATTGTTCGAATGGCTTTTCATCTTTGGCGCTGGCACCGAATGAGGTACGGAGTGCGTCTGCAGCTTCCGCGACAGTTTTGTCGGGACCAGTCAGCTTGAGGAAGTAGTACGCTTTCCCTTCAACGGCGAGGATGACACCCAGCATGCGGGAGTTGGGAACAGCTTCGGTTTTACGTAGAATTGGCGGACCGATGGATTTGTTGTAGGTTCCCGAGATATCAACGAAGACATACTTGCCTTGTTCTGATTCACCCTGAGTGACTTTCGCTTTGCGACCATCGCTGTTGAACTGACCAATCCAGCGGGAGACGTTGGCTGCGATACCACCGCCGGTTCCACCGAAGGATGAGATCACCAGCTCAGCAGGTTCTTTGTCCCCTTTGACGGCGGGGATTTCGAACTGAGCCAGACGGAGTCGGTTGGATGGTGGTGCATTTTTCCAGTCGGCGGGCACTTTGAGAGTGATGTCGTTGACTTTGACTTCGTTGGTTTTTTCGGAAGTCTCGGCTGCATCGGCTGTGCAGGCGTAGATCGCCAGACAAATTCCCAGGACGGAATATAACACTCTGCGGTAGGTGGTGGGTGAAATCATAAAATTCCTCAGATTGAATTAAGGAGCTTGAGCTTACGACGTTGTTAATTGTCCCGCATTTCCCGCTGATTTTCAACTCGGCATCGCAAGAAATGGCGGCCGAGCCTGTTTTTTTGAAATCCTCAGCGATGTTGTGACACGATGTTGCTAAAAATCAACACGGTTGAGTGGTTGTGGCAACTTTGTGGAGGGGAATGCTTGAGGGGGGAGTGAACCGGCGGTAATGGAATACTATTCAGTATCTGGGGCTGATTTTGTATTCGACTTTTTTTATGTGTAGTACGCGTGAGCTGCGACCTCGTGTTCGCTGCGCTCGGCCCGAATTGCATTCGGGCCTACCCGGGATTGAAATATTGATATGCATTCGGGCGGGCTCAGTCTGCGGGGACGCAGCGGTTGTTGGCCCAGTGGCGGAGTTCGGCGATGCGTTCGCGCATGACGACGGCCAGGGGACGGGTTTTCTGAATTTCGGAGGCGATGTGGCGGTCTTCCAGTTCCGCGTTTTCGGAGAACGCGGCGAAGAGGCCCGACATCACTGCCTGTTCCAGTTCCGAGCCGGTAAAGTCGTCGGCCATTGCGGCCAGGGAGCGGAGGTCGTACTGGTCCGAGTCTCGCTTGCGGCGTTGTATGTGGATCTTGAGAATCTGTTCCCGGGAGGCCGCGTTAGGGAGATCGACGAAGAAGACTTCATCGAAGCGGCCTTTGCGCATCAGTTCGGGAGGCAGCGCCGAGATGTCGTTCGCGGTGGCGATGATGAAAATCGGATGGCGATGGTCCTGCATCCAGGCGAGCAGGGTGCCGAACATACGTTTGGACAGGCCGCCATCGGATGAGGAGGCCGATGCGGAAGCGAACGCTTTCTCAATCTCATCGATCCAGAGAATTACGGGGGCCATTGATTCGGCCTGCGAGAGTGCCTGCCGGAGCTGGCTTTCACTTTCGCCGATGAATTTCTGATAGAGCATGCCCGGATCGAGTCGGAGCAGGGGCATGTTCCAGTCGGAAGCGACCATTTTGGCGCAGAGACTTTTGCCGGAACCGGGGACGCCGAGCATAAGCACGCCGCGGGGAGGTTCGATGCCGAACTCCTGTGCCTGGCGGGTGAAGCCGCCGCGACGCAGTTTGAGCCAGTCCTTGAGTTTGCTGAGACCGCCAACTTCTTCCGGTTTGACATCGACGGCGATTGCTTCCAGGCAGCCTGTGGAGCCGAGGAGTGTGCGTTTGGCTTCGATGACATGTGGCAGATCGTTGGCGTTGAGGTCGTTGTCCTGCAGGATGGCGGAACTGATGACCCGTTCGACTTCGCTGCAACTGAGCCCGCGGAGTGTGAGCACCAGTTGTTCCATTTCATGGCGGGTCAGGCGGGCCGTGATTTCGGAATCGCTCTCGCGCTTGATGCGGTTATAGGTCTGCTTGATGACTGCGGAGAGTTCGTCGGCGTCGGGCCAGCCGATTTCGTAGCGGACGGTGAAGCGTTTAATTTCATCGGGGAGTGGGAAGGCATCGACGAGGATGAATGTCGATTTTTTGTCGTGGCAGGTCTGCATCAGGTCGCGGAGCATGCGGTTGACGACGCTGTCACGACAGTAGGCGCCGAGGTCTTTGAAGAGGATGATGTCGGCATCGGTGTTCTGGTGGATGAAGCTCAGTGCCTGTTCCGGTTTCCCGCCGGGGACGAGTGCCGGCTTCAGTTTGCCATGATCCGATTTGCAGAGCCCGCTGGTGGCAGACCATTCGTAGAGTGTCATCTTCAGACCGCGGGCGACTTTCTGGACGACTTCCAGAGCCCGTTGTTCATCCAGCGTTTCGATGGAGATGAAAGGATTTCCCGAACGGATTAGCAGTTCCAGCGTGTTCGACATGTGATTGCTTCCTCTGCAGACTGATGACCTGGGCGTAGTAACGGTATCCCGGCAGCTTTGGATCAATGTTTAACGCGACTTTTTGAGGAGTTTCTCAAACTGTTTCCAGGTTTTCGTATTGGCGACATCTTTTTTCGTCAGTCCGGCACGGCGGGCCTGGTAGACGCCGTACTGCATCACATCCAGTCCGCCGACGCTGTGGGCATCGGTGTTGATAACAATCGGAATTCCGAGTTCTTTGGCGCGGGCGGCGTGAATGTCGTCGATATCGAGTCGCATGGGATGGGCATTGATCTCCAGCATGACGCCGTGGTCAGCGGCGGCTTTGAGGATCTCGCCGTAGTTGAGGTCGGCTCCCGGGCGTTTGCCGATCAGGCGACCGGAGAGATGCCCCAGAATGGAGACATGCGGATTTTGAATCGCGTTGAGCAGGCGTTTGTTAATCTGGTCCTGTGGCTGTTTGAGTCCATAGTGCAGGACGGCGATGACCCAGTCGGCTTCACTGAGCACGTCATCGGGGAGGTCCATGGTGCCGTCTTCGAGGATGTCGCATTCGATGCCTTTCAGGATCTGAATGTCGGGGACCTTCTGCTGAACCTTGTCGATTTCTTTCCAGTGGGCCCGCAGCCGCTTCGCATCAAGGCCGTTGGCCATCGTGACCCGCTTGGAGTGATCGGTGATGGCGATGTACTGATAGCCTTTGGCGAGCGCTCCCTCTGCCATTTCCTGAATCGAGGCTTTGCCGTCCGTGGCGGTGGTGTGCATGTGCAGATCGCCGCGGATCTGTTTGAGTTCGATCAACTCGGGCAGTTCGTTGTTTTCGGCTGCGGTGAACTCCATGCGATTCTCGCGGATTTCGGGCGGGATCCAGGGGAGGTCGAGCGATTTGTAAACCTCTTCCTCGGTTTTGCCCGAGACGAGTTTGTCTTTTTTGAAGAGCCCGTATTCGTTGAGTTTGAGCCCGCGATCCTGGGAGCGGCGGCGGAGGACGATGTTGTGTTCCTTGGAGCCCGTGAAGTAGAGCAGGGCGGCGCCGTAGGATTCCTCGGGGACCACACGCAGGTCGAGCTCCAGTCCGGAATTAAGCCGCACACGCTGCTTGGTATCACCGCGAGCGAGGACCTTGCTGACCAGTTCATGATCGGCGAGGGCATCCATGACTTCGTCTGGTTCGCTGGACGTGACGAGAATATCGAGATCACCCACGGTCTCCTTGCGACGACGACAGCTGCCTGCTTCAGAGATGTGCTGTACGGAGTCGAGCTGGCCGAGATCGGCGATGATCGCGTCGGACTGAGCCTTGGCTTCCGCGAGCCGGACGCGGTCACCGATCTGGTTCAGCTGTTCCAGACCTTCGAGGATGATCTGTTCCGTTTTCTTGCCGAAGCCTTTCTGTTCGGCGATGACGCCGTTCTCGGCAGCCGCCTTGAGATCGTCGAGCGAATGGATGTTGAGTTCGGAAAAGAGGAAGGCGACTTTCTTGGGACCGATGCCGGGGATATCCAGCATGCGGACGACGTCCGGGGGAATCTGTTCTTTGAGCTCTTCGAGTTGCGGCAGTGTGGATGATTCCACGATGGTCTGAATTTTTTCGGCGAGGTCTTTGCCGATGCCCGGGAGTTCCTGCAGTTCTTTGGGATCGTTGTGGACGATCTCCTGGATCGAGTCGGGCAGGCCGGAGATGGTGCGGGCTGCATTACGATAGGCCCGGAGGCGAAAGGGGTTGGCTCCCTGAATTTCCAGGAGGTCGGCAAGTTCCTCAAACTGACGGGCGATTTCAGCGTTTTGCATGTTCCGAATCCGGATGAAGGTCGTAAATGATGTGCGGGTTTCTCTCCTGTTACAATAACGTGACCGGCGCATAAAAAAAGTGCAAGGCGGTGAAGCACTTGCACTTTGTAAAAGTCGGTTGATGTCAGCCGTTATTTGCCGGTGTTAGTTGCTGGCAACTTTGGCGGTGTCATCGATGGCATACCAGCCTGAGTTCGAAGGAACATCCTGCTTGGCGATCTTTGGTGCAGAGAAGTGAGCACGGATTGTCAGGCGATCTGCCCGTGGTGCTGACTCCCAGGTGATCTTCTGATCGAGATTCAGAGGACGCACACGCAGAGGAGGCAGGTGGTTGGTTTCCTGTTCCGCTTTCGGGGCTTTCTTCTCCGGCTGAGTTGTCGGAGCGGCCTGTTTCTGCGGGATAGTTGTTTTGGGCAGTTTGCCATCCGGAGTCGGCTTGAAGGCCTTGTTGTCCGGAGAACCGAACAGATCGTCGTCCGATTTTTTCTCAGGGCCAAAGCCGGGCTGAGAAGGCTCGGTACCGAAATTCGGCTGTGCGGGAGGATTGCTGCTGCCCGGCATGGGAGACTCAGTGGCGTCCCGTTTCAGCGGTTCTTTGAAGAGGTCTTCTGCTTCATTGCCCGGCATGGGAGTATCCATGGGAGTTTTACGATCGTAACGACGTTCACCGAAGCCGGAATCTTCCACGTTGCCGCCGGGGTTGCCAGGATTCATGGGCTCTTCGGCGTAGGTTTTGGGTGAGGTGCTTTCAATTTCACGGGGTTCCGGAACCTTGGCACCGTTGGTGTTATTGTTGGGTTCAGGAGTCGGTGTGCTGGCACTGGCCGGAGGATAGGAGACGCCACAGTTGCCTGTGCTGCATCCGCCCATGCCACAGGCGCCGGTTGAGCAGCCACCCATTCCACAAGGGGAACAGCAGCCTGCAGCAGGACCGTAGCCGACAGTGGACGCATACATGTTGCCGCCGCCATTAAAGTTGCGGTAGCTGACGCCGACAGCCTGCGGGTTGTTGATCAGGTACCAGCGATAAGCGGCGCGCGAGCTGCGACGTGCTGCAGCACGGCTGGTGCCGCCGTAGTAGCTGGTGTAACCGTAACCGGCGTTGGGGGCACAGCTGTTGCAGGAACCCGTCATGCCGTAACCGCCGTAATTGGTCGTGTAAGGAGCGGGTGCATATCCGGCTCCGTAGTACATCGGACCATTGCGGCTGGGACCAAAAATGGCGTTGTAGGTCCAGGGAATAATCCCGGCAGAAGATTCAGGAATAGAAACCAGACTGACCGCCAGCAGACAGCCGGCCGTCAGACACACTTTTTTCAGATTCACTTTTTTGGAAAGACTCATCATCCATTCGACCTTTTTAAAATCGAGCCACACTGTTGCACGACCAGGGGCAGAAAGCCATGCCGAAAGAAGACGTAGTCCATCACGCCAGTTTCTCTAAAGTTCCAATTGTATCGAAAGTTTCGAGTAGCTAATCCTTTAGTTACCCTGTTGTACCCTGCCAATCGTGCCGATGTCAATGATTGTGATCGCTACGCGGGTCGGATCAACTAAGTTTTTGCGCGATGATTTATAATGATTCGCGAATGTCACTATTTTATCTAAACTGCAAAGTTGCGTGATCAAACATGTTCCGTAGGAGATAACGCGCTCAGGGGTCTTCTGAAGCGTGTCTGGCATTAACGGATTTGGATAAGTTGATGTGAGAAAAAAACTTATCGAAATCTCGGTTCCCTCCTTACTGGAGCAGTGAGCGGAGAGGAACCTTTCCGGCGCGCCGGTGCCGTTTCGAGGTGAGTTCCTCTACCCGGAATCGGCGGAAAATGGTAACTTGCGCAGTCGGCGACCGGTCGAGGCAGGGGTTATGGGCTGATTCCTGTTTGCGAAACTGGATGTGATGTACTGGTCCGTCGGTCAACGAGTGAAATGGATTTCATGCGTGGCTTTTCTGAAAACCTGTTCTCACTGGGCAGAGCGTTGTCGTCTCTGAGTCAGAGAGGGTGCGTCCCGGGAATGTGCTGCTGGTTGTGTCTCTTGATGCTGACCGGTCCGGGTTGCTCTTCCTGGAAACAGAAGATGGCGATGCGGGATTCGGAATCGCAGGAGCTGGTGGAACAGGTTCGCGTGGCGACCGAGAGTGGTCGCCAGGAGCAGGCAGCGGAGCTGTTGAAACGGGCGGTGGCCAACAACCCGAACAATGCGGCAGTGCGACAGCAGCTCTCCGAGTTTCTGATTGCCAACGGTTATTCGGAAGAAGCCATCCAGCAGTTGCAGCGGACGACTGTGCTGGACCCCGACGATCCCCGGCCTTACATCGATCTGTCATATCTGCTGTATGAGAAGAAGCAGTATACCGACGCGCTCAAGAACCTGGAGCTGGGGCTGAACCTGGATCCGACCAACATCCGGGCCCTGATTTTAAAGGGCGAACTGGAAGAGCTGGCCGGTCTGAACGGGACGGCGATCGAGACTTATCACCGTGTATTACAGGTCGATCCTTACAACATCGTTTCCCGTTTGAAGCTGGCGTCGCTGGAAATCAAGATGGGCGAGCATAACCGGGCAACACCAATCCTGCGGCCGATCTGTCATAACAACAGTGCGACCATCGATCAACGGGCCGAGGCGCAATGGCTGCTGGGGATTGCTTATGGAGCCGACCGTCGGTGGAGTGATTCGGTCGCTTCGCTGGAGGAGTCACTAAAGAATCGTAAGGATGTCACTGCCGATGACTGGTATCGCGTGGCTTATGCCTGTCTGCAGGACGGCCAGATGGAGAAGGTGTATCCGGCCGTGACGCAGGCGTTGACCCTGAATCCGATGCATACCGAGACCAATCGCCTGTCACATTTTCTGACCCAGCAGAATCAGCCTACGCAGATCCAGCAGGCCTCTATGTATACACCTCTGCAACAGCCGGGCTTCATTCGCCAGGCACCACAGCCAATTCCCATTCAAACCCTGACGCCTCCTCAAGGCTGGGAGTGGGCTGCGCGCGGACCTGAAGCGTCGGATCTGCTGCCACTGCAATAGACGGGCGGCGTATGGGTGACGCTGTGAATGCATGGCAGAGGGCACCCTGTTCAGTGTGATACGTCAACTGTCGGCCTGATCCGCGTTGATGGGGTGAGAAATGGCCCGGAGTGTCTGGAAATGGTTTTCGCCGTAAAATCAGTAGGAATCAGCATCTAAAGCGATAAAACAGGTCCGTTTATCGAATTTTGACACTTGAAAAAAGAATCAGGCGGACTAAATGATATAATGGCAAGGTTTTGCTATAGTAATCGGCAGCACCTGAATCCCATTAAGAACAGAATAATCTTTAGTGAACTCGACGTTTCACCTGAGACTGGATGATGAAAGACGTTTGCATGTTTGAATTTGTATCCGATGTACTGAACCTCAAGCAGATGGATTCTGCAGAGCAAGGCAGACAACCGCTTTCTTCTGCTGGTGCAGGTGTGGTACCCATCTCTCGAGTTTTACCTGACATTGCCAACGAATCGGAACCGCATATCGGGGGGACCCTGGATCGGGTGGGGATGTCGGGCGTCGAACTGGTGCTGCGTCTGCGGGATGCCGCCGGTGAAGTCTTCCGGACCCCGGCACGGGCCGATGCCGCCGTCAGTCTGGACAACGAACGTGTGAAAGGCATTCACATGTCGCGTCTGTTCCTGAGCCTGAACAATCGGCTGGCAGATGCGGAACTGTCGATGCCTGTGGTCAACGAGATCCTGCAGGACTTCGTCAAGACGCACGCCGACATGAGTTCAAACAGTTACCTGACCCTCAAGTACGAGCATTCGATGAGGCGACCCGCGCTGCTTTCCGATCATGCCGGCTGGCGGGCGTATCCGGTGACGATTCAGAGTGCTTACCAGCAGGGCAAATTCCGCCATCAACTGACGGTGCAGCTGACTTACTCCAGTGCCTGCCCCTGTTCGGCCGCGCTGTCACGTCAGCTGATCCAGCAGGCGTTCGAACGGTCCTTCGGCGACCGGAGCGAGTTGTCGCACGATGAGATCTTCGAATGGCTGGGCACGCCGGACGCGATTCTGGCAGTTCCTCACAGCCAGCGCAGTCATGCTGACGTGACTGTGGAACTGGAAGAGGGAGTGGACGATTTCCCGATCGAAACGCTGATCGATTACCTGGAACGGGTGATTGCGACTCCGGTGCAGACCGCAGTCAAACGCGAAGACGAGCAGGAGTTCGCGCGACTGAATGGTGCGAACCTGATGTTCTGCGAAGATGCGGCCCGCAAACTGAAAGCGGCATTGAATGAGTACGAAGGCGTGAAAGACTTCCGCGTGGAGATCAATCACCTGGAGAGCCTGCATCCGCACGATGCTTCGGCTGTGGCGAGTGGATCGCGGTCCTGATTCCACTGGATGATCCTGTTGCGTTCAGGCCCGCTCAGCAAGCGGGCCTTTTTTACATAGACAGCCATATCTGCTGGTGGCGAGGGCTTTTCTATTTTCGCGAGAGTGCCGACTTTTTTGCGCTTCCTTCTTGCGTCTGGTCACGGCATTCAATAACTTAATTTTATTAAAGAAAATACTTTTGTCAGGCCCGTACGCGGGCTGTGAGCAGCACATGGCCGGGGCTCGGGGCTTTGGAAATGTGCTCCAGTTCAGGAAAGCGCAAACATGGTTTTGAAACGACTCCTCTCGATCACCTGTGTCTGTCTGGCTGCTGTCTGTACCGTGGGAGCAGAGGCAGGGGACAAAGTGGTCACGCCGAAAGATGGTGTGATTCATCTGTTTAACGGCAAGAACCTGGACGGACTGTATGTCTGGAACCGGGGAACCGAATATGAAGATCCCAAGAACATTTTCACGGTCAAAGACGGCATGCTGCACATTCTGGGTGACGGCTATGGCGGCCTGATCACCAAGAAAGATTACCGCGATTACCATATGGTCATCGAATTCAAATGGGGCGGTAAGACCTGGGGTAAACGGGAAGACCGTGCCCGCGATTCCGGCGTGCTGATTCACTGTCATGGTCCGGACGGTGGTTATGGCAATACCTGGATGGCATCCATCGAAGCCCAGATCATCGAAGGTGGCGTGGGCGATATCCTGGTGCTGACCGGTAAAGATCCCAAGACAGGCGAAACACTGCCGACTTCGCTGACGACCAGGATCAAAAAAGACCGTGACGGCGAAAAGGTCTGGGACAAAGATGGCGAAGAGATCACCCTCAGCTCCGGCCGGATCAACTGGTGGGGCCGTGACCCTGACTGGGCTGACAAAGTCGGTTTCCGTGGTAAAGACGACGTCGAAAGCGAATTCGGCGAATGGACCCGGATGGACGTCATCTGCGACGGCGGCAAGATCAAGTACCTGGTCAACGGTGTGGTCGTGAATGCCGGCTACAATGCCAAGCCCGATCATGGCAAGCTGCTGGTGCAGACCGAAATGGCGGAAATGTGGGTTCGTAAATGGGACCTGTATCCGCTGGGTAAAGCACCCGCGTATAAGAAAGACAAGAAATAAGTTCACTCACTAGTGAATTGAGCCCTGCTCTGGGGATGACCGGAGCAGGGCTTTTTTTGTGCGCTGGTGAGAAGTGAGTGGTTCCGGATTTTCATCTGCAGGTGGCGGGTGAATATGCGTATGATGCGCTGGTGATCATAGCTGGTTTCCTGGTGGTCAGGTCAGGTGTGGTCCCTGCATGTTTACTTTATTGCTGTATTGAATGGGGGCGCTGTCGAACCGGATTTACTTTGATGAACGCAACACTGTCCGTTTCCTGCTCGCTGCGCTCGGCCCGAATTACATTCGGGCCCACCCGGCATTTTGAGGGGAAGGGAGATCGTGGCTGGAACTGGGATCGGAGTCGACCTTTATTACCTGCGGCTTGCGTCTTGCCGCTCAGGGGGAGGATGTATATGGGAATCCATGGGAAGCAGAAAGGCGTGGATTGTCGCCAGGCAGTAGGACACATGAGTCTGACCCTACATCTATTTTTATATCTCGGTTTGATACATCTTCGTGATTGGCAGCTGGAGGACAAGACAGAATTTTGTCCCGATGTGACCGGATTTTGTCCTGGTGTGTCCGGGATTTTGTCCTTATTCGGCCGGGGTTTGTCCTGGTCTGCCCTGAACAGGGGAGGGAGAACATGGCGAACTGGTGCGATGGGTTTCGGTGAACAGCCGGTGAAAAGCGACGGGGATTCAGGTGGAATTGCGTCAGTGGTTCGGGCTGTTCCAGTGCACGCAGACCCGCCTCGCGCGCGAGCCAGAAGGGAACCAGCATACGATTCGGGGCGGGTGAATCAAGTTCAGTTTATTCAGGTAGCAGGGCCGCAGGGAGGGGATATGATCAGTGTCGGGATCAGCAGGGATAGATGGCAGGCGCATAAAAAACGCCGGTCTGTGTTGTTGTGTGACAGACCGGCGGGGGAATTATTTCTTCATAGCGACTTCGGAGTCGTCGGTCATGGCGAGTTCGGGGATTTCGTCCTGCATGACAGTAAACATCTCGGCGACTTCGGGTTTGAAGACGTCGCCGATGAGGATGTCGACGAGGTTGGTTTTGAACTGCGGGTATTGTCTGAGGAAGCTACCGAAACTGAAGCCGGGGGTGTAGAAGGCATAAACCAGTTTACGGAAGTTCTCGACACCGGCGCGATAGCCGGGGTACCACTGGCTGAGTCGTTCTACGGAGAAGTCGTCGGCTTCGAAGGCTTCGTTAATGGTGTCGGCGACGAGTTCACCCGATTTGAGGGCCAGGAAGACGCCGCTGGAGTAGACAGGATCGATGAAGCCGAGCGCGTCGCCGGCGAGCATCCAACCCGGTCCAACCGGTTGCGAAGAATGGTAGGAGAAATCCTTCGTCGTCATGAATTCGGTGTCGGGTTGGGCATTCTCCAAGCGACGTTTGATGGCCGAGCAGCGTTCGACTTCCTGCCAGAAGATGTCTTCACTGGTGCCCCGATCTTTGGCGAACATGTAGTTCATATCGCCGGTACAGCCGACGCTGACGACGTTGTCGGGGAGCGGAATATACCAGAACCAGGAGTGTTTGCCTTCGGTCTGCAGGATGATGGTGGCGCCTTCGTCGATGCCTTCATCCCGGTGGGCATTCTTGAAGTGAGCCCAGACGGTTCCCTTGCGGAGTACTGGATCAGCCTGCTTGAGCTTGAGCCGGTTGACGATGAAGGCGGACTGTCCGCTGGTATCGACGACGAGTTTGGCTTTGATCTCGCGGGTTTCCTGGTTGGGGAACTTCACCCGGACGCCGGTAACCTGTTCGCCTTCGGTGAGCAGATCCAGAACCTGGGTGCCGGTGCGAATGGTGGCTCCCTGTTTCTGTGCATTGTCGGCGAGCATCTGATCGAACTCGGCGCGGAGGACCTGCCAGGTCTGCGAGCTTTCGTGGTCTTTGTATTCGTGGAAGTAGAAGGGCATGGTTTCGACACCTTCATCGGTGACGAACTGCACGCTGAATTTTTTGGGGAAAGCGGTCTGCTTGAGTTGTTCGATCAGCCCCAGTCGTTTGAGGGACCAGTAGGTCTCCGGAATAAGCGATTCGCCGACGTGAAAGCGGGGGAAGTGAGCACGGTCGACGATCAGAGTTTTACGCCCCTGTTCGGCGAGCAGGGCTCCTGTACCGGTGCCGGCAGGGCCGGCCCCGATGATGATCACGTCATATTCGGTTTCGATTTCAGGCTGTTCTGTTGTACTCGAATCAATCATGGAAAGCCTTTGTCTCTACAGTTGAAAGGACCGTCTTGTGTTGTGAGCTAAGGAGTTATAGCAGTGGAGCCGAAACTTCCAAGAGGTCAATTGCGGGTTGCTGATTACAAAAAATGGTCGCCAGGCGTCCATAGGTTACCTGGCCGGGTTCAATGTGCATGACATTGGCGAGCCCCGGTCCGGCGGTGATACGGAGGACGGCACCTAAGTCTACGTGTCGTAATACATTATGATTGATCAATACGCGTCCCAGAGGGATCTGGCCTGCGAGGATTTCGTCCTTTACGGCCTGGGTGACATAGTCGAAATTGAACCGCACGATGCCGAACTGGACCACCTGTTCGGTGCCTGTTTTGACGAGCAGGATTTTGCGGCTGTATACATTTTCATCGAGTCTCTGATCCAGCACGATGACGTCGACGGGGGATTTGTGATATTCCTCCATGGAGATGGTCATGTGGTGGTAATGAGCGAGCAGGGACTTGTAAGGCTCAGGAGTGGTCGCGGAAGAAACGTGTTCGGCCCGTTCGAACAATCGTTGTTCGTTCGGGAACAGTTTAACAAGTGCATCGAGTTCGTCTTGTGGGTTCACTTGGTCATAACTTCTTTAATTCAGGGGAGGGTCAGTGTGAGAGAACAGGGATCCGGAGATCCGCTGCTTAGGTGTATCTTACCATGCGGTGTTCCGGTTCGAAATACTCCGTCAGCAGGCTGTCGACCTGCAGGATGCCTTTGCGGGTCAGTTCGACCTGGGAATCATCATAATTCAGGTAGCCCGCTTTCTGCTGGTTCTGGAGTGCTTCGGAGAATTCTTCCGTGAGATTGACGCCGAACTTGTCCATGAAGGGTTGGGTACGGACGCGTCCTTCTTTGAGTTGCAGGATGAATTCGCGGATGAGCCGCTGGTGTTCGGTGGGTTCCAATGCGCGGTTCACGGGAAGCTTGCCGCTTTCCACGGTTTCGAGATAGTCTTCCAGTCGATCGAGGTTCTGATAATGTACGCCCTGCATGTGACCGAACGAAGAGACCCCGGTGGCGATGATGTCGTTGCCGCGGAACAGATTGTCGCGGTAGACGAAGCGATCTGTTTCGGGGTTTTTGACGAGTTCGTTTCCGCTGGCGAGGTGGTAGCCTTTACCCTGCAGGGTTTCGATGGCCTCGTTCATCCAGCGTCGTTTGGTTTTCCAGTCGGCGATGGGGGAGTCGATGCCCATCTCTTTCATCTCTTTGGAGATGATTGTGTTGTGAGGGAGTTCCATCTGGTAGATGGTGATGTTATCCGGATTGAACTCAGCGGCTTTTTCGACGGCGTCCGACCAGTTGTCATCGGTCTCACCCATCATGCCGGCGATGAGGTCGATGTTGACCTGGGGGAAGCCAACCTGCTGGATCCAGTCATAAGCTTTATAGACTTCCGGGGTAAGGTGCGCACGACCGTTGGCTTCGAGCAGTTTGTCGTTGAAGCTCTCGACGCCGAGCGAGATGCGGGTGATGCCGATTTCTTTGAGGGTTTTAACTTTTTCCAGGTTGAGGGTTCCCGGTTCGCATTCGAAGGTGACTTCCTGAGCGGTTTCCCAGTTGAGCAGGCTGGAGAGGCGATCGCGGACCGAGAGGAGTTGTTTGGAACTCAGGTAAGACGGAGTTCCACCTCCGAAGTAGGTGAAGTCGAGGGTGCGACCCTTGATGGCTTCGACCTGGCTGAGCATTTCGAACTCGTTCTGCAGTGCCTGAACGTAGCGTTCGATGGTTTTGGCATTCTGTTTTTCGTAGACGCGGAAGTAGCAGAATTTACAGCGTTTACGACAGAAGGGGATATGGATATAGAGCCCCATGGGAATGCTGGTATCGGGGGGCTGGTGCAGGACTTCCTGGATACGGGTAACGTATTCCTGCCTCCACTGCGAAAAAGGG
The DNA here is from genome assembly GCF_009720525.1 of Gimesia benthica. NCBI lineage: Bacteria > Pseudomonadati > Planctomycetota > Planctomycetia > Planctomycetales > Planctomycetaceae > Gimesia > Gimesia benthica. Next base: position 5,870,359 of record NZ_CP043930.1, read on the forward strand.
GGATAGTTGGAGATAAAGTAACTGCCGATTTCGGTAGTGCCTGTTGTTTCCAGATCCATAATGCTCTCAACGTGTTTTCTGTGTCGTTCAGCAAACCGATGTTGCCACCGGTTTTGATGATAATTGACGGGTATTTCTTATTGTCACTTCTTTCCGAAACAATACAAGGCGCCATTTCGGGATTCTGTGCCGATGATCAGATGTCCCTGGCCAATGGCCGGGGAAGCTGTGATATCGTCTCCTAAGTTCTTTTTCCAGAGGTTCTTACCATTTTTCAGATCGAACTCATACAGGTTACCATCCGAAGAACCGACGAAGACGCGGTCGCCGACAATTACCGGAGAACTGTCGACACGTCCCCGTGTCATGAATTTCCAGATGGGTTTTCCGGTTTTGCGTTCGACGCAGTGAACCTGTTTATCGCGGCCCCCGGCGACGACGTGCGTCTCGGTGATGGCGGCGGAGGAGTGGTAGGGATACTCTTTTTTGGGATCTTTATAACGCCAGTCGACTTTCGAGTCTTTCCAGTCGACGGCGATGATCTCGCTGGCATAGGTGCCGACGTAGAGGTCATCTTCCCAGATCGCAGGCGAGGCAATCAGGTAGGTCATCAATGGCATCTGGCTGTGCTGCTTGCCGGTATCAATATCGATCACGCGGAGCTGTTCGTCACAGCCGGTGACGAAGGTGAAGTGATCGACAATCGCGGGGGAGCAGTTCACGTAGCCGTCGGTCTCAAATTTCCAGGCGAGGGAACCATCTTTGACGTTGAGGCAGTAGAGGAAATTATCGTAGCTGCCGAACAGAATTTTATCGCCGGTGATGTTGGCGCTGCTGATGATTTCGGCGTCGGTTTTGAAGGTCCAGAGTTGTTTGCCTGTCGCGGGGTGGAGGGCGTGAAAGACGCCGTCTTCATCGCCGATGTAAACACCGTCGGCGGTGACCAGGGGCGAGGACTTGAAACCCGGGGCGAATTTTTTCGGGTCGCGATCTTCAATCGAACGATATTTCCAGACCGGCTTTCCGGTTTTGAGTTCGAGGCATTCCACGAAGCCGTTGAGGCCGGCCATGTAGACTTTGTCGCCCACGATGGCAGCGGTGGAAGCGATGCCGTCGGACGAGGGGTATTCCCAGAGCAGTTCGAGTTTCTCGGGGAGCGTGGTTTTCGCGACGCCCTGCTGCAGGTTCCCGTTACGGAACGAGGGCCAGTCTTCCGGGTTGGCCTGTGGCGCAGGAACCGCGGAGGCATCTGCTTTGGCGGCCGGTTTGTTTTCCGCGGGTTTCTCAGCAGCAGACAGAGACAGACTGAATGCGAACAGACAGAGTGCTGCGGCTGCGATCCGGGAAGGGAGGTGTTTCGATTGATTTCGCTTTAGTACGCGCATTCATACAATTCCCGTAAAGAGGACTGATCGACGGGGCGGGGGTTGAAGTTCCCTGTCCACTGCCGGGAGGCTTCTTCGGCCAGCTGATCGAACAGGCCGGTGTCGACTTCACATTCAGTGAGTGTGGTCGGGGCTCCGGCTAATGAAACAAGGGACTGGATGTGTTCGGCCAGCAGACCCGGGCCCGCTGGATCGTGTGGGTCACAGAGACCGATGTCGGATGCGAGCTGCGAGTAATGCTCGCCGACCAGTTCCGCATTGAAACGGATTACATGAGGGAGCATGATGCCGATGGCGACGCCGTGTGTGAGACCAAAATGTGCTGAGAGAGGGTTCGCGAGTGCGTGTGTGGCACCGAGCATCGAATTTTCGATGGCGGCTCCGGCGAAGTGGGCTCCCAGCTGCATATTGCCGCGGGCGGTGAGGTCATCAGGGGTATTGAGAACCTGGGGGAAACTATGAGCGAGCAGAGACCAGGCGCGACGGCTGAAGAGTCGCGAGATTTCATTGCGGGGTTTGGTGACGTATGTTTCGAGTGCGTGGCTCAGGGCATCGATGCCGGTGACGTGGGTGACCGAGCGGGGCATGGTCAGCGTGAGTTCGGGATCGAGGATGGCGACTCGGCAGGCGGCCTTTTTGTCGCCGCAGGCCATCTTCATGTGTGTTTCGGGATGGGCGATGACGGCGAACGACTGGGCTTCACTGCCTGTACCGGCGGTAGTGGGGACTGCGATCAGGGGAGCATTGGTTTCGAGGCTTTGCCGACTCCCCAGTAGTCTTCCATTTTGCCGCCGTTGGTGAGCAGGAAGTTAATGCCCTTGGCACAATCCATACTGCTGCCGCCTCCGAGGCCGACGATCAGATCGATGGGTTGCTGACGGGCGACGGCCAGTCCGCGTTCGACGTCTTCGGTAGTAGGGTTGGCGTGAACGTCGTCGAAGATGGTGATTTTGACGCCTGCCTGTTCGAGCGAGGCGACGCCGCGGGCTTCGTGTCCGGCTTCCGCGAGACCTTTATCGGTGACCAGCAGCACATGTTTTGCGCCCTGTTCGACGGCGAGTTCCCCCAACCGGCTCAGAGTTCCCCCACCAAAGACGATTCTGGTGCGGGGCTGATAGTCAAAGGCAGAAAGTGAGGCTCCTTCTCCCTGATCCGTTTTCAGTTTGGTTGAAGATTTCGAATCCATGACGCCGAGGTTTTCCTTACTCTTTCGATCCGTTGATCAGGCTGAATGATGATTCACGCTGGCGGGTGTTCCAGTTCGAATCCGTTTTGCTGTGCGGGGACAGGCATGCGAAGTCGTCTGTTTCGTCTGGTGAGATAAATCAGGCAGGTTTGATTGGGGCGCGCAATATCCAACGCTGGTAATCCATTCCCTTCCGTAATAAACACCGTAGAGCGCTCACTGGCATCGTTCCATTTCAACACCGTACGTGTCTACTGTTCTAATTCTGATCAAACTGACCGGGAATTTCCAGTAGTCAGCACTGATTTATAGGCGGTTCGCCCGTCTTAAGCGATGTTTAAATCCCAGTTTAGGGAAATCTCAGTCTAAATACAGCCTGTTATTATGGATATAAACTTCGACGGCCCGCGGGGTCATGTAGCGGACACTTTTGTTTTCGCGAACCCGCTGACGGATGTCGGTAGAGGAGAGATCGATGCCGGGCATGGTGACCCAGGAGATTTTGGTGATGACCGTCTCGCCGAGCTTGTCTGTCAGATTGCCGAGGTCTGGTAAACTAATGTTAGGGCGATTGACGCCGATCAGGTGTGCCTGCTCCAGAATCGCTTCCGGCTCGCGCCAGGTATGGAAGTCGCGAACAGAGTCGGCTCCGATGATCAGGAAAAAGTCGTTTGTGGGGTGGGATTCCTTGAGTTGTTGTAGCGTATCGACTGTGTAGCTGGGACCGTCGCGGTGCAGTTCGAGATCCTGAATGACGAAGCTGGGGTTGCCGGCGATCGCGAACTCCAGCATTTCGCGACGCTGTTTCCCGGCTGTGATGCCGGTTGTTTCCTTGTGTGGGGGAGAACCGGCGGGGATCAGCCAGACTTCATCCAGGGCAGCCTGTTCGCGGCACTGTTCAGCGAGGAGCAGGTGACCGTTATGGATGGGATCGAAGGTTCCTCCAAAAATTCCAATACGCATCTGTGAATCATTTCTATCTATCAGCGGAGGCTTTCAGCAGAGGAGCTGAGTGAGCAGGGGGCATCACTGAAAGAATCTTTTGTATCGAATGCTCGATAGTCGAGTTTGTTTGTTGAGTTACTGCTGTCAAAGAGTTACAAAACGATTTGACCTTTTCCCTAGTATATCCTGCTGGCTGTATGAGTAAACCGAAGCAACAGAGCCTGTTTGAAGATGAAGAGCTCCCCGAAAACCCGATGCCCTGGGAGCGGAATTCACAGAATCTGTATCTGGCACAAATCGTTCTGAATCGACCGGTGGACCGCGTGTTTCATTACCTGGTGCCGGAGCCGATGCGCCCATTACTCAAGCCCGGACATCGGGTGCAGGTCCCCTTTGGTCGGGGTAATCAACTTTCCCCCGGCTATTGTGTCGGCGTGGGACCGGCGGATGAAGATCAGCCCAGTGTGCGTCTGAAGTCGGTCGATGCCATTCTGGACAGCCGCCCCTTGTTCAGCGCCAAGATGCTGAAGCTGACCCGCTGGATTGCCGACCGCTACCTGTGCAGCTGGGGGCAGGTGCTGGACTGTGTGGTTCCTGCCGGTGTCAAGAATCAGGCGGGCACCCGGATGATTTCGGTGTTTGAACTGACCGATCCGCGTGCAGTACAGGGGAGAAACATTCCAGAAGAAGTCGAACGGCTGCCGGCCAAACAGCGGGCCGTCTACGATACACTCAAATCTGCCGACCAGCCACTGACGATGGATCAAATCATGGCCGCCGCCGGCTGTGGTTCTGGCCCGGTTCAGACTCTGAAAAAGAAGACGTTGATTCGCAGTCATCAGAAACGGGTACAGCATTTCGAAAATGGCGACGATGCGGCTTACGCACACATCACCAAGCAGGACGATCTGCAACTGAACCGGGATCAGCGGATGGCGCTGGATCAGATTCTGTCCGCGATCCGGGGGCAGCGGAGCGAAACGTTCGTCCTGCAGGGCGTGACAGGCAGTGGTAAGACCGAAGTTTATATCCAGGCGATCCGCGAAGTCGTCAGTTACGGTCAGCAGGCGATTGTCCTGGTTCCCGAAATCAGTCTGACCCCGCAGGCCATTCAGCGGTTTCGCTCCCGTTTCGATTCGGTGGCGGTGCTGCACAGTCATTTGAGCGACAGCGACCGTCATTACCACTGGCAGAATATCGCGGCCGGTAAGGTGCAGGTGATTGTGGGAGCCCGGAGTGCCGTGTTCGCTCCCGCACCACATCTGGGGCTGATCATCATTGATGAAGAGCACGAGACCAGTTTCAAGCAGGAGACAGCGCCCCGTTATCATGCCCGCGAAGTGGCACGAAAACGTTCCGAACTTGAGAATGTTCCTTTAATTCTGGGATCGGCGACACCCACGTTGAATTCCTGGTTGCGGGTCATTGAGAAGAAAGACACGCTGATCTCGATGCCCAAGCGAGTGAATAATCTGCCAATGCCCGGTGTGAACATCATCGATGTTCGCAATGATGTGCAGGTCAGACGAAACGAATCGCTCGGGCGTGTGCTCTTCACGGGTATGCAGCACGCTCTCGAAGCGGGTGGGCAGGTGATTCTGTTCCTGAATCTCCGCGGCTATTCGCCGGCACTGTGGTGCAAGGGGTGTGGGAACTCTGTGAAATGCCCGCACTGTGAGATCTCACTGACCTGGCATCGGGATAAGAGCCTCGCGGTCTGTCACAGCTGTGATTTTTCCAGTAAACCGCCAACGCAATGTCCCAGTTGTGGGGCACCGGGACTGCGGTATGTGGGAACGGGACACAACGACTGGAGGAAGAGGTCAAAGCGAAGTTTCCCAATTACACCTGCAAGCGAATGGACAGCGATACCATGCGGGGTGTCGGCAGTCATGCGAAGGTGCTTAATGCCTTCGCTGCGGGTGAGGTCGATATCCTGTTGGGAACACAGATGATTGCGAAAGGGCTCGACTTCCCGAACGTAACGCTGGTGGGCGTGATCGACGCGGATACGATGCTGCATCAACCCGATCTGTTTGCCTCGGAGCGGACGTTTCAGTTGATTGCGCAGGTCGCCGGACGTACGGGGCGGGGCATGCAGGGGGGACGTGTGTTTGTGCAGACAACTTCGCCGGCCGAGCCCGCCATCGTGAAAGCCGCGGAGCATGACTTCCTGGGGTTTGCCCGTCTGGAACTGGGGCACCGTAAAGAGATGCTCGCGCCTCCTTTTTCGCATTACGCCCGGGTGATTCTGCGTGGTCCCCACGAAGAGCATGTGGAAAAGTTCGCCCGACAGATTGCCGAGATTCTCCATGATGCCGCAGAAGAACGGAAACTGAGTGTGCAAATTCTGGGCCCGGCCCCGGCGCCGATCATCAGGTTGAAGAAATATTTTCGCTACCACTTCCAGCTGGCTGCGGTGAATGTGGAAGAGATTCTGCAACTGTGGCGGGAAGTGGATCCCAAACTGCCTCGGGAAAAGGGGATCGAATATATCATCGATGTGGATCCGGTTAACATGCGGTAACCGCTGGTTCACATTTGAGAACCGTGTGGAAAAGATCCGTGTTCCGCAGCGCGAAGCGGCATTCGGAATTGCATTCGGTGGGGACAGCAGGTTGAATAGTATCAGAGGATGCGACGAAGGATCCATTCAGCGGGGGCGAAGACGGGCTCCTGCATCTCTCACAGAAGAAGAGGACTGCTCTGCATGAAGGCCCCTGGAAAAAAGTCTAATTCCCGAGTCTGGTTAGTCTGGTCACTGGTCCTGACGGGACTCTTTTGCCTGCAGGGACGTCTGCAGGCGCAGGATGCCCAGTACGGGATCGAGAAACGGATTCCCTGGACGACTTCAAAGGTGCAGGGGAGCCCCGATCCCGCATTGCCTTACGAAACCGAGCGGGCCTTTCCCCAGTTGAAATTCAATCAACCCCTGGTGGTCGCGACCGCGCCAGGTATGAAACGCTTTTTTGTTGCCGAGCGCAAGGGGAAGATCTTTTCCTTCGATTACCAGGATCAGGGGACTTCCGAAACCGAACTCTTTCTGGATCTCAAGCAACATGTCCCCGAACTGAATGAAATTTACGGGATGGCGTTTCATCCCCGCTTTGAAGAAAACGGATATGTTTATATCTGCTACGTTTTGAAGCCAGGCCTGCCCGAAGGGACGCGTGTCTCGCGGTTTAAGGTACAGGAGGCGAATCGGCTGCACTGCGATCCGGAATCGGAAGAGACTTTGATCGAGTGGCTGTCGGGCGGACACAACGGTGGCTGCCTGCGGTTTGGACCGGATGGCTATCTTTATATCTCAACTGGTGATGGCGGGCCCGCTTCACCGCCGGACATTCATAATGCCGGACAGGATGTGAGCAACCTGCTCTCCTGTGTGCTGCGAATCGACGTCGATCAACGCAGTCAGGATCTGCCTTATACGATTCCCGCGGATAATCCGTTCGTAAAACTGCCGAACGTGCGGCCTGAAATCTGGGCGTTCGGCTTTCGTAATCCGTGGAAGATGTGCTTCGACCCGAAGAGTGGCGATTTATGGGTGGGCGATGTCGGCTGGGAACTGTGGGAACTCGTGTATCGCGTTGAAAAGGGTGGAAACTATGGCTGGAGTATCAAAGAAGGCCGCCAGCCGGTCAAGCCGGGGAATCAGCTGGGACCGACGCCCATTCTGCCACCCACGATTGCCCATTCGCATCGCGAAGCCCGTTCGATTACAGGGGGCTACTTTTATGGAGGCACGCGCCTGCCGGATCTGAAAGATACTTACATCTACGGCGACTATTCCACGGGAAAACTCTGGGGGTTGCGTTATGAAAATCAGCGGGTCAACTGGCATCAGGAGCTGGCGAACTCGACGTTGAAAGTAACCGCCTTTGCCATCGATGATGCGGGCGAAGTTTACATCGTTGACATTGAAGGAGGCGCCTTTCATCGGCTGGCACCGATCAAGGAATCCGACCATAATCCGGATTTCCCGACCCGATTGAGCCAGACCGGTTTATTCGAATCAACCGAAAAACATCAGGTGGCCGCGGGCGTGATTCCGTACGAAATCAATGCACCTGCCTGGGCTGACTACGCGACCTCAGAACGCTTCATCGCCTTGCCTCCTGATACCACGATTGAAGTCGTGCAGAAACGGTTCTGGAATTTCCCCAAAGATACGGTGCTGGTGAAAACCATTTCGCTGGAGACCGAGCGGGGGAATCCGCAGACGGCCCTGCGGCTCGAAACACAGTTATTACACTTCAACGGGGCTCGCTGGCAGGGATATTCTTACCGCTGGAATGAGGATCAGACCGACGCGACGCTCGTTCCCTCTGAGGGTGACAGTATCAAGCTGGAGATTACTGATGCGGGGCATCCTGACGGAAAACTGAACTACGAGTGGCGGGTTTCCAGTCGGGCGGAGTGTGCGGTATGTCATACACCCTACCAGAATTATCTGTCAGTGCTTTCCTTCGAAGAAGCACAACTGAATCGGGAACGCAAATTTGGTGATATCGTCGACAATCAGTTGCGGGCTCTGGCGCACATCAAGGTGCTGCCTGAATCGGTATGGAATGAATCAAAGGGGACCAGGGCACATTATCTGGTGGATCCACACAACACCGCGGCAGCGTTGAACCTGCGGGCTCGTTCTTACCTGCATGCGAACTGCAGACACTGTCATCGCAATAACGGCGGAGGCGGATCAACGATTGAACTCGATGCCTCTTTCGATCTGGAAGCGATGAAAGCGGTAGGAGTGACACCCACCCAGGGGAAGTTTGAGATTCTCGGAGCAGAAGTGATTGCTCCGGGCGATCCATACCGATCGGTGTTACTGTATCGCATGAGCAAACTGGGAAAAGGGCGGATGCCGTATTCGGGCTCATCGATTGTTGATGTCGAAGGGACCCGGTTAATTCAGGAATGGATCGAACGACTGCCTACGCGTCCGCATGAGTTGCAGTTCGAAATTTCGCGACAGCGGAACCGTCAGGTCCACCTGTTGGAGGACGCGGTACAGATTGAAGACCAGGAGTTTTCCGGACAGAAACTGCAGGAAGTCCTCGAAAATACCAGCGGAGGGCTGCTGCTGTTGAGTGCCCTGGATCGGAAACCGATGTCGGAGGACACGCAGAATCAGATCGTACGATTGGCGACGCAGGGGGGGAATCCACTGGTACGCGATCTGTTCGAACGATTTCTGCCTGAGGATCAGCGGGTTAAACGGCTGGGGCAGAACATCGACCATCGGGCGCTGCTTTCATTGCCGGGCGATTCGCGGGAAGGGAAGCGACTGTTCATGGAGATGGCGGGACTGCAGTGCCGGAATTGTCATCGTGTGCATCAGCATGGAAAAGAGCTCGGCCCTGACCTGACCCAGATTGGCAAGAAACTTTCACGGCAGGAGCTGCTGGAGAATATTATTGAACCATCGAAAAAAATCGATGAGAAATATTTTACCTGCGTGGTCGAGCTGCGTTCGGGCAAGGTGGTCAGTGGTCTGCTGGTCCGTAGAGACGATGTGGGCGTGGTGTTGAAAGATGCCAAAAACGAACTTGTGGAGATCCCGGTTCAGGATGTGGAAACTGTGGTGATGCAGAAGAAATCGTTGATGCCCGATCAGTTGCTCCGCGACCTGACAGCCGAGCAGGCCGCTCATCTGCTGGCATATCTCGAATCATTGAAATAACCGGTTCTCGCCCCTCACGAATGCGGTTTCCTGCTGGAAAACAGTCTGGTCTTTGGGCTGAATATCCTTATAATTGGAATTGACGCTCCTGAGTTCCCACCCAACGTTTGCGCCTCAATCAGACGGAAGAACGAACGCCTTCCCCGTTCGTCCCGATTCTATAAACCCAGACATAATATTGAGTTGAGACATGGCAATACAATTTGATTGTCCGTACTGTACTTCCACGTTAAAAGTTCCCGATGCTTCCGCAGGCAAACAGGGGGATTGCCCCCGTTGCGGCACGAAGCTTGTGATTCCCAATCCATTCGCCATGAGCGAGCAGGCTGCCCCTGCCGCCCAGGAAACGCAGGCGGTTTCTCAAACGCAGGCCCCCGCTATGGATGCACCGGCTGGAGCATCACAGGAAGCCGCACCACCGGCAGGTGATTCGGTTGCGGTTCAACAACGACCTTTATCGACGGCGACAGCCCAGTATCTGCGGAAACGACGCAGGTCGAACGTGGGGCCCATTCTACTGATCATTCTCTGCTTCGGGCTGATGCTCGGCTCAGCCGGCTATTTCTATTACACCTATGGTCCACGGCTGGAAGGGAATCTTGTCGGAGCCCGGCTGAGTCCGGAAGATGCGAGCCTGGAGCAACTGCAGAAAACATCGGATCTGGGACTGTCTGAGGATGTGATCCAGGCGGTGAATAACAGTTTCAAAGAGACGCCGCGTCGGGTACAGAGCGATCTGATGGAGATGACGTTCTTTGGTCCGGAACAGGGTGGTTTGAAAGTTCGTCTGAAGCCGGGCGCGAAAACGGAAATCGTTCGCGTCGATTTAACGGGCGATCCGGCGCTGCTGGAATACATCAAGCAGCATGGCACGCAACTCGATCAGCCACGTTACACAGAATTGCAGAGTCAGCTCGCGGCTTTTTATACGGACTGGAATCGCTTCCTGCAGGAAGGCGGACCGATGCCGGACCTGATCAACTATCGAAACACAATCGGGTTGAACTCGTTGATCGGCGGACTGGGTTATCATATGGAAGCCCGCGTTAATAATCGGGTTTTTCCCTGCGTGCATGATGACTATGACGGGGGGCTGTACTTCCTGGTGCCGAAAGGAACACTGCAGTTCGAAATTCTGGGGAGCCAGATGGAGAATGGCTGGACGAAGTTCCCTGGCAAATACACGGTCCAGGTGACTCAGGAATACCAGGGGCATTGAGTCTCGCGTGATCAGAGAAAATCGACGACTACAGAATCGGCAAGCAGGCAGCCGGACTGGGTGAGCCGCAGGTGGGTTTCGGTCTGTTCCAGTAGTCCCGCAGCGATATTACTCTCAATCGCGGATTCCGCCAGTTCCGGAATTGAGAAACCGTAGCGGGACGCGAACTCAGCGAGATCGATGCCAACGCGACGGCGGAGGCCGAAGATGATTGCCTCGCGGGCGCGGGATTCGGGATCGAGTTCTTCCTGTTCCGCGATCGGAGACTCGCCGGCGGCGACATGCTTGAGCCAGGTAGTGACACTGCGGTGATTCTGGCGGCGAACACCATTCAGGTAACTGGCTGCACCGGGGCCAAATCCGTAGTAGGGATAACCGGTCCAGTAGACTTCATTGTGGCGACATTCAAACCCCGGGCGGGCGAAGTTCGAAATCTCGTAATGTTGCAGTCCCCGTGAACCCAGATAGTCCAGGGAAAATTCATACATGCTGCCGGCCAGGTCATCCGCGGGTAAATCGAAGAGCCCCGACTGCTGGCGACTCCAGAACGAAGTTCCCTTCTCGATGGTCAGGCCGTAGGTCGAGAGGTGGGGAATTCCGAGACCGACGGCATCGGCCAGGGAGGACTCCCAGTCCGACAGGCTTTGACCAGGGACCGCGAAGATCAGATCGAGGCTGGTATTGGGAATGCGGGCCTGCAGGTTCTGCACGATTTCGAAGATCTGCTCGGGTTGATGATCCCGCTCCAGGAAGGTGAGTATCTCGGAGTGAAAGGACTGGACGCCGAGGCTGACCCGGTTGACGCCACGCTGGTTGAGAAAGTCGATTTTCTCAATGCTCAGATTCAGTGGATTGGCTTCAATGCTGAATTCGCAATCGTCCGCCAGACGAAACCGGTCGAAGAGGGCGGAAAAGAGTCGTCTCAGTTGTTCAATGCTGAGATGAGTGGGAGTGCCCCCTCCCAGAAAGAGGGTCTGCAGTTCGGTGCCCGGTTCGACCGTCGCGAGCTGTTGTTTCATGGCAGCCAGATAGTCGTCGATCAGGTGGTCCTTGCGGGCAACGAGCGTAAAGTCACAGTAGCCGCAGCGGTGCTGGCAGAAAGGGACGTGTATGTACGCAGAGGATGGTGTTTCCGGGTTAGTCACAGCAGCAGATCCGCAGGCTGTCAGGGTGTCTCTTCGTCTGTGGAAGAGAGAAGTTCGCTGACGGGTGCATCGCTGAAGCTCAAGGCAGCCAGGACATGAGCCAGCGTCAAAATGGCATCGCAGGTGGGGACGGTTTCCCGAAACCAATGATATCCGCTGTGATCGGCAGCGTAAACGGCCCTGAGTTGCTGCATCTGAAAATAGCTGTCTGCCAGCGTTCCCCGGTGTGTATGCAGGTTCCAGTCTGCAGGGAGCTCTGTCTGCTGTTCCCGGCTGATCTGATCGAGCACGAAGACGGCCTCCGACTGTTCGGCGGCCAGGGCCTGCATCAGCAATCGGGTGACGGCGTGATTGGGAAGCAGTTCACCTGTCTCGCTGAAGAACGCGGTCTGGCGGCTGTCGTCGTCGATCAGCAGACCCAGGTCGCAGTTGTGGGTTTCGAGGTACTGCTGCATTTTGCGGACGTCTGAATCGTCGGGATCGAGCAGGTTCCGTTTCTGATGTGGAATGTCGACCCAGGAGAGCTGGCAGGGGAGCTTATCGAACAGGGAATCGAGGGTTTCCCGGACCAGTCTGAGGGAACAGGCGACAGCGATTTTCAAAGGTCGCAGGGCGTGAAAGTGTTTCAGGAACTGGCTGCGGTATGTTTCCATGGGGTGGAACGTACGCTGAGAACCGGGCTGTCGTGATGCGCGACCGTAACCCTGTTCGGCGATCTCCTGGATGCGTTCGAGGTGGAATCCCCGGGAGACAGGCTGTGACTGTTCAAGTAGAAATTCGAGTCCGGTACTGGACGGACCACAGTGGGAACCGGTGACCATGATGGCGCCCTGTGCCTGCAGATGCGAGGTGGCATATGCGAGGATTGCAGGCACCGTGAGACCCAGATCGATCACCCGGCAGCCGTTTCGGCGAAGTGCGCCTGCAACGCCGGTAATGATGTCTGGTGACGAAGGTCGTTCATCGAACCCAATGACAACACAGGGGCCGCGACTCTTTTCGGGCCGAGGTTGTTCCCTGGAGGGAGTACTCGATCTTGGGGAGCGGGCGGTTTTGGAATCCGGGGCTAACCCTTTCAGCGGGAGGCTCTCCCAGAGCAGGTGCGAGAAGGCGCCGGCGAGGTGAGCGGCCTGTGTGCGGTCGATCTGATTTAGATAAACGCCGCGCACTCCTTCGGTCGTAAACAGGTCGGGAGTGGTGCCTCGTGCCTGTTGTGTCTGATGCAGGCGTTTAACCGTCTGCGGAGAAAGGTTTCCGGTGATCTGGTTGTGAGGACAGTCCCGGCACTTGGGATAAAAGGCAGCCAGACGCGAAAGGTGAATCGCTTTGGAGATCGGATATTTCTCGCCGGGGCACTGAAAGAACAGTTCTGCCTGCTGCAGGAGTTTGGGGAGCGGTGGTTGCGCATGCGCCTGGTGCAGCAGGTGAGAAGACTGGCTCGATGCCTGTTCAAATTGATCTGCCGGATCCTCGGAAATCGGTCTGTTCCCCGCCTGGTTTTACTCAAAATGCAGGAACCGGTGCCGGGGGCACTCGAAATTCGCTGCTAAATGGAGTGTAATAGATTTCGTTAATACTCTGGAATGATTTTCAATATTGCCACTCCAGAAGTGTGAATGTATGTGATCCCGCGGTTTCCGGTCAATAAGAGTTAGCGATGCCCCTGCATGTCACCGAGTTTCTGTTAAGCCCGAGCAGCACACGCTGGGACCGATTGTGGTCCTCCACGGTGATGATCGGTACATGAAACAGGAAGCGATTCATGCGATCGAGCCGATTGTGCTCGGAGAGGAAGAAGACACCAGCATCACGCGTTTCGACGGGAAGCGGCTGGAAAAAGAGCTCCCCCCATCCACCCTGTTTGACGAGCTGAAAACCGTCTCTATGTGGGGCGATCAGCGGCTGGTGATCGTTGATGATGCAGAGAAGTTTGTCTCTGCATTCCGCTCGCGCCTGGAAAAATACCTGGAAGCACCTTCGAAGAGTTCGCTGCTGATTCTGGACGTCAAATCGTGGAATAAGTCGACTAAACTCGCCAAGACAGTCGCGAAGATCGGTCTGGATCTGGAATGCAAGGAGCTCAAGGGGAGCCAACTGGCAAAATGGATTGCAGATACTGCAGAACAGGTCCATCAGAAACAGATTTCGCGAGAAGCTTCGCTGCTGCTGGTCGAACTCGTGGGAACCCATTGTGGACAGATTCATCAGGAACTCTCCAAGCTCGCCACCTTTGTGGGAGAGGCGGCACGCATTAGTCCAGATGACATTCGCGCGGTTGTCGGAGGCTGGAAAGCAGAGACGACCTGGGCGATGACCGACGCCGTTCGAGACGGAAATGTCGGAGCAGCTTTGAAATACCTGGATAATCTGCTGGTGGCCGGCGAGGCGCCACAGAAAATCCTGGGGGGGCTCAACTTCGTTTGGCGCAAGTACTTTAAGGCCACGCAACTGGCGGTGCAGGGGACCCCGTTGAGACAGGCGCTTAAAGAGTCGGGAGTCTTCCCGCGGGACATCGATTCGTCTGACCGTTACCTGCGAAGACTGACCCGGCAGAGGGCGGAAAAAATCGGTCAATGGCTGCTGGACGCCGATTTAAATCTGAAAGGTAACAGCCGCCTGGACCCCCGGCTGGAACTCGAGCAACTGCTGTTTCTGCTCAGTGGCTGTGCCTGAGTTTTTCGAGTAAAAAGGGTACTGACAGGCACTTGACGCATGCTCGCCTCTTCTTAAACTTCCTTACAAAAATCTGATTTCTCCCGGAAATGAATCTTGCCTGGAATATTCAGCGGGGGTATAACACTACGTTACTAAGGTTTTTGCGAAGCTCATTAACGCTGTTGGAACCTGGCAGCGACTGACAAAGTTTCGTACATATTCTATTGGGATCGCAGACGCACATTGAGGTGAAGCATGTCGTCCGAACTCTTGGATCCGTCTACGGCATCCAGCATCTATGAGGAAGCTCCTCTAGAAGCGGAACGCCACAAATGGATCGAAAGCCAAAAGAATGGCTTTGATCTGGGTACGCTTGCTATTTCTGACTGGTATGCAAATCATTGGTATTACTTTTGCATCGGGAAGAAAATTGAGCATCTTTTGGGAAATCGATGCTGGCAAGAATTCAGTGATACCCGTTTCGGTTTTTTGAAGTCTCTTGAACTGGAGAATGATCTGCTGGCAGATCGGATTCTGGATCGAATCTTCTGGCTGCGGATGGAGAATCTGGACATTATTATCTGGGCCAGAGAGTGGAATCTGCCCATGGAGCGTGTACTTGAAATCTTGAAAATGATCGATATCAACTCTGCACGACTCGAGCCGGTACTGTCCTGATTTCTCATTTGAATTATGGATGATTCTGCGCCACCTGGACCTGTCCAGGAAAATCAAGCTCAGGTGGTTGCATCTGACCATACGCGCGGGCTGTTCGCAGGACTAAGAACTGTTAGTCTGCTGACGCTGTTAAGCCGCGTGCTGGGGATGGTTCGCGATATCGGTATGGCCACCCTCTTTGGCAACGGTCCAATCATGGACTCGTTTTCTGTCGCTTTTAAACTGCCCAATCTGACGCGACGTCTGTTAGGAGAAGGGGCACTCTCTACGGCCTTTCTTCCCACCTATATCCGCGAACTCGAGCAGAACGGACGCGAAGCATCCTGGAAGCTGGTGACCGCGGTGCTGTTCTGGCTGATGGTGTTTTCCGTATTACTCGTAGGCAGTGCAGAAGTCATTCTGGTCCTGCTTAGCTGGAGAGGGAATCCGGAGTCAGAAGCACAATTATTGTACTGGTTGACCGGGCTGCTGCTGCCTTATCTGATCCTGGTCTGTCTGGCAGCTCAGATCAACGCGACGTTGCATGCATTGAACCATTTTTCCGTACCGGCCCTGTTACCGACCATTCTGAACCTGAGCTGGATGGCCGGGATCTGGCTGGTCGCTCCCTTTCTGCCGGATGCTCCTGCAAAAATTACTGCGATCTGCATCGCGATTCTGCTGGGCGGAGTGGTGCAACTGGTGCTGCCTTTCTGGAAGCTATGCCAGATGGGCTACCGACCACATATGGATTGGGGAGTCGGGCTCGGTCAGGTACAGTCCATCGCCCAAAGCATGGCTCCGATTGTGGTCGGTCTGTCGATCACGCAGTTGAATACGCTGATCGACAGCTGTCTGGCGTGGGGCCTGGCCCGACCAGAGGGGATCTACGCGACAGGTGCCATCCCCGCGGTCTGGCAGATCTTTGAATCGGGAACCGCCTCGGCACTTTACTTCGGACAGCGAATGTATCAGTTCCCCCTGGGAGTGTTTGGAGTCGCTCTGGGAACAGTGCTGTATCCTCAGTTATCCAGGCATGCAGAGCGGAACGACCATCATCTGTTACGACGAGATTTACTGCTGGGGTTACAGCTTGTGATTGGTGTGGGGCTCCCCGCCAGCCTGGGACTGGTGCTGATGGCACAGCCGCTCTCTTCACTGCTGTTTCAGTATGGTGACTTCGATCAGTTTGATGCTCTGCAGACGGCGGAAATGATTCGCTTTTATGGCATCGGTGTGTTCGCTTTCATGGCGGTCCTGATATTGAACCGGGGTTTCTATGCCATCGGTGATACCCGTACGCCGGTACGAATTGGGGTGCTGGTTGTAATCTGCAATCTCTTGTTGAATCTGGCGCTGATCTGGTGGCTCAAGGGCAGGGGGCTGGCTCTGGCCACATCAATGGCCGCTATGATTCAGACGGGCCTCTGTCTGTGGCTGATCAGGGAGAAGGTGGGGCAGATCGATTATGCGAAGCTGTTCAACACCAGCTGGCGGGCCAGCCTGGCGACCGCTGTTATGTCTACGATCATACTGATCGAATTACAAATACTGCCCACTGTTGATTTATTTCGTTATCGACTACTGCGTGTGTTGGTGCCCGTTATCACCGCTGTTGTAATTTACCTGCAGCTGGCGAAAATATTAGGGCTGCATGAAATCATGACCCTGTTACGATCTGGCAGGAAAGCTTCTGTCGAATCAACGGATGGTGAAAAATAAAAAACGGCCCTGAGTATAACGCTCAGGACCGTTTGGAATAGAAGTTGAATTTTGCCCGTCAGGCTCTGGCAGGTTTAGAACTCGCCAATGACTTCTCCACCGCTACGGGTGCTCAGGGCACGATATGTGCCCAGGTCGATATTCTCGCTGATGGATCGCACAGCACCATCTACCATCAGGGCGTGTACGGTCCCAATGTGATAGCTGCGTGCTGTGACAGCAGCGTAGGTGGGACCGGTGCAACTTTTGGCTTCCCGGCAGGACGTGTAGTCACCGGCATCGATGGCGCCACCACCTGCACCGGGGACAGCAACTTTGGTATTGGGGGGCAATGTAGTAGTAAAACCGGTCTGGTGGACGCGACCATCGACCCATTCTGTGTGGCCACTATTGGCTTTGTTGGAACCGCCCCCGCTGATCAGGGCTTCCACATCACCGGCGACGCTGGGCACGGTGGAAGTGCCTGCGTCTCCATCGCGGTTATAAGCGGTAAATGCTTTTACCTCTGCAAAACAGAGCGTGTTACTGGTTCCGTCTGTGAAGTCACGTGGTTTCGTTTTACTGTTCGGGTAGAACGCACCATCTCCGCCGCTCAGGTTGGAATTGGTGAAGACACGCCAGGTACCCCCATTGTAGCCATAGCAGATGGGGTAGTGTTCGGGGTTGCCTGAAGAGTCAGGGCGGATTTTATCATTCACTTCGCTGGGGCAGAGCATGAATGGGATGCGGGTATAGGCGATCGAAGGATCGCTCTGATTCTCATAGCTGCGCGTGAAGTCAATGTTATTGAACAGATTCGCTCCATCCGCAAAGGGAAGAATGCGAGCGTGAATCGACCACTGACCACCTTCAGTGAAAGTTCCTCCGCCGGGACCAGCACAGAAAGCGGGGGGAAAAGCGGTATAAGCACTGAGGTAATTGTGCAGAGCCAGACCAATCTGTTTCAGATTGTTTTTGCACTGGCTGCGGCGGGCAGCTTCGCGGGCCTGCTGGACTGCGGGGAGCAGCAGAGCGATCAGAATTGCAATGATGGCGATCACCACCAGAAGCTCAATTAAAGTAAAACCACGTCTGCCGAACATTCGGCTTTCTTGAGAACGTTGCGCCATTTCTCTTCTTTCCAGTAAAAAAGATTCAGGCAACGTGCTCGTGTACATGTGATATGCAACTTACAAATCAGATCGTCTCGTGATCTGAGTGATAGCCGTCTTGCCGAAATTATCAGTAAATTCTCTGAGACAGGACAATCAGTCCCAGTTGACATTGAGTCTCAGGTTCATTATGTTAGCCATCAGTTGTGCTGGAAGCAAGCAACTCTCTCTCAGAAAGCATACTTTTTTCGGATGTGTTCCTGGGGAAAGAAAAAACTTCGCTGGCAGCTGTACTGATGACGGGCAATTCATTCGGGAGTGGGAATCTGTACGATCCACTGCCGGGGGCGTAGTGAATTGCGAATTTCAAAATTCACTTTGTTGAGTAACATGAACCTAATTATGAGCGAATCAGAGAAGCTTGAACGCCCGGCTACCGCTACGAATGCGCAAGAAGAAACCCCAACCGATGTCATTGAATCCGATGCCATCTTGAATGGAAAGCAGGAAGTCCTGATCCAGCATGGCGAGACGACTTATCGGTTGAGAATCACACAGAATGGCAAGTTGATTCTGTGTAAATAAGCCTGATCCCGGGAACATCTGCCTGCTATCAGTTGCGCGACTGTTCCCGTTTTTTTCAGGTTTACTGCGAGAATGCGATCTGCAGGCTTTTCAGAATATCCTGCTCGAGGGCCGGGTCTCTCCCCAGAGGGATCCAGCCATCCGGGTTGCTGCGTTCTTCGACCAGGTTCAAATCACGTCTCAGGCTGAGTTCCTGTTGAAACGTGGCGCCGCCAGGCGCACTCGCGGTGGGGGTGGTTACGTCCTCGATTTCCTTGAACGCTTCCACTCCGAGCAGGTACCCTCCCTCGATCGGGGTGACACTGACGAATACTCTGCGGCGAATGGACTGCAGCGTGCTTTCCAGACGGTTATCAAAGCCGACCGAATCACCGTGCCAGGGCTCAAGCAGATTGGCGCCGACTTTGTATTCGGTTTCGATACGACCATCCAGCTTGTTTTCTTTGGCGATGGCGAATTTGTAGTTGTGGATGGTATCGACAATCCGTTCCCAAACGACGTCCTGGTTATTTCCCGAGATCTGGATCGGGTTAGAGGCCTGCATCGGCGCAGGCTGAGACAGGCCAGATGCACAACTGGTGCATAGCAGACATAAGCCAATAAATTTCAGAAGGTTACAGCTCATTGCTGATTGACGCCATTCTGGCTGCTGTACGCAAAATTAACAGGATCGTCAGGCAGATTTCAGAGCGAAAGCCCCTCTCCGCCATGGAAGGGAAAAGTGCAGGGGAACTTGGAAATGGTGCTTCAACTGCCCAGTTTCCCAGATTGAGAAAATTGAGGCAAGATCACTTTGAAAATCCATTCGTAATGTTTGTTCAATAAGCTTCCGAGCCTACTCTCGAAGGGATTTTCTGTTTAGAATCTTTCTTTGAAGTGATTGTCTTTAAACGTTTTAACCACATGACAGGTGCGACCCATGGAATACTTTGCAGACGTCCCCCGAATCGAGTACGAAGGCCCGGAAAGCAAGAATCCCCTCGCATTCAAACATTACAACCCAGATGAGCAGATCGAAGGGCAGTCGATGCGGGATCTGTTGCGGTTCAGTGTCTGTTACTGGCATACATTCCGCGGAACCGGCAGTGATCCCTTCGGAGCAGGTACTTTGCAGCGTCCGTGGGATGATGGCTCGAACTCAGTCGAAAATGCACTGAAGCGGGTCGATGTAGCTTTTGAATTTTTCGAAAAGCTGCAGGCTCCCTATTACTGTTTTCATGACAAAGATGTCTCTCCCGATGGGGACACGCTGAAAGAAGCCAACGAGAATTTTGACCGCATCGCCGACAAACTTCTGGAAGCCCAGGAACGAACCGGAATCAAACTGCTGTGGGGAACAGCGAATATGTTTTCACATCCCCGCTTCCTGCACGGAGCTGCCACCAGCCCGAACGCAGATGTCTTCGCTTACGGAGCCGCCCAGGTCAAAAAAGCAATGGAAGTCACGCATCGACTGGGAGGCGAGAACTATGTCTTCTGGGGTGGTCGCGAAGGCTACATGAATCTGTTCAACACCGACATGAAACGGGAACTTGATCATCTGGCCCGATTCATGCATATGGCGGTAGAGCATGCCCAGAAGATCGGCTTCAAAGGACAGTTCCTGTTCGAACCGAAGCCGAAAGAACCAACGAAGCATCAATACGACTTCGATGCTGCCGCCTGTCTGAACTTTCTGCGTTCGTACGATCTGCTGGACCATGTGAAGCTGAATATTGAAACCAATCATGCAACGCTGGCCGGGCATACTATGATGCACGAACTGGTTTACTCATCGATTCAAGGGGCTCTCGGCAGTATCGATGCTAATACCGGGGACCTTCTGCTGGGCTGGGATACCGACCAGTTCCCGACAGATATCTACCTGACCACGCAATGCATGCTGGCGATTCTGGATCAGGGGGGACTCGCACCCGGCGGCGTCAACTTCGATGCCAAAGTCCGGCGGGAAAGCTTTGAACCGATCGATCTGTTTTACGCCCATATCGGTGGCATGGATGCGTTTGCCCGCGGTGCGCGGATTGCGTCCCAGATTCGCAAAGACGGTATCCTCTCTGACTTCGTATCGAAACGCTACGCGAGTTACGACGAGGGCATTGGCGCACAAATCGAAGCCGGCAGTGTGAACTTCAGTGACCTGGAAGCCTACATGCTTGAGAAAGGGGATTCTGCACCCAACTCCAGCGGTCGCCAGGAGTGGATTGAAAATGTCATCAATGATTATATCTAAAATACAGAACCCAATCTGTTAAAGAGAACAGGCCTCTGTGAAGTAATTCGCAGAGGCTTGTTTTTTGCTCAGGGGACAAAAATTTATTTTTTTCGCTGCACGCTCTGATCTGTGAGCTAGGCTTTTAAATGGATCTGTAAAAGGTTTGACCCACTGATCTAGAATCCAGACCGGGTTCGTTTCTGACAGCAGAGGTCAGCGCTTTACAGATCGTAGCAAGTTCACGCATCATTTGAGGTGACATCATGATCGACACGATTCTGGAAACCTGCCACGAGTACTCTAATTTCTACATCAACTATCTCAACAAACGCTGGGATAACATTTCGCCGATGGAGTACGGCATCGTTCTGGTGGTCATCGCATTCATCGGCTGGCTCTTAATGCGTAACGGCATGCGCAAAGTCTGATTGTAGTTCTCGGAAACTGATTCCCGGGAATTCCAGAATTCACGAAGATCTCCTCTTGTAGGCACGGGGAAAATCAGTAAGATTCCCGGTCCCTTGAGGGAATGAACTCCCACCTGGGAGGCACGGAGCGGCAGATGTTTTTCCGTTTTTTTTGAAAATCGGATCAAACCGTTGCGCCCTGAAATGCCGATGTTGATAACTAACCTGAAAATCAGATATCTGATTTTAACCAGACATTCTGACGCAGGGTGAATTTTCGTGAAAACGCGGAAAACTCCCGTCGACGACTGTCAGGACGATGCATACAATTGAAACAGTATCCTGTCATTCTTTATTCCGTCGGAGGATCCTAAACCTTAGCATGGACCGGAATCAATAGTGGTGAGTGCCTGGCACTACCCGATTCGCCGTCCTTCTTGCAGCGACCCCACCGTCGCAATGTAATGGCAGATACTATAAAAGTCGTGACCTGAAACAGGCACGGCTTTTTTTATGCGCCTTGATCGTGATATCCGGCAACCGATTCGGTCTACTTCCACACGAAACAGGATTCATTTCTTGCTGAACGCCCGGAGAGATGTCAGAATTAAGAACCTGAGCCGTTTTCTCCCCGTATCTGCTGAAATCCTGATTCATGAACGCATCGAAGACTTCACTGGGACGATCGTTTTCCCGCTCTTTTATGAAATCGTTTACCCGTTCCCGGCTCTTTTCCAAACGGAGCATGTGGATCTGGCCGATTGCAGGCACGATTCTGCTGCTGTTTCTGGGGTTGATGGTCCGGTCGATTGTGGAGACCTCGAGTCGGGAGAACGTTGCCAATAATCTGCAGACAATTCTGGACGCCGATGTGGCTGCGTTGAAAATCTGGCTGGCACGTGAAGAATCGCTCGCGGAGGTGCTGGCCGAAGAGCCACGCGTCCGCAAACTCACTGAAGAATTGATCGGTATTGAGCAACAGGATCCGGACAACCGGGATGCTCTGCTGCATTCCCAGTCGCTGGATGGCTTGCGGGAAGAATTCAGTTCCGAGCTGGAGCATCTGGGATACCTGGATGTGGGACTGTTCAATCTGGCTGGCAAAGTTCTGGCCTCTTCACGTGACGAGCCTATCGGCCGTGCGGATCTTCCTATTCAGCAGTCTGCTCTGGATCAGGTTCGTGAAGGGAAGGCGACAGTCACGCGTCCCTTTGAAAGTCTGTTCGCCCGCAAAGCGGATTCAGGAGAATTAAAAACCGGGCTCCCAACCATGCTGGCGATGGCGCCGGTGAAGGATGCAGACGGAAAACCGATCGCTGCCCTGGCACTATTGATCAAGCCGGAGCAGGATTTCACACGGATCCTCTCGGTCGCCCGAGCGGGCAAAACGGGCGAGACCTATGCCTTCGATAAAGATGGTGTCATGCTTTCGCAGAGTCGGTTTGAAGATGATTTAAAACTAATGGGGTTAATTCCCGACCGCGAAGATTCCCAGTCGATCCTCAATGTGCAGGTACGCGATCCTGAAGTCAACATGGCACGCGGGAACCGTCCGACGAAACGCATGGCCGAACGCACGCTGACCCGCATGGCAGCCTCTGCCGTTCAGAATGAGAGTGGCATCGACGTCGAAGGCTATAGCGATTATCGCGGTGTCCCGGTTGTGGGGGCCTGGACCTGGCTGCCCGAATACGGAATGGGCGTCGCTACCGAAATGGATCAGTCAGAAGCTTACCGCTCGCTCTACCTGTTGCGTTATACATTCTGGGGGTTGTTCGGGCTGCTGATTGTGGGCAGTATCGTCATCTTTATCTTTACGGTCATCGTGGCGCGAAAAGAACAGGAAACCCGTCGCGCGGTAATTAAAGCAAAACAGCTGGGCCAGTATGCCTTGGAAGAGAAGCTCGGAGAAGGGGGCATGGGGGTCGTCTATCGCGGTCAGCATGCCATGCTCCGCCGACCGACGGCTATCAAATTACTGGATATCGAAAAAACGACCGACGAAGCGGTAGCTCGTTTTGAACGGGAAGTACAGCTGACAAGTCAGCTCAATCATCCGAATACGATTGCGATCTACGACTACGGCCGCACTCCGGAAGGGGTTTTCTATTATGCCATGGAACTGCTGGATGGTATTGACCTCGATGATCTGGTCAAAGAGTTCGGCCCCCTGCCTGAAGCTCGAGTGATCCATCTGCTCAAGCAGGTCGCTGGTTCCCTCGCGGAAGCACATCAACTGGGAGTGATTCACCGGGATGTGAAACCGGCCAATATTTTTCTGACGCATCGAGGGGGCGTTTACGATTTTATCAAGCTCCTCGATTTTGGACTCGTCAAAGCCGTGGATGGTCGAGAGCAGGCTACGCTGACCTCGACGAACGCGATGGCGGGGACCCCCATGTATCTCTCACCGGAGGGAATCAAAAATCCGGACCGGGTCGATGCACGCAGTGACCTGTATGCCTTCGGTGCGGTCGGCTATTATCTACTCACGGGAACCACAGTCTTCGATGGAGAATCCATCATCGAGATCTGTATGAAGCATACTCAGGATGATCCGGAATCTCCTTCCGAGCGACTTGGAAAGCCGGTCTCGGCCGACCTGGAGCAGATCATCATGCAGTGCCTGGAGAAAGATCCCGATAAACGGCCTCAGTCTGCCTCAGAACTCGTCTTGTGCCTGACACACTGTGAGGAGGATGGACAGTGGTCCCTTCAGGATGCCAGCGAATGGTGGAGAGTGCATATGGAATCCAGGGCCGCTCTGGATAAGACAGCCACAGATATCCCGCGCATTCGGGGTGCTTCGGCTGATGCTACACTGATCGTGAATTTAGCGGAAGAGGATGAGTAAGCTTCCCGCCGGGTAAGCCGATCAGAGAACGCTGTTATTTCAACGCTTCCAGGGGAATGAAATCGGGAGGATTTCCGGGAGTGGTTGACTCACTGCGATTCGCCAGTATTCCGGGAGCTGCAGTCTGGCTATGGTCCGTCCCCTGGTAGACGCCGAAATCGTTGAAGAAGAATTTCTTGGCAATACGGTAGACCCAACTCTTCTCGGGAACTTCATTCCCGGGTGAATATTGGGAAGTGCGCGTTTCCAGATTCTGCAGTTCCTGCATCGCCTGTTTCCGGAACGTGGAATCTTTGGCGCCATGCTTTTTAACCAGATCTTCGAGCAGATCGGGCCGTTCCAGGATGATACAGCCCCGCGTATTTTGCTGAACGACGTGCCGGAAGTCTTTCAGGAATTCCGACTGCACGAATTTTTCCTTCAGCGTTTTGGATTCATCGTGGATGGAATCGGTAGCGAACTGAATCACGGGGCAAGGTTCAATATCGCCCCAGGGATTGATGTGATGGCTGAGACCGGTCGCTGCCGGACAGAGCGCGGTTCCATCGTGATCAAAGTAGGCGTCGATCACTCCGATCGGTTTGCGGGCCCGAATATCCACAACGAATTTGCGGGCTCGTAACTGCTCTTCCGGAGAGAGAGCCAGTTCCGGGTTAGGATCGGGACCGGCGACACGGTAAATGTGATACCAGGTATACATGACCCCCATGTCAATCAGCTTGTCGACCCATTCTTCAGTCAGCAGGTCATCAATGTTCGACTTGCATAAGCTGGTGCAGACACCGGTGAGCAGTTTGTTATTCAGACAGTTCTGAATTCCCTGCATCGTTTTGTTGTAGACATCGCTCCGCCCGCGACGCTCGTTGCTGATGATCTCGTTCCCTTCAACGCTGATCAGCGGTGTCGCGTTGCCGAGTTTTCGCAGCTTCTTTGCGATCTCGTCGGTAATGAACTGTCCGTTCGTGAAAATCTGGAAATAGCAGTCGGGATGACGTTCAAGAATTTCCAGTAGTTGGGGATGCATGAAAGGCTCACCTCCCAGGATGCCAAAGAAGGAGTTGCCCATCTCCTTGGCTTCCCCGATCAGCTTTGACATCGCCTCGACATCTATCTTTTCCTGTTTGGCGGCGACATCGACCCAGCAGCCCTGGCAGCGCAGGTTGCAGCTGTTGATTACCGAGACATAGAGGAAGGGGGGGAAGAACTCACCGCGTTTCAGACGTTTTTTGTGTTTGTGAACCGAGAGGGCGCCTTTGAAACCGAAATTGTAAGCCAGTTTCCAGACAAGTCTTTTGTCTGTTTCCATTAAGACGCGTTTGGCCATTTTCAGATACATGAAGGCACTCAGTTCCCCTACGGGTGTTGAATTACTGAACAAATATGATTTTACTATCAATTCTACTCATTCAGGCGCGGTAAAACACCCGTTTCCCTCAAAAAATACACAGAATTTTCCTGCGATACATAAACATAGATTCTCGCACTGTAAATTGCATGAATTTCATGGTATAAGGCAGTGTTGAGAAAATTCTTTTTTTGACATTGAGGTACATTTCTTATACTTTCTAAGTTTAAATAAACCTTAGCTAGCCGCTCATTCGTGAACCCAATATTTTCTTTTACAAATTGTTTTAGAGCTCGAGGCAATTGATGGAGTTAGTCGGACGAAGATACGATACATTTGAGGCTGTCAGTGTGAAGATCAAGGGAAACAAGATCTCTTCGATTGATCTGCTGCCTGATTCAGAAGCAGCCGGACTGCCTTTCATTGCTCCATCAATGTTTGATTTGCAGATCAATGGCCACGGTGGCATCTGGTTCAACAAACCAGGTCTGACTTCAGATGAAGTCTGTCAGGTAATGGAGAAACATTACCAGTATGGAATCACCCGTCTTTGTCCCACACTGATTACGAGTTCCTACGAAGACTACGTCAGCGGCTTCTCTGCCATTCGTCAGGCGTGTGAAGAAAATGAATGGGTGGAGCAGATGGTTCCCGGTTGTCATCTGGAAGGTCCCTTCATTTCGCCGATTCAGGGACCCCGTGGTGCTCATCCGCTGGATCAGGTTCGCCCTGCCGACTGGGATGAATTCAGCCGCCTGCAGGAGATTTCCGGAAATCGCATTCGTCTGATTACGCTGGCTCCTGAAGTCGATAACGCCATCCCCTTTATCAAAAAAGCCGTTGCCTCAGGGGTTGTTGTCTCCATTGGGCATACTGCTGCAGAACCCGAGCAGATTACCGAAGCCGTTGATGCAGGGGCTCGCCTGAGTACTCACCTGGGCAATGGCGCACATGGAACCCTTCGTCGCCACCCGAATTACATCTGGGAGCAACTGGGTGAACCGCGTCTGATGGCCAGCATCATCACAGACGGACATCACCTGCCCGCCAGTGTGGTCAGAACCATTATCAAAACCAAAGGTGTCGAGAATGTCGTGATCACCTGCGACGCCTCGGGTCTGGCCGGGTCTCCCCCCGGAATCTACGATGAAGGTTCCGTTAAGATGGAAGTCCTGGAAGATGGCCCGATCGTCATCGCCGGTCAGCGGCAGTTACTCGCCGGCTCCGGTCTGGAGACAGATACCTGCGTCACCACCGCCATCGACATGGCTGGAATCACTCTGCAGGAATCTCTCGACATGGCTGGCTTGAACCCTGCTCGACTGCTTGGGTTTGAAGAAATCAAGCTGGAAGTCGGTTCCCGGGCCGACCTGATTCTCTTCCACTACGAAGGAGCGGGATCCCGGATGAATATTCAGACCGTTCTATCCTGCGGTTCCGTCAAATACGGCACACTGCTCGTCAATTCCTGAAATTGTGCTGCTTAAAACGAATACGCTCATTTCACCTCAGAAAAAGTCAAAATAATTTTCTGCTCGCGTGTTCACTGATTCCCTTCCGCCATTTTCAATGTTATAATTTGATATTCATATTTCAGACATCAAACTTTCATCAACGGAATTTTGTGTCTATTTGAGGGCCTTTGTTTTATTATTATTTTCGGGCTCGCAATTCTAGTTGGGATGGTACCCGGTAGTCGGATCTCAGTCCAAACGAGTTATTCATTATTCTAATTCGCCAGTTTTGGGCAGGCACATCGATCAGTCATGTGTAGCCACAGTACTTATTTGTTTGCTGAGTAACGATTCTTTGCCTGGTGTGCATCAACAGGGCATGGACTACGAATGATTTTTTTCAATAAGAAGTCGCGCAAAAAGAAACTCAGTGCGCAGCTGATTGATCTGAAGCTCGTTAAACCAGACGAGATGGATGCCTGCCTGCAGGAACTTCAGGACAAAGCAGCTGATGACGATCAATTGATTCGGTTACTGGAACGCAAAAACCTGATCACCTCATTTCAGGCCAGTCGACTGAAAAACAATGAGTTCGAAGGGCTCGTTCTGGGCGGCAACAAGCTGATGTACCAGAACGCTTCCGGAAGTTTTGCTCGCGTCTATCGCGCAGAATCTCTGGAAGATGGACGCATGATAGGCGTCAAAGTTCTTCGGCAACGCTGGGCCCAGGATCCCGAAAACATAAAAATGTTTCATCGAGAAGCAGAGGTCTGCAAGCAATTCAAACATAAAAACATCGTAGAGATTTTCGATGTCGGCGTGCAGGACGATATTCACTATTTCACCATGGAGTTTGTGGAAGGTGGAAATCTGCGGGACTTTATCACCATCCGCAAAAAGCTCTCTCCCCTGGAAGCCGTCAATTACACCATCGATATCTGTGAAGGGCTGGAGTACGCCAATCGTCTGGGGTACACACACCGCGACATGAAAGCGACCAACGTGCTCATGTCGATTCAGGGAGTGGCGAAGCTGATTGACTTCGGTCTGGCTGGCGAAGATGATGCCGCCGGTGCTGGTGAAGCACATCAACGCGCCGTTGAATACGGAACGCTGGAAAAGTCAACAGGGGCTCCCCGAAATGATCCCCGCAGCGATCTTTATTTTGTGGGTACCATCTTTTACGAGCTTCTCTGCGGTAAGCCTCCTTTCCCACGCACGAAAGACATCGAGGAACGCAAGCGGCCTACCCGCTACTCACAGGTTCCTTCGATTACAACGATCGAGCCCGATCTGCCTGAAGCCGTTGTAGATGTTCTGGAAAAACTGATGGCCTATCTGCCACAGGTTCGGTATCAGACAGCGACCGAAGCGGTTCAGGATCTCCTGGAAGTCCGTGCTCAGCTCAGTGGAGCGGAAGAAACACCAAAACCACAGGCAACCGCGGATGTCAAAGCGAGTGCTGAGCAGGATCTGAAAATGGCAATCGCTCCGCCGACGATCCTGTGTATCGAGAATCGTTCCAAGCATCAGGATGTCTTACGCGATTACCTCACTAAGCACGGTTACCGCGTCCTGATTTTAAGTGACCTGGATCGGGCGATGCAGCGGGTGAAAGACAATGCCCCCGACTGCATTGTCTTCATGGAAGATTCCATCGGCGAAGGGTGTGTCGAAGCCTTCAAGCAGGCACTCGCCATGGATCCGGATCTGGCAGCCATCCTGGTTCTGTCAGAGAAGAATGCCGCGATCAAGAAAACGCTGAAGAAGACTGATCGCTCCCGGATTCTCGTTCAGCCGATCAAAATTCGTAATCTGCGGGCCAAAATCCAGAAAGTGTTACAGCATCAACTCAACGATTCTGCAGAGCTGACTGCCTACTGAGTTTCCCACTTCACTCATACTTGGGAATGTTGGGTTCCGGAATTTCCTCCAGCAGACGTCCGATGATATCTTCGGTGACCATCCCCTCGGCCTGCGCCTGGAAGTTCGTAGAAATACGATGACGGAGTACGGGGACTGCCACGCGACGAATATCATTCAGAGAGACACTCGCACGACCGTCCATAGCGGCAATGGCTTTGCCTCCTGCGATCAGATACTGGCCGGCACGAGGTCCGGCTCCCCAGTCAACCATCTGCTTGATGAAGGCTGGCGCAGAGCCGTCACTGGGCCTAGTCGCACGGACCAGTCGCGTAACGTAATTGATTGTAAGCGGGCCGACTTCTATCATGTTGATCTGCCGCTGCAGGTATAAAATGGATTTGGCCGAAAGGACTTTGCGAATTTCCGGTTTCTCGCTGGAGCTGGTGGCTGCCAGAATCTGTTCTTCCTCTTCCAGGTTTGGATACTCCACCTTGATGTTAAACATGAATCGGTCGAGCTGCGCTTCCGGGAGGGGGTAAGTTCCTTCCTGTTCGATCGGGTTCTGAGTGGCGATCACAAAAAACGGTTCCGGCAGGTCATAGGTGGTCTGCCCCACCGTCACTTCCCGCTCCTGCATCGACTGCAGTAACGCGGCCTGTGTCTTAGGCGGAGTTCGGTTGATTTCATCGGCCAGCAGAATATTGGTAAATACAGGGCCCTGGACAAATCGGAACGAGCGACGGCCCGATTCTTCCTCTTCCAGCACGTTGGTACCGGTAATGTCTGAGGGCATCAGGTCGGGGGTGAACTGGATTCGTTTGAACTCACAATCCAGAATGCGGGCAATGGTACTTACCAGCAGGGTTTTCGCGAGTCCGGGTACCCCGACCAGCAGACAGTGCCCCCCTGTAAATATCGCCGCGAGGATCTGCTCGATCACTTCATCCTGGCCGATCACGACCTTATGCAGTTCGTCCACCATCACGTCATGGTGACGTTTGAGTTTCTCCAGAAATTCGTCAAAGTCGCGTTTTTCGGTAGCCAAGGGATTTCCATTCTGTCTCGTGGTTCAGGCCTGACTGACTCAAAATGCTGACCGGCATCGATAATCAATGCGGACAGCCTTCAGTCCGTGTGAAAATACGCAGTCAGTCTTCGTAATTATAGCCATCTTCAATCCCGAGAGAAACAGAGACCCGCTGACTTGCGAACGCAAATATGATACAATCAGGGAGACGGGTGAAAAAACAAACAATTCATCTGGAATAGGTAAAATATCTTGTAAGAATGCATAAAAATTAAACAAATCAGTTTCCGGGCACAGTTCTGGAGAGAAGGGGCTATGCAGGCTCTGATCCAGTGATAGACTTCGGAATCGAAAGCGAAACTTAATGGATTTTCCGCATTATCGTAGAGCGTATCGGGCGTTGCGCTGGACGTTAACAGCAGTCCTATGCATTTCCCTCATGTTGTTCTCCAGCAGAGCTGTTTTTGCGCAGGGTCAGGAACTGTCAGCCAAGGCAGTACTGGAATCCATCGAGCGTGGAAAAGCCTTTCTCCTGCAGGAACAGCAGGGCGATGGTTCCTGGTCCGGTCCGGGGAAAAATTATACTCCCGGCATCAGCTGTCTGGCTCTGATGGCCATCATCAACTGCGGCATGACTGCGAATGATGAACCCGTACAGCGCGGCCTCAAATACCTCAGATCACTCCGCGCTCCCGAACCCAGGGGAACCTACCAGACCAGCCTGATGATTATGGCGCTGGCAGCCGCTAAAGATGGCAAACGGGATTTACCTCTGATTCAGTCCCTGGTGGCACGACTTGAGAAAAGTCAGGTGACGACCGGGCCCGATGCAGGGGGCTGGAGTTACGGACCCGGAATGGCCATTGGAGGAGCCGGGGTTGCCGATCGCAGTAACAGTCAGTACGCGGTACTCGCTCTACGCGATGCCGTGCACGCGGGGGTACCGGTCAGCCAGAAAACCTGGAAGCTCATCAAACAGTATTGGTCTACACAGCAAAGTGGCGATGGCGGCTGGGGCTATCAGTCCAACGCCGGGGCGAGTCGAGGCAGTATGACCGTCGCAGGGATCGCTACTATGGTGATCGTCAATTCGATGCTGGGAGACGACCTGGAACTGAATCCCGACGGTACTCCCGTCTGCTGTGATCAAAAAGAAGAGGACAAATCTATCGAACGGGCCATTCACTGGATGACCACCCATTTTTCCGTGGGCACCAATCCCGGAGTCAACTCCTGGCTGCTTTATTACCTGTATGGTCTGGAACGTGCGGGACGCTTAAGCGGTACCCGGTTTTTCGGCAAGCATGACTGGTATCGGGAAGGAGCCGCGTTTCTGACACAAAGGCAGTCCGTGCGCGATGGCTCATGGCGTGGTGCCGGCCAATTGGAATCTGATCCCGTACTGGGAACGAGCTTTGTCCTGCTCTTTCTTTCCAAAGGTCTGGCTCCGGTCCTGATCAATAAGCTGGAATACAAAACCGAGGGGCAGGCCAAACTGCAGCCGGGAACAATTCCGAACTGGAATCACCATCAGAATGATATTCTGAATCTGACCGATGCGCTTTCCGGACGCCCTGACTGGCCGAAACTGCTGACCTGGCAGACCGTAAATCTCGACCTGGCGATTCAGGGGGGGGGCGTGCAGGTTCTCCGGCAGGCTCCTGTGCTGTTTATCAGTGGTCAGGAAGATCCCCAGTTTGGAGTACCTGAGGTCAACATGCTCAAACAGTTTGTGGAGCAGGGGGGCTTTATCTTCGCCGTTGATAACTGTAATGGGGCCGGCTTTGATCGTGGTTTTCGAGAACTGATCAAAAAAATGTATCCGCAGGGGGAAGTCCAGCTGAAACGGCTGACGGCTGAGCATCCTGTCTTTCGCTGCGAATATCTGCTCGATGCGGAAAGTGTCGAACTCTATGGCGTCGATGTCGGCTGCCGAACTTCCATTATCTACTGCCCTGACGACCTGGCCTGTCTCTGGGACAAATGGATGCGGTTCCCCTCTCAAGATCGACCGGTGAAAGCAACTTCCATGATCACGCGTGCTGTCCGGATCGGAACCAACGTGATTGCATACGCGACAGGTCGAGAACCACCAAACAAACTTGACCAGGAAGAACTGGCCAGTGAGAACGGTTTGCAGAATCAGGTCGAACGGGGCTTTCTGCAGATCGCCAAGATCCGTCATAACGGCACCTGGGATGCGGCACCGAGAGCTTTGACAAATCTGCTCAAGGCCCTGAACCAGAATGCGGGAATGATCGCTTCCACGAAAACGCCCAGTCTGCCGGCCAGCGATCCTAATCTGATGCAGTACCCGCTGCTGTATATGCATGGCAGAAGCCAGTTCAGCCTTTCTAAAACGGAACAGTCGAACCTGAAACAGGCCCTGGATAATGGAGCGGTACTGTTTGCGGACGCCTGTTGTGGTGCACAGCCGTTTGATAAAAGTTTTCGTCAGCTGATGCAGGAAATGTTTCCGACCAAACAGTTAAAACGCATTCCCGTCGATCATCCTCTGTTTTCGGAGCAGACCGGATATGATGTACGCCGCGTGCGTCGTCGCCAGATGGAGGTCAACGATGTAAACCAGCCGCTGAAAGCAGAAACCCTGGTCGTTGAACCTCTGCTCGAAGGAATTGAAATTGATGGGCACCTGGCTGTGATATATAGTAAGTACGATATCAGCTGTGCCCTGGAGCAGCAGGCGTCGGTCGCCTGTGCCGGTTATGTGCCTCAGGATGCAGTGAACCTGGCCTTGAATATCGTCCGTTATGCCCTGCTGCAGGATATCGCATATCGGGAAGTCATGTCACAGGAAGTCGAGGCGGAATAGTCTCAACCCCGGTTACCGCCAGTAGAGGCAACAAGTCAGGGAGAATCATGAGCGAGCAGGAAGAGCGCCAGCAGAAAATTTCACCGGGAGCCCGTCTGGTCGGGGTCGTGATTGGCTGTGTCTTTGGCGGAATTGGTCTGACTCTGATTTCTTTTCTGTGGTCTCAGCCCTTCGGGGGATTCCATTCACCGCCTCTGTTTTTTCGCATTATTGGTTCGTTGATAGCAATTCCCTTTGTGATGGTAGGTGGCTTTACTGCTTACAGGTCACTTACCGCCAGGGGCAGCCGTCTGACGGGTGTCAGGGCAACCCGGAAACCATCCCCTTCCAAGAAACGCAGCAGCTATGCCTGCCCGCACTGCAATGCGCCGATTGAGGAAGATTCGGACGTTTCACCTCATGGGGATGTGAAGTGCAGTTACTGTAAAAAGTGGTTTAATATTCACAGTGACTGATCTCTGACTTGAGCGGATTATGCTGCTTTGCGCTTCGACTGCGTTTCAATCTGAGTCGGCAACTGAGTGAATGGCGATTTCAGAGAAGGACGCAAATAGCGCCAGTAAATGGTGCAGAGCTCGAAAAACGCCTTGAAAAAATCGTGAGGCTTCACTTTAGAGCCTGCCACATCCCGCCAGCTGGTCAGGGGCAATTCATAGACTGTGTCTTCCAGCTTGGGACATCCAAAGAACCGTTCCAGTTGCCGCGACCGTGCCAGCAGCTCCACATCGAAGATCCAGTTGGTGAGAAACCGTGTGGCAAACAGACTCTGATTTTCCCGTGTAACGCGAAACAGTTTTGCGCCACACTGGGTATCATAGATGGGGAGCCGTAATACTGTCGACGCTGATGTCGCAAAGATGCGGCCCAGGTAATGCCTCAGCTGTTTTCTTTCGATCTGACGTCCCAGCAGTTTGACACGGGCACCCAGAACCATGGATCGTTCAGGCATCTGTTCCAGTTGCGCGACAAAATCCGGAATCGATTCCAGGGGGGTAGCCAGATCTGCGTCCCAGAAACCTGCATATTCCACACCAGCTTGTAATGCCTGCTGCATTCCCTGGCGGACCGCCTCGGCCTTTCCCTGATTGTGGGAGAGGTGTAAAACTTCAAAGTGGTCGGGATCAGCAGCATGCAAGTCATCCAGGATCAGCGCGGTGCGATCGGAACTGCCATCGTTAACGAACAGAAAAGAGTGCTCCGGGTGCCGCGCGACGTGCTTACGGAACTGGAGGATCTCTAACCGTTTCTCTTCGTTATAACAGGGGACGACAATAATGGCAGGTGACATGAATGATTTGATACCCGTTTCGCCGGTTAGACAGACGTCGTTTCCAGCTGGTGAGATTGCACAGATTTGGTGAGTCCCCCCTGCCTGTCGCAGGGGCGGTGTGGGAATGGTGAGCGGGGTGTATCAAAAAAGTGAATTTATGTCAAAACCGAATTTTAGAGGCGCAAGAAAAAAGCAGAAGCCTTCGCGGGAAGACTTCTGCTTTCAGAATTAAATTGATCGTCGTAACTGCTTACTATTCAGTTACTTTGATCTTGTACAGCCGGGAACGGTCAGAAACGAACATATGTCCGTTGGCGATCGTGGGTGTACTGTAGATTGAGGAATTGAAGGTCTTCTCTTCCAGCAGTTTCTTTTCCTTGCCGGCTTTGAGAATGATCAGCATTCCATCTTCGTTTCCAATGAATACTTTCCCGTCAACTACCATGGGGGATCCCCAGCAGGCGGCAAACATGTCGTATTCCCAGTAGCGTTTACCGGTTGCGAAATCGAGGCAGTGTACGAAACCACTCAGGTCTGGTGCATAAACCAGTCCATCTTCGATCCCGACAGTTGACATTGTTCGACGGTAAAGCAGCTCACCTTTCTTGCCGGTCAGCTTACCATCGGTATCTTCACCACCATAGTGCCAGATCTGGCCCGAGTTCGGGTTTTCTTTCCAGCCCTCTTTACCATCAGAGATCTGTGGGCTGATATCACCTTTCTTGGTGGCATCAATGCGGTAGATATGACCGACCCCTTCACCATGCTCCGGGTCCTGTCCGACACCCAGCACAACGCTGTTGTCTTTGAAGACCGGGGTGCTGATGATCGCGTTACGGGTACCGCGCCCCCCCAGTTCCCATTTTGAGTCTTTGGGGTTCAGGTCGAATTTCCAGATCAGCTTGGCATTACCGTCTCCATCTCCTTCAGGAGTGAAGGCATACAGCCAGCCATCCCCACCGGGGAAGTAAACCTGGGTCTGGCCATTCACTACACCGATGGCGGGTGATGACCACTGACCGTGCAGAATCTGGTCGAACGGAGTATTGTCTTCCCAGATGACCTCACCGGTGTTTTTGTTGATTGCCAGAAAACAGGGAGCCCGTGGAGCAGGGACTTCCAGGTGTGCTTCATCAACGCCGTTGGATGTCAGCAGGAAGACATAGTCACCATGGACGACCGGCGAACTGGTTGCCAGGTTATGTGGGAAGACACCCAAGTCTTCGATCATATCCAGGTTCCAGATAATGTCGGCGTCTGTTTTGTCGGTGTCCTTTTCATCCTTGTAAGGGCCATCGTTTTCGTTGTCGTAGAAACCGTCAGCATCCAGGCACATCAGTTCGCAACGGTTGGTAACGACCCAGACGCGGTCTCCTTCGATACAGGGAGTCGAACAGATCCCCTGTTCCGGCCAGTCGTTCACACGACCCTGGGGCAGTTTTTCTCGTGAGAGCTGCCATTTGAAGTCACCGGTTTTTTCATCGAAGCAGAGCACGACACCGAGGTCGTCTTTGTGCTGAGGACGGTACTTACCGCCGTTATTAGTACCGACGTAAACCTGTCCATTAGCCACTACCGGGTTACCGTAAGTCTGTGAACCCAGCTTGGAGACCCAGACAATGTTCTCGCCTTTATCATCCCCTTCGCCGGGTTTGAAATTCAGAGAGATGCCTGTGGTTTTATTGACCATATTTCGGGTTGGATCTCCACCCCACATCGGCCAGTCGCCTGCGACTTTCGCATCGGATTTTGTATCCTTGCTGACCAGCTCTGTTTTTTCTTCAGGCTTGGTCTGGGAGGTTTCTTCAGCTTTCTTTTCTGGCTTAGGATCGGCTTTGGGTTTTTCCTCGGCTTTCGGCTTTGCTTCAGCCTCAGGCTTTACGGGGTTCCCATCAGGATCCAGAGCCGGTTCTTCTTTTTTCATCTCCGGTTTTTCTTCCGGAACATTCACGCCGGCACCACCGGTGGTTGAACCTGCTTCTTCAATCGGAGCAGAACCACCCAGGTCCGTCGTTGTTTCCGGCATCGCTTCCGGCTTCTCAGCATCGCGGGATTCACAACCTGTGGAAGCCAGCAGTGCACAGCATGCAAATGAGTTCAACAGGGCAAATCGTAATAGAATCTTTTTCATTATTTATCCTCAGAGACAATGACGTT
Organism: Gimesia benthica; assembly: GCF_009720525.1. NCBI lineage: Bacteria > Pseudomonadati > Planctomycetota > Planctomycetia > Planctomycetales > Planctomycetaceae > Gimesia > Gimesia benthica. The sequence continues at coordinate 5,906,063 of NZ_CP043930.1, forward strand.
ATCAAAGTAAACATCGGCGAGACGGTAGAGGTAAAGCCCTGGGCTTCCCTTCTCATTCGCATGCGGATCGACAGTTTCGATGGTCCACTCTTCGGGTTCCGGTTTTTCACGAGGCCAGACTTTGCCTTTTACCGTTGCCTGTCCATCTTTGACCTCAACTTTGAGCTTCATGGTGTACCAGACATCCGGATCAGAACGGAAACGGATTTCCTTGGCCATCCGCTGGTGCGGAGCCCAACTCTGGATTGCGAGCTTGCTCGAGTTACCTTTCAGGATCAGGTCATAACGATTTACGGTGACGCCGACACTGGCCAGCTTACGTTTCTGTTCCTTCATGAACACGTCTGCCTGAACGGTGTAACCGTTCGGTGCCAGCTTGCTCATGTCAGAGGGGCCAAGCCAGACGCTGGCACTGGGGCGACCTTTACCCGGGCTGGCTTTCATTGCCGTGGTGCCATCCAGTTCGTTTGGCTGCAGTTTGAGGAATGCATTCACCCAACTGCCAGGTACCTGTTTCCCTTTCATACCTTCGAAGTCATACTTCCAGGGCAGAGGTGGGAAGACACGCAGACGGGCTTCGGCAGTAGCATCACCAACCTGAACAGAGATGGTTCCTGCCGCGGGTGATTTCAGGTCACTCGGAGTGGTGACCGACATGCCATCCACTTTCGCCTGTTCCATGCCGGGACCGGGAGTCAGTTTCCCTTCTACTTCTTTGATGAAGCGGCCGTTGGCATCGTAAGCCAGGATTTGATAATCGATCTTATCTCCCTGGGGAACTGCAATTTCATAAGGCACCAGTTGAATGGTGGCAATCTTATCCTGAACCGGTTTTTCTTCTTTGAGAGGAGGCACCGGATCGCTGCTCGGCTTCAGCGATTCGTCGCCGATACAGATAGTACGGTCACGCGTAACGAAATAGATTCGACCATTGGCAATCGCGGGAGAGGCGTAAATCTCATCCATCCCTTTGTCGACGCGAGCCAGCAGTTGAACGTGAGACAGTTCTTCACATTTTTCGCGGCTCGGTTTGAGGATAAAGATGTTTCCGTTGACTTCCATCACATACAGCTTACCATCTGCCCAGACCGGAGAACCTTTTCCAACGGTTCCGAGGTTGTGAGTCCAGAGCTGTTTGCCGTTCTTGCTGTCAAATGCATACATCTGACCGGTGTCGGCGACGACATACAGAATTCCGTCTTTGACAAGGACACTGGCATAGCCGGCTTTAATACCGTCGACACGCCAGACATTGCCGGTTTCGGTGATGTCGCCCCGCTTGGAAGCGTCAATGCACTGCACCCGACCGAATTCCACGTTATCGATGTTGTCTTCACCATGGGTGATGTAGACCAGGTTCCCGTCAGCCACGGGAGAACAGTTCAATCCCCGTTTGGACATGCTGAAGCCCCACAGCTTTTCTCCGGTGCGGGCATTCATACCGTAGCAGCCACCATCGGCATTACCGGCAATCAATTGCCGAACGCCGTCGATGACAGTCACGATGGGAGCAGAATAGTTGGTGTCGAAGGGAGCACCACCGGGAGCGGCCGTCCAGAGCAGCTTGCCGCTCTTTTTATCGAAAGCATAGTAAGTCTGCTTTGGTGGTGGAGCAGCAGTCTTACCCCAGTTGAGTTGCAGGAAGCTGACGATCACACGATTTTCGTCAATGATGGGAGTCTGGGTTCGTCCGCCGTAACCGGAAATCTTTCCGTAGTCTTCAGACAGTGATGTTTCCCAGAGGACTTTGCCATCAGATGAGTAGCAGCGGAACAGACCACTGACAGAGTGCACATAGACGTTGCCGGTCTCCGTATCACCCACCATGCTGGCCCAGCCGACACGGGGAGAAGGGATATCGGTCTGGAAAACGTTGAACACATCTTTCCAGATTACTTTGCCGGTCTTGGCGTCCCAGCAGACGACCTGTTCCTGGGCATTGATTTTATCTTTGGGGTCGGTGACATCGTGGTGGGTGCGACAATTCAGATAAACGCGACCATTCAATACGATGGGAGCTGACCGGCCACCGATATCAGATTTCCAGAGCACATTTTTGCCGTCGAGGGACCACTCGTCGACAAGGTTTGTTTCACGGGAGATCCCATTATGCTCCGGACCGCGCCAATGCGCCCAGTCGCCTGCAGAGGCAAGCGACGTTGTGAATAACAGCATAATGGAGCTGACAAGCACCATGTTAATTCTTCGCATAGAAGATCCTCACTGTTCTTTTATAGAATGTGGTATCACTGATGAAGGACGACAGGTCGGCTGTCGGACCTGTGATCTCAGCTGCAAGGTGGGAGGGTTAAATCCCCTACATATAATTAATACACTATTGAAGTTTTCGGGGTATTGCAATGGTCTAATCTGTTCTCTCATCCAGATTTAAAAAGAGCCTGTACCTTTATATTCGAGGCTCTTTAGACCATAATCAGGAAATCGATCTATAATTTATAGGCATTCCCTGACTTCAAATAAAGAAGGACCCTGTTTTTCATGTATCCTCAGGTACGTATGCGGCGGAATCGTCGAACCGACTGGTCACGACGCCTGGTTTCCGAGAATCAGCTTTCAGTAAATGATCTGATCTGGCCGGTCTTTATTCAGGATGGCGAAAACCAGAAAACAGAGATTCCTTCCATGCCCGGAGTCCACCGCTTGACCATCGATCATCTGGTGGAACAGGCGGCTGCGGCCGCAGAATTACAGATCCCGGCTCTGGCACTGTTCCCTGCGACCGATCCGTCAAAGAAAACCGAAGGGGGGGAAGAAGCCTTTAATCCTGAAAACCTGGTCTGTCGGGCGGTGCGTGCGTTAAAAGAGCAGAACCTGAATCTGGGGATTCTCTGCGATGTCGCCCTGGATCCCTACACCATTCACGGGCAGGATGGTCTCGTTAAAGATGGATACGTGGTCAATGACGAAACCATCGACGTCCTCTGTCAGCAGGCCGTAGTGCAGGCGGAAGCGGGCTGCGATATCATTGCGCCTTCGGACATGATGGATGGCCGCATCGGGGCGATTCGAGAAGCCCTCGACGAAGCTGGTTTTCAGTATGTGCAGATTATGGCGTATGCGGCGAAATATGCCTCTGCTTTTTATGGTCCGTTCCGTGATGCCGTCGGTTCTGGAACCAACCTGGGAACGGGGGACAAGCGAACCTATCAGATGGACCCCGCCAACAGTGATGAGGCGATGCGGGAAGTGGGCCTGGATGTCAGCGAAGGAGCGGACATGGTGATGGTCAAGCCGGGAATGCCTTATCTGGATATCGTCCGACGTGTCAAAGCAGAATTTGAGGTTCCCACCTATGCCTATCAGGTGAGTGGGGAATTTGCGATGATCTCTGCCGCCGCCCAGAACGGCTGGCTCGACCGCAAAAAATGCATGCTGGAAAGCCTGCTCTGTTTCAAGCGGGCAGGGGCTGATGGTGTGTTAACCTACTTTGCTAAAGAAGTTGCGGAAATCCTTCAGGCAGGCTAGATGAATATTTGATGAGTAATCCGATTCTTTTTTCCCGGATTGCTGCTAAATTTTAAGCCTTCTGCTATAATTTTCCGCTTCGTTCTGCGCTGCTGTCAGCTGCAGGAGGAAAGCCTGATTCACTGCTGAAATCACAGCTGAGTCAAAGTTTGCTTTTTTTTCGAACTTCAGTTCAAGAATTAGTGTCAAAATTCCTTTCCATCAAACCGATATTGTGAATTTACGGATTTCTCTTACAAGTGAGGTGTTTCAGTGTCAGTAACGGGACATGCCAGTAGTCAGGAAACGATTGCCCTCTTCGACAAGTATGTGATCCCCAATTACGGTCGCTACCCGATCAGTCTGGTACGCGGCGAGGGGAGCTATGTCTGGGACGCGGAAGGTAACCGTTATCTCGACCTGTTTCCCGGCTGGGGCTGCAACATTCTGGGCTATTGTCCCGAACCGGTTGTCTCTGCGATTCAGGATCAGGTTTCCCGGCTGATTCATGTTCCCAACACCTGGTATACCGAAGCTCAGGGACGGTTCGCAGAATTCCTCTGTAGCCGCAGCTTTGGAAAAGCCTTCTTCTGTAACAGTGGTGCGGAAGCGAATGAAGGGGCTCTCAAGCTGGCCCGTCTGCATTATGACGGTAAGCGGCCCAAGATCATTACCTGTGAAAACGGGTTCCACGGGCGGACTTTCGCAGCAGTTACTGCAACAGCGCAGCCCAAGTACCATGCCGGTCTGGGACCGCTGGTTGCCGGGTTCCGTTATGCTCCGTTTAATAATCTCGAAGCGATCGCCAGCCTCGTCGATGACGAAACCTGTGCGATTATGGTCGAACCGGTTCAGGGGGAAGGGGGCGTGAATGTCCCTGATCAGGGCTATCTGGCCGGTCTGCGAAAAATCGCTGATGAAGCCAACTGCCTTTTGATCTTCGATGAAGTCCAGACCAGTATGGGACGGACCGGCACCTGGTTTGGTTATCAGCAGTGGGACGTACAACCCGACATCATGACGATGGCGAAAGGGATTGCCGGCGGTGTTGCTGCCGGGGCTCTGATTGCGACAGAAGAGGTTGCCCCCAGCCTGCGGCCTGGAATGCACGCCAGCACTTTTGGCGGAAACCCCCTGGCGATGGCTGCCGGTCTGGCGACAGGACAGATGATCGAAGATCAGAATCTGCTGGAAAACTGCCATGCGATGTCCGACAAATTCAAGCAGTTCTTTGAACAGCTTCAGCAGGAACTTCCCATCATTCGCGAAGTCCGCGTCAAAGGGATGATGATCGGCGTCGATCTGAATATCCCCTCTGCTCCCGCCGTCGGCAAATGCATGGAACGCGGCCTGTTAATCAACGCGACGCACGATACCGTCGTTCGACTGTTGCCGGCTCTGAATGTGACCGCCGAGCAGGTCGAGGAAGGCTGCGAACTGATCGCAACGGTCCTGCGGGAAATGGCCGAAGAGGCATAAGGCCGCGGCCCCTCTCAAGCATCCATTATTCATTCACACATTCCTGTTCGAGTCTTAATTTAAGATGCGAACAGGAATTCCTGTTTTTAAAACGTCATTAATCGAGAACTTCCATGAGGCATTTAGTCACGTTAAACGATCTGGAATCGTGCGAAATAGTTGAGATCTTTGCTCAAGCACAAGAGCTCAAAGACAAGCGTAAGCAGGGTGAACGTCCTCAGTTGCTGCAGGGTTATACGATGACCCAGCTGTTCGAAAAACCCTCGCTGCGGACCCGTCTCAGTTTTGAATCAGCCATGTGGGAGCTGGGTGGTGGTTCGAGTTTTTTCACCTGTAAAGAGGCTGGCCTCGATGGCCGTGAGTCTATAGAAGACGTGGCCCGGGTGATCGGTCGGTTTTCGGATGTGATCACTATGCGGACCTTTTCACACGAGCTGATTGAAAAATTCTCACAGCACGCAGGAACTTGTGTGATTAATGCCCTTTCCGATCTCAGTCACCCCTGCCAGGCGCTGACAGACCTGTTTACCATGCAGGAACTGCTCGGTGATCTGACACAGCAGAAACTGGTCTACGTCGGCGACGGGAATAATGTGGCGTATTCGCTGGCTAACTGTTGTGCCAAGCTGAATGTGCCGTTTGTGGTCTCATCGCCCGAAGGTTTTGAACTCTGTTCGGATCTGGTTGCGATCCTTAAGAGTAATTATCCCGGCCTGCAGCTGGAACTGGAAGCTGATCCCATGAAAGCGGTTGCCGATGCAACAGTTATCTACACGGATGTCTGGGCCAGTATGGGACAGGAAGCAGAGACCGAAAAACGCAAAAAGATTTTTGCCGATTTTCAGGTGACGGAAAGTCTGATGTCCGCAGCCGGAAAACAGTGTCGCTTCATGCACTGCCTGCCCGCGAAACGAGGACTGGAAGTAACAGACGGGGTTGTTGACTGCGAGCAGAGCATCGTTTTCGACCAGGCGGAGAATCGCAAGCACCTTGCCAAAGGGCTGCTGGTCTGGTTGCTCAAACAGTCATCCTGATGACTCGCGAAATCACAACCACCCCGGTCCGGAATGACCGGGGTTTTTTATGCGCCAGGCAGCCTACTTCTTAAAGACTTCAGTGACGACATCCTTGTAGAAGACTTCGAACATCAACCAGGCCATGAGGAGAGTCAGAATCAGGTTCAGAGACTGGCCACAGACATATAGAATCAGTGGCTTGCCTCCTTTGAGGAATTTCGCCAGTTCGCGGAAGTTGGTTTCCAGTCCGATGCTGATAAAGGCCAGACAGAAGAACCAGCCGCGGAAGACCTTGGACGATTCTTTCACCATGGCTGGCACCACGACATCTCCGCCGGGAAGCGAAATATACAAGAGGGAGAAGATGGCTGATGCCGCGATGAAGCCCAAAACGAATTTCGGGAAGCGATACCAGATTTCCCAGGCATCCGGTTTGATACCGGATTCTTTGCCTTCCACGCAGCTGACCCAATAGACGGCGACGCCAAATGCGGTCACGCCGATCAGGATATTCTGGATCATCTTGATGGTGACGGCGACCTGCTCTGCCTCTGGTCCCAGCAGGTTACCTGCAGCGGCGACCGCACCAGTTGCATCGATGGTCCCCCCCATCCAGGCACCACCTAAAATCGGGCTCATTCCCAGCGCCTTAATCACCGCGGGAAGTGCAATCATCATGAAGACCGTAAACGTCAATGAAAGCCCGATGGCGAAGGAGAGCTCTTCCTTCTTGGCTTTACAGGAGGCTGCGGTGGCGATTGCAGCCGAGACACCACACACGGACATATCCGCGGAAATCACCATGTTCAGCGAGCGGGATTCCATTTTCAGGAACTTCTGCCCGAAAAAGTAAGTGCTGATCAGAACAACGGGTGTGACGACCCAGGCCACATAGATACCAGGCAGGCCCAGGATGAGCAGACGGTTCAGCAGCACGCTGGCGCCCATGATGACCAGTCCTGATTTGATATATAACTCAGTTCTAAGTGCCGGCTTAATCCAGTTCGGTGTGCCAATGGTATTGCTGATCACCAGACCGATCATCAATGCCCAGAGTGCGTATTCGAGGTTATAACTTTTGATCACCGCTTGCCCGGTCAGAATATATGCCAGCGTGGCCAGCAGAAAGACCGCGACGAAACCAATGGCGAAAGGGGGGGCTTTCTGTCCCATGGCTGTGACACCAATCGAAAACACAATCAAGCTGACGAGGAAGACGACACCGATCGGCAGCAGCAGACTCGATTTCTCAGGAGGAAACAGCGAATCTACCGGGTTATCTGTCCAGGATCCCGGTTTAGCCAGCCACGGTTTCAGAGGGCTGTGTGCACTTACCTTCTCGCCAGCAGCTTCCGCAGCTTTAACCTGTTCTGCGAAATCGGCGGGAAGTGAAAAATACATCGCCAGAAAGCAGACTACCAGCAGCGTTCCACCGATCCAGATCGCCCACCAGTCTTCAGCCGTTCTCATTTCAGACCAGGTCGAGCGCCGGGGAGCGGCTACTACAATATCATCTTCTTGATTCTGTTCTGGATCGGGAGCGGAGGGGGTGTCTTGCATGGCAGGTCTCGGTGTCAGAGAATCGTTGTGTTTTACTGAGCAGCATGGTGCCAGCCATTGGAAATCGAAATTACCAACCGGTGGCTGTCGCCATTCCGCTCAAGTCAGCAGGAAAGCAGGGGATGGAATCGTACGGAAACGGTACGTTCACGGAATGCATCATACCTTACTAAAAAGTTCAGGAATCGAAAAGCGTTGATGTATGCACGGGCCTCAATTTCGACTCAGGGCCCCCATGCATACAACTCAGTGGAGAGTGAGTTTAATGTGCTTCGGTGCTCTCAGTGGAAATCATTGCTTGCTTGGGGGGAGATTTCGAGGCGGGAGATTCATCCACTGCCTGTTTTAAGGCGCTTAAAAGCGTGGACTGTGTATACAGGTCACGGATGATAATCGGTTTGTTGGGGTTATTGGCGGGGAAGATCACAGTTAATGGAATGCTGACACTCTCAAATTTGTCCAGCCATGCTTTGATGTCAGGTGAGTAATCTGTGTAGTCCGCATACATCGGCACCACATTGTACTTACTAACCATTTCCAGGGTTTCGGGAGTATTCAGAGCCAGCTTCTCGTTGGTCTTACAGCTCAGGCACCAGTCCGCAGAGAAGTCAATGAGGACGGTCCGGTTTTCGGAACGCAGTTTTTTCAGTTCCTGAGCATTGAAAGGCACCCAGGGAAGATCGTTGGTCGACTTTTGGCTCATGTTATAGCCAAAGAAGCAGATTCCCGCTGTGAGCAGTAACGCTGCCGTCCGGACCGCCAGCTTCACCCGGGCAGGCGAACTGTGTGAGTACAGGCTGCCGATCATCCACAGGCCAGTGGTGATCCCCAGCAACATGATCAGTACTGGAATGGTCAGGGATTCGTCCAGGAACGAAATGATAAAAATCACCGCTCCCATAAGTACGATCCCCGAGAATTCTTTGAAGCGGACCATCCACATACCCGGTTTGGGGAGGAACTTGATCGCCTTGGGGAAAATACTGAAGATGAGATAAGGTGAAGCCATGCCCAGTCCCATGACCAGCCAGACCAGGTAAGTGATTTGTGGTGTCTGTTTGACAGACCAGGCGAGTACCGGTCCCAGGAACGGACCACTACAGGGAGTCGCCAGCAGTGTTGCCAGAATCCCGGTCAGAAACGCACCGGTGAGACCCTCTTTCTGTTGTCCGCCCGCGGCAGAACCGACCATCCCCGGTACCGGGATTTCGAAGACGCCCAACATGCTCAAGCCCATCGCGTAAACGATGCAGGCCATGATGACATTGAATTTCGTGCTCTGGAACAGTCCGCCCCAACCCAGTCCCGCGAAGACCGCGAGTGAAGCCAGGCTCAGAAAGACGACCAGGACGCCCAATGAATAGAAGATATTTAACAGGAAGATTCGGAGTCGACTTTCACCCGCCTGCTGCACGAAGCTCATGACCTTAATCGCCACGACCGGCAGCACACAGGGCATCACGTTCAGAATCAAGCCACCCAGAAAGGCAAAAAACAGATACGAAGACAGGCTGCGGTTGGATTCTTCAGAGCTGATAATGATGGTGTCGTCGTCAGCTGCACTGTCGCTGTGAAGCTCTTCCAGTGAAGACATCGCTACCGGCTGTGCATTAGTGAGATCTCCCAGCTGAAACTCGACCGGCATCGGGCGTCGACAGCTGCCCTCATTGCAGATCTGGTATGTCAGTTTTCCTTCTACACCAATTTCCCGGGCATCTGCTATCCGTTCAAACTGCCGCGTCCAGACCACTTCGTTGTAATGGGTACGCTGGCTGAATTCTCCGTGAGTTTCCTCTTTGGGAGCTGGTGTCGCTTTGAACTGCTGGGAGACGGATTTCAAACCTTCGAGCTTCAGAATTTCGATATGTGTCGGCAGTCCCGCCTGAGTTTTATCCTGATCGAGTGCAAACGTATGGAATTCCGGTTCCAGCTTCATCGTAATTTTCAGGTCGACCAGTTGCTTGGGATTCACAGCCGCCGGTTCCAGCGCAAACTTCAATTCGATCGGATCAGGTACGTTTCGCCGCTCGGGAATCGTGGTAAATGACAGCGGCGCACTTTCCTGCTTTCCTGATAAGGTCGCGGTGAATGGGTATTGCGAAGGCACGCAATTCTTGGCATCACAGACCTGGTAGAGCATCTGTCCTTTGATCTGAACCTGGCTGGGTTCTTTTACGTCTTTATTGACCTTAAAGCGTCGTGTCCAGATGACGCTCTTGGTGTATTTTTCAATCTCTTTGCCGAACAGGGGCTCAAAGACGGTTTTAGGAGGATGGTCGGCATTGAAGTGCTGATCGATGGCGGTCACGCCTTTCGATTCCTTAATGACGAACTTGGTAGCGCCGCCAAACGTCGGGTTGGTGGAGTAGGTGTAGGAACCTTCGGGAATCAGCATGGTCAGTGAGAGTGTGACGGTCTCTCCTGCTTTGGCATCCTGCGGGAGCAGGCTGACACTGATTTCTGCTTTGGCGTTCTTTGTTTCCTTCCCGGATGCTGCCTGTTTCTGTCCGAAGAGATCGGGCAGAGACGGTTTCTGAGCTGTGAGTGTCAGCGAACTGCAGAACAGGGAGGCGAGAATAGTCAGGCAGGCGACGGTTGCGGTATAGCGGCGGGGAGTTTTCAAAATGAAACCCTTCCAGAAAACTCGGATACTTTGATAGTTGGTCGATCACCCCTGATCTGACAGGTTTCTCCTGTCGGGCAGGTTCGCGAGAGAACCTGTGATCTGTCTTCAAAAGGCAGGCGATTTCAGGTGTGACAAACACGGACGGGCTCGAAAGCCCACTCGTTAAATTATACAATATGTAGAATGATATCGGTGACAGGCCTCTTTTCTTCTGTGAAGTAAGATACAAAACCTTGCCGTTTCTTACGGATTTTAGATTTTTGAGTCAACATTGACAATCCGTTGCCGAACCGGCAAATTTTCTCATCCCCTTTGTTAAACCGGGAAGAGTACTGATCGCAAAGCTGGCAACCTGTTATCTCTCAATATCTTAACCCATCAATGTGAATTGATCAATTGGCGTGCTGAATCAATGATATCACCCCTGTTGAGAGTTGGAATTCTGTTGCTTCTGCTGGTAGGCAATCTGTCCGGCGAAGAACCACTGTTGGCTACCAAACCTGTTCGTCAGATTGACTTTAGGGATCCTGTTCCCTACGGATTACAGCCCATCGCGTATGGTACCGGCACTTTAACGGACCCCGTCACACTCTTAAACGAACAGCTGATTCAGCAAAATAGAGAGCTGAAATTCGATACAGAGTGGGGATATTTAAGGGACGTTCTTAAGCAGTTACAGCTGCCCGAGTCTTCACAGTTGATGGTCTATTCCAGGACGGCCCTGAATCCACGGATTATTAATCCTGATAATCCGCGAGTGGTTTATTTCAATGATGATGTCTACCTGGGCTGGGTGCCAGGAGCCCGCTCGATGGAACTGGCGTCCATTGACCCGCTGCGGGGAACGATCTTTTATGAACTGGACCTCAAGGCTTCCGCGAAACCCCGCTTCGTCCGCTCGGACCGCTGTCTGGCCTGTCATGCAGGAGATTCAAGTCTGCGGGTTCCGGGACTGCTCGTCCGTTCCTTTCTCACCGATGACCATGGTCGCCCGATTTCTGGTTATTCGCAGATCTCTCATGACAAACCACTCGAAAAACGCTGGGGTGGCTGGTACGTGACCGGCACACACGGAGACATGCTGCACCTGGGGAATGTGTTCGGCAGAGAGACGATTGAAGAGTTCCGAACGAATCCGGCGTTACGTGCCAACCTGACACACGTCGATCAGTTCTTTGATACAACAAAATATCTCAGTCCACATTCCGATCTGGTGGCACACCTGGTTCTCGATCATCAGGTCCACGCACATAATCTGATCACGCGCGTCAGTATGGAGTATCAGCTGGGGCTGGAATCGGATGCCCGGCAGCGGCTGGTGCGGTATCTGTTGTTTCTGGATGAAGCTCCACTCACGGCAACAGTGAAGGGCACCAGTGGCTATCAGGACTGGTTTACCCGGCAGGGGAAGCGGGACTCGCAGGGCCGCTCTTTAAAAGACTTCGATTTGAAAACCCGGTTGTTTCAGTATCGATTGAGTTACCTGATCTATACTGATGGTTTCCAGAAGATGCCTGCAGGAGCCAGATTGCGGATTCTCAAGGATATTTATGAATTCCTGAACGCAGATGACTCTACGCTGAAAGCGGATTGGGACGTCGAACCTCAGAACTTTCCCCTTGCTGAGCGGCAGGTGATCCTGCAGATCGTTGCGGAAACCCTGGACAAGCTCCCGGAATTCTGGAAAACCACCGCAGTCTCTTCGAAATGAACCATTTCAGGGCTCTCACAAGCGGGGATTGCCTTAGACCATTGACAGGCACTATGATACTTTTGCAGTCAAACGAGGCAACCTGACCTGACATTCGTTCCTCTGAGGTTCAGTGATCGGGATCTTTTGAGAATTCAAACCACCAACCCCATGAGGCACAATGCGGTTATTTACTATACGACGCGCCGTCAGACGAACTGGAAATCGATTTGCTATCTTGTTCCTCTGTCTGTTTGTTGGCGCACAAACTCTTGTTGCGCAGACAAAACCAGCCGATAGTTTCACAGGGCTTAAGGTTCCGGAAGGGTTCCGCGCGACGTTATATGCCGATGATGACCTGGCGCATGACATTTATTCCATGACCGTCGACTCCCTGGGCCGCGTTGTCGTTTCCGGACCCGGTTACGTACGCATCCTCATTGACGAAGACCAGGATGGCGTTGCCGATTCCTTCAAACAATTCGCTGACGGTCCTGCCAGTGGTGCCCAGGGCATGTATTTTCTGGGCCGCGATTTACTTTGCACGGGAGACGCTGGACTGATCCGCTATCGCGATCAGGATGGCGATGATCGAGCAGACGGCAAGCCGGATGTCTTTTTAAGAACCCGGACCGGTGGCGAACACAATACCCATTCGATTCAGAAAGGTCCCGATGGCTGGTGGTATCTGTTGCTCGGAAATACAACAGGTATCAATGAAAAATATATCACGCTCGAGAACTCTCCTGTCAAGAAACCTTATGCCGGCACCCTGATGCGGCTCACTCCCGATCTCACAAAAGGGGAAGTTCGAGCCGACGGTTTTCGTAATGCCTACGATTTCACTTTCTCGGCCAATGGTGATGTCTTTACTTATGACAGCGATGGTGAGCGGGATATTTCGCTGCCGTGGTACCGGCCTACGCGTGTCTTTCATGTACTCCCTGGTTCGAATGCCGGCTGGCGAAGCCGCAGCTGGAAACGACCTGATACATTTTTAGACATGCCACCCGCGGTTGCCGCTTTTCATCGTGGTTCACCAACCGGTGTCTCCTGCTATCGACATCGGAGTTTTCCGGCAGAGTATCAGGGAGCCCTGTTTGTGGCCGACTGGACCTTCGGCCGCGTGCATGCGATTCCACTGGAAAACTATGACGGAAGCTATGCCACTGAGCCGACCGAATTCATCACAGGAGTCGGGCAATTCGGCTTTGCTCCTACCGATCTGGCCATCGGCGCTGAGGGGGCACTCTATGTCAGTGTCGGCGGACGTGGTACTCGTGGCAGCGTGTTTCGCATCGACTATGTCGGTCCGGTGGTTGCTCAAAAGCCGAACCTTGCGGATGTTGAAGAGGCACCAGTCGCAGATTCCACAGAAACTCCTGCAGAACTCGACGCCTGTCTCTCGGCACCACAGCCTTTGAGCAGCTGGTCGCGGGAAGCCTGGCTCCCACTGCTCAAACAACTGAAGCCCGAAGACTTTTATCGGGCAGCCCTCGACAGCAGTCGTCCCGAGGATCAGCGTGTACGGGCGATTGAAATCGTAACCGAACAGCTGGGTGGTTTTCCGGACCGGATCGTCGAACGCCTGATTCTGGATCAATCGGAGCGGGTACGTGCCCGCCTGGCGTGGTCTCTTGCCTATCACGATCAACCAACACGCAAAACCGAGTGGCTGAATGCGTTGCTCAAAGATGATTCAGCCCTTGTATCCCGCTTCGCGCTGGAGACGCTGATGCAGCTGGGGGATCAGATCGATCAGAGCCAGTGCCTGGATGGTCTGCAACAGACATTGGGGGCTACGGCCCGATATGTACGTCAGACCGCAGCCCGAGCCACTGCGACATTGAACACTGAGGACTTTCAAATACTCTCCGAAAGGATTGGTCCTGATGAAGGTGCCTCGTTGATGACGCTCGGTTATGCGACGGTCATTAAGCAGGGTGGCGGTGTCGTTCCCCTGGCGGTCCGCACCGGGATCACGGTCTTTGAAGGAGATTACCAGACCGACCTGCGTCTGGATGCCTTGAGACTGATCCAGTTGGGGCTGGGAGATCTGGGCCCACCTACAAAAATGGCAGCGGTCTTTGACGGCTATGCGAACGGCGTCGATCTGAGTGATCACGAACGGCACCTCGACCCGATTCGCATCCGTCTGATGCAGGCCTTTCCCAGCAGTCATGAAATCCTGGATCATGAACTGGCACGGGTGCTGGCAATGCTTGCACCTTATAATCCGAAGCTGCTGGATCGCATCCTGGCGAAAATTACAGACGATACCGATCCGGTGACCGACATTCACTATCTGATTGTTGCGGCCCGCATTCCCAGTGACCGCAGTCGGGAACAGTCGAAGAAAATCGCCAGTGCCCTCGTGCACATCGATGAGAAACTGATCCGGTTCAAACTGCCCCAGGATACCAACTGGGATGACCGCTTCAGAGAACTCTACAGTCAACTGGTAAAGATCGACGCCGACCTTCCACGCCAGATTGTGGAACAGCCTGACTTTGGTCTGCCGGGGCATGTGCTGTTTCTCAGTCAACTGCCTCCCCAGTTTCTGGGCAAGGCCATTGAAGCTTTTGAACGTAAGATCGAAGCCTCCCCTGATTTTCAGTGGAACAGTGATGTGATTTTTGTGTTTGGCGAATCAACAAAGCCTGCACATCGGGAAATGATTCGTGATCTCTACGATGATTTTGCGCTGCAGCCAGCCGTGCTGGCAGTACTCGCGGCGCAACCCGAAGAGCAGGATCGGGATAAATTTATCGCGGGGCTCGAATCATCCCAGATAGAGGTGCTCGAAGCCTGTGTGAAGACGCTCGAAAAACTGTCCCCTCCACAACAGCCTGAAGAAACGGTAAAACTGTTTGCCACACTACGACGACTGGGGCATGACAAGCGGGAAAAAAATCTGCAGGCGCGGATCATTCCGTTACTGCAGCGTTGGACCGGGCAACAGTTTGGTCAGGTTTCGGATCTCGCCGACCCGGAAAAGGCTCGCGCCCTGGTTCAGGCCTGGGAGGAGTGGATTGCTAAAACGTACCCTCAGGTGTATCAGATGGTGTTGCAGCAGGGGGGAGAAGAGGCAGAAAAATTAAATGCGGTGCTGTCCACCGTCGACTGGGAGACCGGAAGCAAGGAGCGGGGCGAAGCGTTGTTCCGGAAGCGGGCCTGTATTCAGTGTCACGGAAACCGCAGTGCTCTGGGACCAGCTTTGACGGGAGTCGCCCGTCGTTTCTCTCGTGAGGATCTTTTCACCGCGATCGTTTCTCCCAACCGGGATGTTTCTCCCCGGTATCAAACCACAATCGTTGGTACGGTGGATGGCAAAGTCTATACGGGGTTGGTGGTCTACCGTTCGGTGGATGGGCTGACCCTGCGGGATTCGAACAATCAGACCACCCGCATTGAAGCGGATGAAATTGATTTTGAAAACAAGAAAAGCACATCACTGATGCCAACCGGACTTTTGAAGGATCTCACTCCACAGGACCTTGCAGACTTGAATGCCTATTTACAAAGTCTCTAAACCGGGTACCCTGTAGGCAGTAAAGATGACCGAGTGAGCCGTTATTCAGCAGGAGGCTTAGCGCGCGTGTCGACTTCTGATCCGAAACCAGCCAAAAAGAAACGAACCAGAACGCTACCGCCTCCTTATAATTCCCTGGATGGTAAACGCTGGATTCAAAACTCGATCAGTGTCTGGAGCGACATCCGTAAATCGACCGAGGAAGGCCGACTCAAGCATCCTGCAATTTTCCCGGAGATGCTGGTAGAACGACTGATTGAGACCTTTCTCCCTCTGGATGGGGATGTCATTCTCGATCCCTTTGCCGGTTCGGGTAGTACGGTGATCACCGCGGAGAAGATGGGGAAAACGGGTGTGGGAGTGGAACTCTCGGCCGAGTACGCCGAGATCGCTGCCCGGAGACTGGCCGAACTGAGTGAGCTCACGGATGAGCCAGGTGATGGGGAAACCGTTTCCACTCGCTCGCGTATTCATCGTGGTTCCGCCTTGAATCTGACTGATTACGTCACTCCGGGCAGTGTGGATCTCTGTATCACCTCGCCCCCGTATTGGGACGTGCTCAACCAGCGCCGCTCCGCCGACCATAAAGAGGTCAGGCATTATGGAAATCATGAACACGATCTGGGTGTGGTGGAAGATTACGAAGACTTCCTGCAGGAATTATCTCATGTCTTTCAGGATGTGCAGACGGCGCTCAGACCAGGCGGCTACTGCTGTGTGATTGTGATGGATCTCCGCAAGAAAAGCCGCTTTTTTCCTCTGCACAGTGATCTCGCCGCCCGTCTGCAGGAGATCGGCATGATTTATGATGATCTGATCATCTGGAACCGCCAGGCAGAATACAATAATCTCAGACCACTCGGTTTTCCCTCGGTCTTTCGCGTGAATAAAGTCCATGAATTTATTCTGCTGATGCAAAAGCCAAAACAATAGCTCTGAGGTGAGTCCGTAGATTGGCATTCAAGTGGCGGAGTCGGTATAACTCACGTTCTAACAACGGATTTCAACTAGGAACCAGATCCGACTTCTGTCATAATATTGACGGAGAGTCCGGTTTACGCTCAACAATACAACGAGAGAATACCCATGCAAAACATCAATTCCATTCTGGTCGGCGTCGATCTGACCCACGCGGATCGCCTGGTGGCAGAAGAGCTTAACGAGCAGACCGCGGAAGCTGTCGAACGTGCCATCTGGGTAGCAGCATTGTTCAATGCCCGGCTCGAATTCTTTGCAGCCATGGATCTTTCGGCCCATACCAAGCATCTGCTGGAAGAAGACCGAGATCACCTGACTAACAATGTCGAAGACGAAGCTCACCGCGTGATGAGTGAACTGATCGAACAAGCCAAAGCAAAGGGGGTAGAGAGTTCTTCTAAAGTCGCTTTCGGTGCTCCCTGGCGGGAAATTATTCTGGAAGTGATTCGCGAAAAGCATGACATGGTTCTGGTCGGCACACGGCCACATGGATTCACCGGACGCCTGTTTGGCGGCACCGTGATGAACCTCTTCCGACAGTGTCCCTGCCCGGTCTATGCTGTTAAAGTTGATGAAGAGCCCGAGATTCCGGAAATTGTCGTCGCCAGTGACATGAGCGAAGTCAGCAGCGATATTCTGAACTTCATCGTTTCGTCTGCTCAGGTGGCGGATATGAAAATCCATCTGGTACACGCGATTGATACACGGCTCGACGAACGACTGAAGGGGTTGGGAGTCAATCAGGAAACACTCAAAAAATGTGCTGAAGACATCAAATCTGAAATCGAAAACGAACTCAACGAACAATTGGCACAGACCGATTTTCGTACTCTGACTTATGGTGTGCAGGTACATGTGCTGGAAGGTTCCCCGGATGTGGCGATCCCGGCTTTCCTCGCTGAACACAAAGTCAATCTGCTCGCGATGGGCACACTCGCTCGTTCCGGTCTGAGCGGTTTCTTTATCGGTAACACTGCCGAACGAATGCTGGAAAAAGTCAATTGCTCCGTACTGACCTTTAAGCCGTCTGACTTCGTTTCGCCGGTTGTGCCTGAATAAACCTGCTGCAATGCATTCCGAATAGCCGTTCATAGTGGAACTCAATCAATCATCGCGGATTTCGGTCCGCGATTTTTTTACGTAGTTGCAATCACGGACACGGGAGTAGCGCAAATCAAGTCCATGACTGAGGCTGGCGATTATTTTGATTTTCCAGAATGAAATCGAATACCGATTGTGTAGTGGAAGAATGTGACGTGGTAGACTGGTTGATAACTTTTTTGTAATCGATCGACCGAACGCTTTCTGTTCATCTAAGTCGAATAGAAAGTAAGTCAGTGCAGCTAATCAGGAACAGCCCATGCCCGTCTATCTGATCACCGCTACGGACACACGTGGAAAGCGAGACACCCATCGAGTGAAGGCGGAAAGTGCCCGCGAAGCCTGCAACGATCTGGAAGAGCAGGGGTTTGTTGATATCACGCTCCATAGCGATGATGCGTTTGCGGCCGCGACAAATCTGTTCCCTGATAACAAGGATGTGGAAGAGCATCTGACAGCAGAAGATCTGGTGAAGATGCAATATTTGAGCGATTTTCAGCAGCTGCTGTTTACGCTGAGGCGTGCCTATTGGCAATCTGCCTGGTTTTATCTGCTGGTAATCGGGGTCTTTGCTTACCGCTGGTATTACAAGTTAGGCTGGTTTGCCAATCCTGACGATCTGGACCCCATTGATATCGGTGTGGTTGTAGTGATGTTATGGCCGCTGGCGATCAGTCTCTGGTTCACGTATTTGTCACCGGCTCGAAAATACAAACGACTGATGCAGGCCTTTGCCTGGGGACACTGGGATGAAGTCATTGATCTCTCTCCAACCCTTGTTGGCAAAGTTCCCGACTACGAACTGGCCTGCCGTCATGGTGTCGCGCTTGCAGCGCAGGGAGAGTTTGATGAGGGAATGAAACTGGTCGAACCGTTTGAAAAGGATCCCGATGTCCCCCGCTGGATGTATCTGGGCAGACTGTCTGAGCTGTATGAGGTCGTCAAAGATCGCGAACAGGTGATTGAGTGTCACCGACTGGCATATGAAGCAGCTCCCGAAAATCCAACAGCTCAACTGGATTATGCCTATGCCTTACTCAAATATGAAGAAAATATACCACTGGCAGAACAACTGATGGCAGAAGCAGAGCAAGAGCAGCTGAGTGAACTGTTGAAATTTCTGCTTCCCTATTTCAAAGGAATCCTGGCACTGAATCAGGGGCGTAGCGGCGATGCAGTAAAGCTGTTTCACGAATGCCAGGAGAACCTGTTGCCCATCGCGCACAGTGAGCCGATGCTGCAGTTGATTGTCGATTACAACCGCGCCTATCTCGCAATTGCAATGGCTGAGCAGGGGGATGCCAGAGAGGCTGAAACACTTTACAACCTGGTGGAACCCCGATTGCAAGCACTGGACAGTACACTGCTCATGGATCGCTATGCCGCCGCGATTCGAATCTGAAAAAGGAAATGACTATGAAGAAAGTTGTCAGACACAACAGCCTGCTCAATAAACTGATTTTACTGGGGGGATTCATTCTGCTCGCATTGGGGATCTTCACCAACGGGTTGGTTTTACTCACCGGTGGGGTACTGATCTCGGGGGCGTTAATCGCCGAAACGTTAAACAGCCAACTGGCCGCACAGGTGATTTACTCAGATGAGGAACAGACGGGGTGACCGCCGTCGAATATGAACCTTTGGTTTATCCCTCGGTCTGGCCACCTCCTGCGCTGCCGCCTCCTGTTCCGGAGAGCTGGGAAGCCAGATTCAAACGCATTCCCATTCTGGGCTGGTTTCCGGTCTTCTTACTAAGATATTTACGCTGGCAAAAGCATTATTCTGAGGTCTTGGAACCGATCGCTTTCGAGATTGCAGAGCAGCTTGAAGCACGCCCCAGGGTGGCTGGCTGGTCCAACAGATCTCGTTGGTTTTGTACAACACGTCATCAGAAAATTGCTGAAATCATTTCTGATGCGGTAGCGTTGGAAAAATTTCTGGTTGATTCGCCCCCACTCCATCCAGAGGATCCTTTTCCCTTGCTGTTCTGGGGACCCTTCGATGATCTGACACCGCTGATTGTGGGGGTCGAGATCCAGAAGGAATTCGAGGCCAGTCTTACCTCAGAGGGAGTTCTTCGGGCCTGGGAAGAAAACTGGACCCTGAGAGAGTTCATTGATTACTGCGATCAATGTATCTCACAGGGAACAGCAGAAACGTAATTACTTCTTTTCCTGAGCCGCGCGGTGCGCTGATTCCGAATCAAAAACTTCCTGCTTTTCTTTTTCCATTTCAGATTTCACATCAGGGGTGATTTCTCCAGAGTCCATGGGAGCTTCAGATCCACAAGCGGAAAGCAGGCTGGCGGCAGCAAACAGAATGAGACTAGACGCAAATTTCACAACAGGTTCCTCGAGAGTGTTACAGTGAAAATTTCAAAAATTATTCGAGCGAGAATACTTAAGCAAATATAAACAGGGCATCATCAGGTTCCGGGGGGGATTCCATCAGATGCCCTGCGCTCACGATGATGCAGGCTTTTACGCAGTCGATTCAAACGCTGCGTTAGAAGTTTTCCAGGGGTTCCCGGTCATCGGTCAGGCTGATACGTCGCATGATGTCGCCGTCGATGTTGTAGCTGATGAGGCGAACTGAGCCATCGGCCAGACAGGCATTCATACCACCATCATGGGCGGAACCGAAGAAGGGATGCCAATTGGTCCAGGAGACGCCACCCTTGTCGGTAACGGCAACTGTATCAGTCGGCGCTTTCACGTCGGGCAGGGGAGTCAGGCCGTATTCTACTCCGGCGCTGGTCCGTCCGGCACCGTGGCGGATGACACATTCATCCCAGCCGGCGTTGACCCAGGGCTCGTTATCTCCCCCATCCAGACCGTGGCGATCTGGGTTGAGTGCTTTTTCCGCAACCATAATCGTATTCGAGGCACCGTCTTTAATGTCGTTGATGCGGACTTCTTTAGAGTCCGTTCTCACAACCACACCACGCTTACCGAGGCTGAGTGTCGAGGTGATACCACCCTCACGTTGACCACCGTTACCGGCATAGTCGCTGCGGTAATAACCACTGCCATAAGAGGTCACTTTACGACGACTGGGGCAGTAGTAGGCTTTCACGCCCTTGCGTCCCACCAGCGGATAGGTACCAACCGGGTCAGCATCGGTTCCCAGGTCGTAAATCGTGGACTGTTCCATGTAAGGCAGGATGTGATACAGCCAACTCCAGCCGGCACGTTCTGTTGCGTTACAGCAGGCGTAGGAAGAGCCGGCACCGTCGCGTGCACCAGTGGGCAGGCGGTCATACACATCATGGAAGTTATGGAATGCGAGACCAATCTGCTTCAGGTTATTCTTACATTGTGTACGACGAGCTGCTTCGCGGGCCTGTTGCACGGCTGGTAACAGCAGGGCAATCAGAATAGCGATGATAGCAATGACGACGAGCAGTTCAATCAGAGTGAAACCCTGGCGGGAATCCGTTCGTAGTTGACGCGTACCGGTAGCGGGGGAAGAAATTGGACGTAACGTCCTCATTTTCCAGTCTCCTTAAAGTGAGAAAGTCGTATGGAATGTAGAGCAGCGTTTCAGTTTCTCAAGGCGGGGTGTGCCGGTATGGGTCTTGACTGACCTTTAGGAACAGGGCTCGGAGTCCCTTTCCTGATGCTGGATGGCATCCTATCGGGCGAGTGTTAAATAATGGTGAGCGAAGTGTGAATAGTTTTTCGTTTCCAGCGAACCTGTAAATCGACTTAAGCAAAGTGCACTGAATGACACAGGCCGAACCTGTTTTGTGATTGGTCGGGAGCACCATTTTAGAACGAATGGTTCCTCTTGACATAATACTAAAGTGTTAGTACAAAACGTTACGTGAATGGATTCAATCGGTAAAAAAAGGAATTTCAGACATGCATCAGAGCCCTGCGGGACTTTGTGCCGGCTTACCTGACTCACAGCACAGCTGTGGTGGTGGGAGAGTACGGCGACAGAGATCAAACTCGCGTTCTCGCTCTGGATTTACCGTTCTGGAATTGCTGGTGACCTGCGGTATTATAGGCACACTCGTCAGTTTGATTCTACCTGCCGTTGGTTCCGCACGCGAAGCTGCCCGTCAGCTGCAGTGTAAAAATCAGCTCAAACAGATCGGAATCGCCATCCATTGTTATCACGATACCGCCGGTTGTCTTCCTGCGGGCTGGCAGTTCGAGTCTACGCAGAAATCGCTGTATAGCTGGTCAGTTCCACTGCTGCCTTACCTGGAGCAGCGGGCCGTGTATGAAATCGTTGATCGTAACCAGATACTGGCTCATCCTTTCAATCTAAGTGCCCGGCGGACTTCCCTTGCTGGTTTTCTCTGTCCGTCTGATATTTTTGATCCAACCTTTATCCTGTATGAAGAGCAGCCTGCCGGTGGTGCAGGAGCAGCAATTATGGAGCTGCCAACCGCCAGTTATGTAGGAGTCTACGGTACAGTTGAAGCAGACGACGGGATGCCACCCCCAGCGGGGGACGGTGCGTTAGTGTATGCTCAGACGATACGTTTTCGCGATTTGCAGCGGGGCTTAAGTAATACTGCAGTTGTGGGAGAACGCACCATGGCGATGGTCCCTTCCACCTGGCTGGGAGTTGATCTGGCAGGGGAAGATGCAGCCTGTCGAGTGACGGGAAGTAACATGACTTCTCCCAATTGTAAATTGTGTGACGAATGTGAATTTTCCAGTCGCCATCCGGGTGGTACCAGTTTTCTGTTCGGCGACGGTCATGTTCGATTTATTTCAGAGTCCATCGATACAAAAACATATCAACAACTGGCATGCCGCTCAGGCCAGTAGGATTATTTTAAATACGTTATGTGGCCCGTCGGCCATGAGTGGAATGTCGATACTGACCAAAGTCTGCTGTCGATGAAAAGGAATGGTTGCGATGACAAAAACTCATCTGACAAAATGCGAACTGGAAGTCATGGATGTTGTCTGGCGCAAAGGCCGCGCTACCGTCCAGGAAGTGGTAGATTCACTTGAGCGTCCACTGGCTTATACGACGGTAATGACAACGCTCAAGATTCTCGATGAGACGCGGGGCGTTCTCAGAAAGCAGAAAAAGGGGCGTGCCTACGAATATGAACCCACTGTCTCGCGTGAGATGATCAGTCGCAGTATGGCAGCTGATCTGACCGATCGGCTGTTTGGTGGTTCGGTAAAATCTCTGGTACTCAGCCTGGTAGAGGGCGATTCGATGTCGCAGTCTGATATTGAAGAGCTGAAACTCGCCATCCAGTCACTGGAGGCAGACGCATGAGTTCCACTCAGTTTCTGGAACTGGTTGTTTCTCTGACCGTTCAGGTGTCGATCGTCATCATCGCCACTCACTGGCTCGGCAGACTCGTTGAGAGTGAACGGGTACAAAGCCGGTTGTGGACTGTCTGTTATGGTATCCTGTTATCGTTAATTCTGGTTTCGGTTCTGTTGCCACATCCCCGGTTTTTAAACCCCTGGAATCAGCTCAGTACGAATCATGCATCGACCTTACTCAGTATCGAGATGCAGATGGGACGATTTTTGTTCTGGATCTGGCTGGGGGGGACTGTACTCTCACTGATGGTATTTCTCTTTCGCGCCTGGCAGGTCAACCGTTTTCTTAAATCGTGCCAGCCGGTGGAAATCAGCAAGTATATTTCTACGGAAGCTCTGGATGAGCTTTCCCAGAAGTTTAAGCTTTCCGGGAAACAGCAGGTCCGGTTTCTGACTACGACTCGCCTGAGCTCTCCCTTCTGTTCTCAGTTACATTATCCCTATATCATTATTCCAGAGTATTTATTGGATTTCGAACCTCAGAAATTCAACTTCATTATCAGGCACGAACTGGAGCATCTGCAGACCGGACATCCCCTGCAACTCTTCCTGCAGCGACTGGTGGAAGTCATCTTCTGGTTCCATCCCATGGTCTGGTGGGCTTCACAGCAATCGGCACTGTGTCGGGAATTTGCCTGTGACGAGGCTGCGATTCAGACTCCCCAGGAAATTGCGCAATACCTGCGTACGCTCCTGACTATTATTGAATACGGTGCGACTCAGCCAGATGAAACACATACGCCTCTCGCGTTTGGCCGCGGTCAGAGTATGATTGCCAGTCGCGCCCGTCGTCTGACACAGATCGCACAAAATCACAAAACAGACCATCGAATTTCTCTGTCCGGAGGTCTGGCTTCTGTCAGTCTCGTTCTGGCGACTTTACTGGCTGCATTTATCTGGCTCCCCGTAGATGTGTTGGCTTCACCGCGGGCCAACTGGTCTCCCTGGCCGACCTGGTCAGCTGATGCCCTGCATGACTTCGGCGTCTCAGTGCATGACTTCGAGACTTACAACGGGCGGATGGAACTGCATGAGCTGTTGCAACAAAACAGCACCCGCCACAATGTGTTACCCGATGTAACGCGGTAGTGATACACGTACCCGCCAAAAAAAATTTATACCAGACTACTATAAATATAGGAGTATGGCTGGTTGCGTCAGCAAGCGGCTGGATTCCCATGGGTATAGTGAATTTCAACCCCTGGTATTTTTTTAGATTGAATTACTAAAGGTTTCGGATTTGAGATCTGAAACTGAAACAGGGTATGGGGCGACCTCATCAGCCCGGGAAGAAAAGGAATTTCGACCTATGTCTAAAGGAATTTATACAACCGAGCCGTTTCTCAATTTGACAGAAACCAATGCAGAGACGAAGGCGGCTGACTGCGGACCAGTGAGAAGATTAGCAGCCCTCCCCGAACGGTTGTATGCGCGGTTTGCGGAGTGGACCGGAAGATATACAGTTCTGGCCATCATTTTTGCAATCATGCTCAGTTTTCTGCTGACGCTACGGATTGTGATGATGGTGGCTTATGCAGATCTGCATAAGTTGACCCTGCTTCAGGGGCTGTCTGTATTTCTCGTGGGACTGCAATTCGATGTGCTGGTGTCACTTTGCTTTATCATGCCCCAGCTGATGCATTTTACATTTGTACCGAATCGACGTGCCTCGGGACGAATTAACCAGAGTCTCTTCGATCTGACCTGGATCATCGCCTTTCTGTTTCTGCCTTTTATCTGCATCGCGGAGTTTGTTTTCTTCGAAGAATTTCAATCACGATTGAATTACATCGCGTTTGAATACATCGTCTATCCCCGTGAAGTCTGTTGTAACATCTGGGAGTCGTATCCGATCATAGAACTGTTGACCGTCGTTGGATTGTTTGGTGGTTGCTGCTGGTTTCTTCTGAGAAATCATTTTCAGAAACAGATTTCTACTCCACTCCCTTTCCGTCGTCGCCTTGGTTTGTTTGCCACCGTGTTGACGGCGATTGCTTTGCTCTGGACATCCACCAGTGCAGAGAGCCGTCAGGTTAGTCGTGATCGCGTGGCAAATGAATGCTCGTGGAACGGGCTGTACAGTTTCGTGTATTACGCCTGGACCTGCCATTTCGACTTCAACAAAAACTACCTGACACTCGAAAATCAGGAAGTGAATCAGCGTTTACGGGAACAGATCGTGGGGGCCGGCGACCATTTGAAATCGGGGTCAAGTAATCCCGTGGATCGAATGGTGGCGACGGGTAAACCACAAAAAGACTACAATGTTGTTATCATTCTGGAAGAAAGTCTGGGGTCCGACTTCATCGGCGTACTGGGAGATAACCGGGGGTTAACTCCACATTTCGATGAATTGAGTAAACAGGGACTGTTGTTCGACAACTTTTATGCCACCGGTAATCGGACGGCACGGGCATTGGAGGCTGTGATGACCTCCATGCCTCCCATTCCGACCGAATCCATTTTGAAACGTGATCATTCCGAACGGGTCTTTACCATCGCGAATGTCCTGGCTGAGCGAGGTTACGAGCGGCTCTTCATGACCGGGGGGCGGGGACTCTTTGATGGTGTGCGGTCTTTCATGAAGGCCAACGGTTTCAATCACTTTCGCGAACAGTCTGATTTTCAGGATCCTGTGTTTGTCAACGCCTGGGGGGTCAGCGATGAAGATCTGTTTCGCAAGGCTCTGGGGGAACTCGACAAACTGCAGGAGAACGGTCGGCCGTTCTTTGCAACGCTGTTGACTGTGTCCAATCACAGGCCCTACACCTATCCTGAGGGACGGATTCCCGAGACAGAACAGACTCGGAATAATGCTGTGAAATACGCAGACTGGGCATTGGGATACTTTTTCCGGGAAGCGCAGAGCCACGAATTTTATAAAAATACGATTTTCGTGGTGATGGGAGATCATGGAGCCCGCGTTACCGGCAGCCAACTGTTTCCCATGAGTTCCTATCGTGTGCCGGTATTGATGATCCAGCCAGATGGGAAGGGGCAGGGAGAACGCTGCAGTACGCTGGGATGTACGCTGGATATTGCTCCGACCATTATGGGACGATTGGGGAGTGACTATCGTTCTGTCTTCTTTGGCTATGATGTACTCCAGAGAGAACCCGGACACGGTCGTGCCATCATGCAGCACAATCATGATGTTGCACTACTGGACTCAGAAAATCGGATGGTTGTACTTGGTTATGGACAATCAGTAGAAGAATTCGAACTGAATCGGGCCAACCATCAGCTGGATCAACGGAAAATTCCGGATCAGGAAATGGTCCACAATGCGATTGCGCTCTTTCAGTCTGCTTATGAACTGTACTACTCCGATCGCTGGTTTCCTGATTTGAAAGTCACCAGATCTCAAAAAGACGATCGGATTTAATTGTTCATTCTGCAGCCTCGATTTCATAAGTGTGGTTAAGTCATTTTTCAGAAAAGCATTTTATTCATTTATGGTTGAGAGTGAGATGAGGGACGGAGTTGCCAGGAGCGCGACAACTCCGTTTCACTCTCTCCATAAGGATGGCGTTCACCTCTCTCACGACACGTGGCTGACTGGCTGCGTACACAACCTCTCTCATTTGCTCACATCCTCCTTCATCTCGTTAGACCGTCTACCAGTTAGACTAATTTAGATTTATGAAATCAATTTTGACGCTGATTCTGCGCACAAGGTACAGAAGCGGACTGCTCCCGGTCCTGTGTTATCTGCTGCTGATGTACCTGGCCACCGGCTGTATCATGATGAAGGAAAGAACACACGTTGAAACGGTCGTCGGTGTCGATTCGGAATCAGCGATGAGGCTGGTGGAACCTCCAGGCTTTCGCCGGATCATTGAAATGGATTCTCACGCCTCCCCAAAGCAAAATGCAGTAGAGGGACTGGTTCATATAAATGGTCCGACAGCTGACAGTATTGAACCATATTCTGGTTTTAAACGGCTTCTGCATCGAGCTGAGAATATCCTCAAAGCTTCACTTACCGAAAATGAGGAGAACCCGCAACAATCCACACGGATTCAAATCCAGGGATTCCTTCAGGAAGATCCGCTGGCAGGGATCGAGGGGGATTTTGAATGTGTGAATCCTTCAATTGAAGAAGAATTTGGTACTTCCCCACCTTCACTCTGGAGTCGCATCAAAGAGGACCATCAGCACTACTACTCGAAAGAGTCTCTGGTCTGGCTGGCAGGCGGATTTGGGGTGGGGGCGATGATAGCCAATACATCGCTGGATGGTGGTATTCAGAATCATTTGCAGTCCAGCGTACTGGGGGCGTCGTCCGATGAATGGCTGGAAACTTTTCATGCGCAAAAAGAACTGGGCAATGGTCGCTATACCTTACCGCTGTTTGCTGCCGCCTGGGGAGCCGGACTGTTGTTTGAAAAGGTGCCGCTGATCAATGCGACTGGCGAATGGGGAGAACGCTCAATTCGAGCGATTATTGTCGGTACGCCACCCATGCTGGCGATGCAATCTGTCACCGGTGCTTCACGCCCGGGAGAGACGTCAGCGAATGCGAAATGGAAGCCTTTTCAGGACAACAACGGTGTCAGCGGCCACAGTTTCATGGGAGCCATTCCCTTCCTGGCAGCAGCCAAAGTCACTGATCGACCATTGCTCAAAGTGCTGTATTATGCCGGTTCCACGCTGGCCCCATTATCTCGCCTGAATGACAATCGCCATTATCCCTCGCAGGCGTTCCTGGGCTGGTACATGGCCTGGGTGGCTACGAATGCAGTCGACGCCACACAGCAGGCGGATCGCAACTGGCGGATGTTTCCAATCTCCTGGGGAGGGAATACAGGCATTGGGATTGAGTACAACTGGTGACCAGAGGACAGTATCAGTTGGGTGAAATTATCGCCGTTTCAGTTTCACGCTGTAAATGAAGCCAATCAGGCAGCCAATGATTCCACAGAGCGGCATGCCGTTGAAGATGAAAAATCGGGTGTAACCTGCGGTGACTTTGCTGCGGAGAAAGTTGTAGTAGGGATCCTGTTGCGCCATCAGGGGCGCCAGTACCAGAGCTCCCAGGACGTAGCCGATCAATAGGCCGACAATCGCCCCGACGATGCTGTGCCTCAGGGCACCTTTCAATTTGACCTGTCCAAAATGAAGTGCAAACAGGTAGGCCAGAGCTCCACCCAGCAGTGGACCGACGATTGGCAAGCGAACCCCGCTCTGAAATCGGAGCATCGGCCCGGTCTCCATCCAGGAATAACTGCCGAGTATTGCTTCAAGCAGGATTCCCAGAATGAGCCCGCAAAAGGCGGCAACCCATTGATTTACATTCTGATTCTGTTCGTTTTGTCTGCGTTTTGCCACGTTGTCTCGTCCATCGATAGAATCCAGGTCTTCTATTAATGTCGTCAATCTCAATGACGGAAGACAAAGTTTTCGCTTTTGGCGGACAATCAGTTAAACTGATAGAAACGGACAACTGATAGATCCCACAGGAGCAACACCACATGACCGATGAAACGACTCCCGCCGAGACCAGCACACCACGGACTCACTGGGGCCGCCTGAGTATTTTAGTACTTGGATTGATCCTGGTCGCCCTCGGCATTGCCTGGCAACTCCGGCTGTTGCCGTTCAGGAATTCACTGCCCCGACAGAATGCGATCATGGTCATTGCGCCTTACAAACACCAGGGAACCTGGGTCTTCGACGACAGTTCTGCCGGCCTCGTTCAGGAACCCTTTGTGGCGGGAGTACCTGAAATGATCGATGTGATCGTGAAAGATATCCCCGATGCCGATCAGGGATTTCGCCTGATCTTCTCCTCAAATCCCTTCCCCGAGTATCAGAAAAAGCTGGTCTGGCTGCGGGGGGACCGGGGTGGCAACTATTACCGTTTTGCCGATTCTGATATGGAAGGCTGGATCTGTCCCGCCATGTTCCAATATTACGAGAAAGCCCCCCCGGAACTTTATGTTAAAGCGGAACCGATGAACTGAGCCGAAAACCGAGCCTGCCTCGTCTTTTTGGTGTCACTCTCAAAACGTGAGAAGCTGTCGTTTGACGAAAGCCCGGAGCCATAACTATATTAGGTTGACTTGGCCCCCGTAGCTCAGTTGGATAGAGCAATGCTTTCCTAAAGCATAGGTCGCAGGTTCGAACCCTGCCGGGGGTATTCTCAAACGCCTTTATTTATAGCCTCAATCCTGCTGGATCTCTTCGGCTACTTCCTCTGGCTGGTCACTGATCACTGAATTGATCACTGAATCCGCATTAGTGATTGGATGTGGGTGTGTCCTGCGTTGTGCGTAGCCGTAATGTCAGCGAACTGATCAAACAAGCCGCAGCCAGACTTACGGCGAAGAGCACAGGAAACCAATACGGTATCATCAGTCTGAACTGTCCGTTCGATATCCTGCCTGCTCCAAAGCCCAGCGTTGTCCTTATAGCTCGGTCCGTCCGCTGTTGTGTGGCATGCCATCGGTCCCCCTGATCCCAAGGACCAAGGTAATCAATGCCCACTCCCCCAACCGGCTGAGAGTGCAACGTGAGAACAATTCGTCCCACTCCAGACCAAATACTGAAGGGCTTGATGATGGGCGCCCTGCAGACGAACTCTTCGCTGCACGTAAAGCTGCGCATCCATAACCCCCCCAGCAGGACGCTTGTGAAACCACAAATGACGATTATATCGACTCTCATCTTTGTTATTGCTTTTGTGGTCGCCATCTAGATTTTCACCTGACTCAATGCAGACCGAATTATTTTGGTATTTACTACTAAGCTGAAATTTCACATATAGATTAGACTGGAACCCTATCCAGGCATGGATTGTAACCGTTGCGGTTTTCTGTGTCTAAAACAAAGTGATTGTTCCCACGTTATAATTTAAGTAGAGAAGCTAGGCTATCTTGTTTATTGTATTTTCAGGGGTCTGATTTGGACTCGACTCCGCATCTGCAGCCCAGATCGCCTCTGCTGCTTTCTGTGCATTTCTGCCCACGTAATACTTCATTGTGGTATCAATATCGGAATGTCGCATCAGCAGCATGAGAACGTCTGGCATCACCTTCAGGGACCAACGTTGACCAAAAGCCCGGCGCAAATCATGAGCAGACGCATAGCGGGGTTTACGCTTCCCGGTCTCCTTATCAATGTTCCCTTTGTCACCTACGGCAACATTGGCTTTCTCTCCGATCTTGGCAATCTGCTTTGAGACGGTTGAAGAAAGCATTCGTTCGGTTCGTTTCTTCCGGGCCAGTGGATTGAATACAGGGCCTGTTCTCTCGTCCTCTGGTACTTCATCAAGTAGAGCAGCGAATTCAGGGACCATCGGCAATAGTCGGTCCCGGTTCCCCTTTTCCGATTCTTTGCGGATTCTGAGCACTGGACGCTTACCAGAGAAGTCTACGGACAATTTATCCTCACGGTCCCAGTGCAGATCCAGGGCCTCAGCCAGACGCAATCCAGAGCACCACAAGCCCCGAAGCAGGAACTTCCATGATTCGGCCTGTTTCTCACCGCAGACACTAGGAACGGCTGTTAGCATCCGCTCAAACTCTTCTTTGCAGAGAGGACGCCCGCGCATTGCCTTCTCTTCTCGGATACGCTTGAATTTTGGGAATCTCGGAACGGTCTTCAGCAACCCGATAGACTGCGCCCAGTTCAGAGCAGACCTGATGTAGATCAGATAGCCTTTGATTGTGACGTCTTCAAGTCCATCCTCCCGCATGTCCTTCACCATTTTGCTGATCGCGTTTGCGTCGATCTGAATCAGCAGATTCGGCTTGATGTACTCATCAACCTGACGAAACACAACCTTTGCTTTCTCGGCTGAAGTGTCCGCGAATCCGGGCAATACTTCTGTTTCATATCGTTCCTTGAAGTCCTGCCACTTGGCTTTTTGTGGGTTGTAGTATCCTCCTTCGTTGATCTCCTTTTCCAACCTCAGAGCAAAACGCTCCGCATCTCTCTTGATTGCCGTTCCTGTGCTCTTGCGACACTCCCGCAGGTTTACCGGATCAGTCCACCGGGCATAATAGTTATTGCTGTTGCTACGCTTGACGATGATTACTTTTACTGCCTTCATTGCTATGTCGCTCCCTTTTTCTACCTGCATCAGAAAACGGCCTCACCAGTGCCGCTCTGACGCGATTAGATTTAATATTGGTGTCAATGTTCAATAAATGCCGATATCGCATTACAGGCGATTCTGTGGCCTCCTGCGATGTATGGCATGAAATCCCATCCGGCATCCCTGCCAGACTGGGAGAATCGACTACTGCAGATCACCGGGGCAGATCGACCGCGCGATATAAGCCCGCTTGCGTTTCTCGCCATTGGTCGGATTATCAAGACGGTTATTCAGCTCGCCTACAATCTGTTTACACTGCTCACGGCCTCCATCAATCGTGATGAATGCCGGGGGTAGATCGAATTCTGATCTTGGCTTAAAGGGAGTGTTTAACGCTACGCTGAGGTTTGCGTATCTGCCGCCCACTCGAACCCGGATTAACCAGTGAGACACATAGCCATCTTTACTATTGGCGATTCGCTCACGGTTCAGGATCGCTGCCACCTCTGCCGCAGTCTTGGCTTTCCTGTAGGTCTGCGTATGGGGAGGAACTGACCGCCAGCAATTAGGCTCCCAGTCATCTGGCACATTTACGAGATACACTGGCCAGTTGTGGCGTTTGGCATCCAGTCGCAATACATCATCAGGAGAGGGATTGCCAAAAGGGGGAGGTGTCACCGGCTCCAGTGCTTCCCAGTCTGTTGACCGCTGCAGTAGAGCTTCCAGGGGGGAGTGAGTGTCACAAACGCAAGAGGGGTTAAGAGTGTCCATAATTGACACCTTTCCACACGCTGAGAGAGTACAGCGCGTAAAAAAGAGCGCAGGCACTCAAAAAGAGCTTCTAAGGTGGATAAGAGGCCACCCGCGCGCCTCACGGCTAACGCACTCTTTCCAAGTGCCTGCACTCCAGTCTTCTTATTGGATTTTAGAATGTAACTCTTATGTGCCTTTCGGCTTTTAGAAGGATGCAGTATCCCTGCTGTCCTCGCATCCGTCAAGCCATATCTCCGGCCAGTGTTCAGGCATTGGTTATGCTGGTTTCTGACTTTCACACCACTGCAGACACGTCGACTGCCGATATCTCCCCTGAAATCAAAGTAGTTTACTGGAAGATGTCGACACCCCCCATAGAATCCAGCATTCCCACCAGATCCAGCCTCTGACCTGTTCACCATTGCGCGATTACAGATCATTCCTTGCCTTGGCTGGCACTGCTTCAGATTCCGCTTATCGCGCGATGGTGCCCAGTCCATTAGCCCCTTCTCCTGTCTCTGGTGGCAATGCCTTTTTTCTTTGGCTGTGGATTAACTACCTTCAGTCCCTTCCTGGTCGCTGGAGTGAGTCCGAACTCCTTTTCCAGCTTCACCAGTTCAGAACAGAGGTTACGCTCAATCGCAACCTGTGGCGCTGTCTTCGGACCATGTTGACCTTCGACCGTTACGCCGTTTTCCTCGATCCAGTTGCAGACCTCCTGCCACCGATTGACCATGTAACAGTATCTGACCAACGGCAGCTTGTAGACGGGGGAGATTATTCCCATTTCGTCCAGCTGTTGAACGATCTCATCCCAGATCAACCGCACCGCTTCCGGCATGTCTGCAGGCGCGTCTGGTCTTCCCTCTGGTGTCTTCGCTTCGTCGTCTGTTGAACCATGTCTATCTGCCCTGAAAGTCCCGGCCAGGATATGATCCTCCACTGAGTCTGGTCTACGTCCCCTTACCATGATTATCTACTCCTTTGTTCTTCGTGGATTGCTTTAATTTTGACTAAAAAGATACGTGAAACGGTTGGTGGTTCTGAGTCTAAAAAGCCCTAGCGATTATTTAGCCCCCGTACCCCCGTACCCCCGCACGCCGGTAGTTGTCTCTCCCTATCTTCATTCCGTTCGATTCGCTCGCTGTCTTGCTGCTATGGCATGACTTGCACAGCGATTGATGATTGGACGAATCCCAGAACAACGGATCATCCGGCCCAGTCACTGGAATGATATGGTCTGTCGCCTCTGCTTCACGTCCACAACTCACACATTCGGGATACTCCCTCAGTCTCTGCCTGCTGTACTTGCCCCATCGGTAGCCATACCCCCTCTTGCTGGCTGACTGACGGTTATCAACCCGTTTGCTCTTACGTCTGGCTCCTATCAGTTTTGGTGCTCTTGGCATTGCATACCCCCCTAAGTGAAAATAACGCACGCGAAAAAAGCAGATGCGATGTGTGGTTCAGGTCTTCGCAGCCTCTAGCGATGAAAAGCCCCCACCCCTGTGACTCAGCTTGTAGACTCTGTCGCGTTCTCGTCGTCTGGTAGTTCGTTTGCGATGTATTCCATAGCCTGGTCCCATGCATCCAGCAGGATCGCTAACGCCTCGTTCCCGAACTGCCTATCCAGTTTCTCACCGGCATTCTTGATATGCCCCAGAGCACCGATGAAAGCAGGCTTAATTGCATCCAGATTGACCATCTGCTGCCGCCGCTCCTGCAGATCCATTTCAGCAAGATCAGCCTTCAAGCCCCTGTATCGCTCCAGATTGTCGCTGTCGCCACCGGCAAGCATAGGATCGGATGATTTGAACCACTTGTTGGCCTTCGCCCATTCCACCATTTCAGGTAGCGGGTATCTGCCCCTCTCACCGGGGCAACCCTCTGCGAGCCAATATGAAATAGTTCTCTCTGAGACACTAAAGAAACGAGCACAACCGGCTATAGTCGATTCATTAAAATCACTGTCAAAACCTGAAGATGAAGAAGCCATTTTTTACCCCTTGTTGATGAAAATTCTTGAGATATCGAAGCACCTCAGCTAGTAAAAGGCTGGAAAGGACCCGCCCGCCAGCCATGCCTTTTATCAGTCCAGATATTCCAAAAAATCCCCCAGATCCTCCGGCGCTGTGGCTGATTCTGCTAACGGCTGGGAGTCGTCGTTTCCGTCACCAGTGTCGACAACTCCACTAATATCGCTTGTTTTCTGGTCAGATGTCGGCAGTCGACGTGTAGACTTAGTGAATAACTGAAATACTCGGGATGGCATCCCCTGTTTATTCGTGTCGATGCTTGCCCACTCTCCAACGCTATTCTTAACCAGCTCATTCAATGCCGTTTCTGCATCCTCAGCAGTTCTGAATCCCCGCAAAGATCGCTGAACGTCTCTAGGCTTCACACTGCCGCCCTTTCGACGTACAAAGCGAATCAACCGTTTCTGCTGCTTCTGCTGTGGTGTCTCTTCAATGCCATCCTCAGAGCCGAACAGACGGTATACGCGCTTCGATTCATTCTTAAACCACTCTGCCAGCTCGATAGCGTTAAGCATGGTCTCAGCGCTGACCTGATCAGGAATCCGGCTTTCAGTGATATTCTGGACATAGTGGAAGATCAGAGAGAGCCTAAGCGGTATCTCTTCCAGCTTTGACCATTCAGCCGCAAGATCGCCATTCATGGTGAGAGCTTCGGCATTGTGCCACCTGTGGAACTTCTTATATTCCGTCTTGGCTTCATTGCTGAGATATATCGGGAGTGGATTGTATACGCCCGGCTCCGGTTCCTCTGGTTGTAGTTGGTCGAGCAGCTCGACAACGTGCATGAGCGCGTCTTTGATCTCATCCGGTATGCCTTTGCCCGGATACTGCTTCGCTGATCTATCGGGATAGAGCTTCAGGAACCGAGACATAAAACCGCTTTCACGATAGCTGCCGCACATGGTCCGCTTGTAGATTTCCGGCTGAATGGTCCCGCCAATGCAGATTGAGGAATTAGGGACAAACAAATCGTTTGGATCATGCTTCCTGGCAACCTGAATCAATCCAAGGTTATACCCTTCCAGGAGCACAGCCTCATCAGATCCTTTTGAGCCGTTGTACTTGTTAAGATTGCTCATCAGCTTTGATAGCTCATCATTGATCAGGGGAACGCCTTTCCGGTTATGTTTGAGCATGTGAGCTAATCGCTCAAAAGTAACATCCCCCGCAATCTTATCCACAATGCGCGGCTCGTCCGGTTTCTCTGGCTCATCTGGTGGCTGGCCTTCACCTCTGGCAACTTCTTTGAGATATTCTTTCATCCTGATTTCATAGATCGCCTTTCGTTTGTCGTACTCCTCCAGCTTTTCAACATTCCTGATATGTGCTTTGGCCTGCAGCTTGTAGAGTGGAGCAGTTGCCAGCTTGAGAGCGGGGGATTTCATACTACCGCTGTTTGCGATTACAACGCTCCAGAGAGTCGCAGGAACACGCCAATCCCGAGTAGGCATCAGCACCCGCGCCGCACCGATCAGGGAAGCCATGACGATTAACAACGGGCCTGCGATAAAGGAAAGATCACATTTGAGAGACTCGCTCCCGGCCATGACATAATTTCTCATGACTGCAGGAAAGCAGTGAACTGGGAACGGCTGACACTCGACCTGCGTTTCATCGTCTCCGGTTTCGTCTTCTTCGCTGTCGTCGGTCTCATCCTGTGCTGGTTCATCATCGACCGGCTGGAATGGTGCAGCCTGGTCAATCAGTTGCTGTAGCGTCTCTTTCGGGCTGATTCCTTTCTGGCTGTTATCGTTCATTTGATCTCTGATGTCGCGTCCGTTGGATTCTGTCACCGGCCCATCAGGAAAAGACAGACTGACCTCAGAGGCATACGGGAAAACAGACCGCGCGAACGCCTCCGCTCCGTCTCTGCCGGATATATCATTATCACCGAACACAATTACTTTCTTACCTTCAATCAGTTCCTTCAACATTTGATCGCCGCTCCTTTCGCGCCGCAGACGTTTGTGATCACTGTGAATCCTTCAGGCAGTTGTGAGTAGATCGCCAGTGCATCTGGTAGCCCTTCGGCCTTTATGACTGTCTCAGCAGATAGGAAAGACGCCCGATCACCAAAGAAAATTAGACCGTCTTTAGATCCTGCCAGAAGGTGAGTTTTCCTCTCTCCTGCCGTCTTGGTCGCTGGGAAGTGCTGACCGTCAACCCGATACAGAATCCATGCTGACGGCTCACCAGTGCCGTTGTAAGCAGGGAACGCCACACACTCGAACCGCTCCGATTCTGGCCTCCATGCTGGCCAACTGCAGAGCTTAGCCCCTGCCGCCTCGACCGCTTCAGGTGTCGCTGGTGGCTTGTGTGCTGCCAGCTCGCTGAACTTGTCCCAGTCCTGATCCAGGATCTGTATCTGATCAATCAAAGGCTTCTTTTTGGCTGGTGGCTTCTGTTTCTTCACTGGCTGGGAGTGGGAAACATTCAGGTATTCCCCGATCCTGTTTACCGCTTCGGAAAATGAACACTCAAGCCACCATTGAACGGCTGAGATAACATCTCCATTCCCTTTATTGAAACACTGGTTACAGATCAGAAAGCCCTTTGCGGAATCGAACCGGCAACGGTCCTTGCCTCCGCACTTGGGGCATTCACAATGCTTGCCAGTAAGTGATTGAGCAGGCACCCCAAAATAGAGCAGAATTTCTTCCGCTCTACCTTGGGCCTGACTCACCACCGTATCCTTATCGTAGTGAGTCGTTTTCTGGATCACTCAGCACCTCCATCGAATCCCTGATTCAACTCGGATTCGTAAGCCTCTGGATTCTCCATCCTGAGAGCTTCCTTGTACTGCCCGATATTCTCAGCCAGATAGGACGCCCAGACCTTATTCAGCAACGCCAGATCGTCTATGAACTCATCAACGCCGATCACACGCGGTTTGATTGCGTGTTGTGTCGTCATACAACGCCTGAACTGATGGAAGTCTTCGTGTTGATCGTAGTCCATTTGAACGTCTACGATTTCGAATGGTCGCACCGGATCACAGGAGAACTTGTTTTCATAGACGCGAACGCGAAGCACAACCGCTCCCCAGTCCGATTGATCGACGAGCATTGCTACAACGTCGATCTCGCGTACTACAACCTGTTTTAACTCTGTTGAATTGATGTCTTTATTCATGGTCGCACCTCCTTAAACCATCTCTGGGACTGCAGCAGTGATCAACTCACGCCATAAACGGGATCGAGTGGGGATACACTGTTCCTGCTCGATCTCTGGGACATAGGGGATTACCGCATGTTCCAGGGAAACGACCGTTTGAAACTGGGGATAAGAATAGAATTGACTCCCGGCCATAGTGGAATTGAGCGTAAAGAGAATGCCGGGAATGGTGAGACTGACGGACACTTCTGCAGGCTCTGTGCTCGTCAAGTAGATGGAGTGGAAAGTAAACCTGCTTTTCCGTAATGGGGTTGAGTTCTCTGAATTATTCAACATAATGTAATTGTTCTTTCGTGTGTCCAATGGATACAAAGTTGCAACCCCGGAGCCTGCCCGCTCTGGGGTTGTTTCGTTATGCAGTCTTGCTGCCCAGTGATTCGAGATACTCAATAAAATCAGAGCCTTTCACGAATTTCCTATTTCCGGCCTGATGCATCTTCAGACCGCCTTTACGGGCGCTCCTCAATGCCCAGTCTTTCAGCCCAGACGCCTTTTTAAAGGCCTCGAGTGAATACAGCTTGTCCGGTTCAATCTCACCGACTGGAACCGCTTTTGATGTCTGCTGGCTTGCTGCCCTCACCATGATTGAATCTCCTTACTTTTCGTTACTGAGGTTTACCGTTAATGGGCCTTTGTTGCCCCTGCGATACCCTCATTAAAACGAAAAAACCCCGCCTGAAAAGACGGGGTTAATTCGGAAACGGCTATAGATTTACGTTCTGTTTACAAACTATTTACATATGATCGGGATGCCACAACTCCTTCCATTTCCGGGCCATGTTCAACTTAGACAGCCACACTTTAGCAGCGGGGGTTCCTTCAAAGAACTTTCTGGCTAACTGGCTCTCTTTTCGGGGCTCCCAGTTGTCGCGTAGATGCATGCACAGATCCAGTACATCACCCTCTGGTGATTTTTTTCGACTATTTACATTTTTTACATTCGATTCGGATGAAGAATCTAGCTGACTACTCTCTTCTTTCGACCTTAATATTTCCGAATCCAACTTACCTTTTTCATCTGCCGCAGAGAGATACCCGAACTTCTGCAGCTCAAACACTTCTTTCAGCTTGATGATAGTTTTAACGTTCAAGCCATATTCCGAGAGAAGACCAACATGGAATCGAATGTAATTATATTTGAACTCGTCTGCAGCTTCCTCTCCATGCTCTGCTTTGTGTTCATCGTACAACTCACTCCTGTAAGCTTTATCAGAAAAGAATCCATGCCGCAGATTTGAAATCAATCTCAGCAGATGAATGAGCGCCTCTACTGCCGTATTGAATGTTTCCTTGTCAATCTCGACCTGATGCCGCTTGTACGATATCTGTTTGCCGTTTGCCCTCTTAATATCAACTACGACCTGTGACAACCCGGAGGAATCAAAGTTATCTAGTGCTGCTTTTTCCCATGAATGATCTGTACAATCTGATGCGAACTCATCAAGTCTCATTCTGGTGGAGGCACATTCAACCGGATTCCGCTCGTCTCTCATGATGTCATCAATAAGAATCGAACTTAGCTTAAGCCTTCTGATTGAATGGGTGAACCATTTCTCCAGCCCGTTGAAGTCGCTCGTGTACTTAACAGGCTGCTTGCTGCCTTCCGTCATGTCATCATCCCTTAAGTCCGGGCTGGCCATCTCTGGTATGACGGATGATCTTTCACACCAGAGACGACCAACGGGAGGGCTACTCCGCGCC
This sequence comes from Gimesia benthica, assembly GCF_009720525.1. Taxonomy (NCBI): domain Bacteria; kingdom Pseudomonadati; phylum Planctomycetota; class Planctomycetia; order Planctomycetales; family Planctomycetaceae; genus Gimesia; species Gimesia benthica. The sequence goes on from NZ_CP043930.1 coordinate 5,944,521, forward strand.
CGGTCAAATCAAATATTCCAACTGATCACTAGATTGATCAACACTCAGGCATCCGTACGCCTTTCAAGTATTATACAGGGACTGTTCTCAGGATGCAGCAGAGGTTACAATACGTGCTGTTTCCTGTGATCGCCCTTCGGCTAAAATATGATTATCTGCGTTGTGTTGCTTTCCTAAAGCATAGGTCGCAGGTTCGAACCCTGCCGGGGGTATGTTTTCTCAGGGATGGCCGCTTAACCTTTCAGTCCGCTCTCAGAAGGATGCTTCCCATGTCCAGGCTGTTCAACCTGTTTGTTCTTGGTCTCACAACAGTGGGAATTCTGTGTTCCAGCGTCTCTCTGCGGGCCGAAGAGAAAGCGAAAAGCTATTACCTGATCGGTAACTCTCTGACCTGGGATACCGCTCCGGCATTACTCGACGGCGATGTGCAGTGGCACGTGGATTGTGGCAAGAGCCTGCCTTATATCCATGAACACCCGGAACAACCTTGCGTCAAAACTTCGACTCTATGGCCGGCCGCCCTTAAGGAGAAGCAGTACGATCTGATCTCCGTACAACCGCACTACGGTTCCACACTCGCTGAAGATGTGGATACGATTTCCCAATGGATTGAGATGCAGCCCAAGGCGACCTTCATCATTCATACCGGCTGGGCGCGCAGTGCGACCCGGGAGGATGAATACCAGAATCAGGAAATCTCGGGAAAACTGCAGCACAGCCCCGCATATATAAAGGCACTGCTGGCTGCGCTCCAGAAAAAATACCCGGAGCGGAAATTCAAACAGACTCATGCTATTGATCTGCTGGAGCAGGTCGATGTCGACATCAAATCCGGCAAGGCCCCCTTTGATCAGATTACAGACATCTACCGGGATGCGATTCACATGAAACTCGATTCGGGCCGCTATCTGATGCATAACGCAATGCGGCATGCGATGGAACAGCCTCGCTCTGAAAAGGGCTATGAAAAGCTGGATCCGAAGACGAAACAGTACCTCAATCAGGTGCTGGATACACTCAACTGAGCCGGTTTCAATCGATTTCCTCAGGCAGCTCTGCCAGCAGCTTCTGTTGTTCCGCGTCTGTGAGAAATGCAGAGGTAAATGAATTTCGTGCCAGCTGAATCAGTTCCTGTCGAGATAAGTCAAGTGCCTGCTGCACTGCAGTGAAGTTCTCATTGACATATCCACCGAAGTAGGGTGGATCGTCAGAATTGACAGTCACCCGCAGTCCTGCCTCCAGCATCCGCTTGATCGGGTGTTGAGACATATCTGGATAGACGCAGAGCCGCACATTCGAAAGTGGACAGACAGTGAGCGGAATCTGTTCTACTGCCAGTCGCTCGACCAGGGCGGGGTCTTCCATGCAGTGGACTCCATGATCAATGCGTTCCGCATGCAGCAGGTCCAGAGCTTCGGTGATGTACTCGGGCGGACCCTCTTCTCCCGCATGGCAGACAATGTGTAAGCCATTACGACGTGCTTCTTCGAAGACCTTGACGAATTTTGAGGGCGGGTGTCCTACTTCGGAGGAATCGAGTCCCACGCCGATGAACTGCTCGCGAAAGGGAAGCGCCTGCTGGAGTGTTTCCCAGGCAGAATCAGCCGACAGGTGTCGCAGAAAGCAGAGGATCAATCGGGAAGAGATGCCCAGCTCCCTTTCCCCCTGTTTCAGGGCGGAGGTAATACCGTTCAATACGGTTTCCATGGGAATGTCACGCGCCGTGTGCGACTGGGGATCAAAGAAGATTTCGGTATGGCGGACGTTTTGAGAGTCCGCTTTTTTCAGGTAGGCCAGTGTCAGGTCATGGAAGTCTTCCTCGGTGCAGACGACGCTGATCGAGGCATAGTACAGATCCAGGAAGGATTGCAGGTCCTGAAAGTCATAGGCGGCCCGCATTTCAGCGACGGTTGCAAACGGGAGCGAAACCTGGTTCTTGTCGGCCAGTTGAAACGCCAGTTCCGGTTCCAGCGTTCCTTCAATGTGCAGATGCAGTTCCGCCTTGGGTAGAGCCGCTATGAAGTCGTCCATGTCTTTTGCTCCCGGTCGAAGTCAGTTTCAACGGTTGAATTACAGGCAACATCGTAGCCCGTGGAAGAGGATTGTCAACAGCGTCCCCTCCGCTGAGACTTCGTTTTCAAGTCGACAGGTTGTAAGATAAAACCGTGTTTATGTGATACCTCAGCTGGTCGATGCGACAATGTGCGTGAGGCCGGTTATTTTCTAAGGGATTCAAAGATGTTGACGACAATGCAGAAGACGCTTTTGGTGATTCTGATTGGACTGTTTGGGGGAAATTACTCCGTCCTGATTGCCGCAGACTGGAAGGTCGGTCAGTCGCGGGTTGATATCACTCCTGCAAAAAACATCTGGCTGGCCGGTTATGCCTCCCGCAAGAAACCCGCACAAAGCACCCAGCATCCACTCTGGGCCAAAGCACTGGTGTTTGAAGACCCACAGGGACAACGGGCGGTGATTGTGACGACCGACCTGATTGGCCTGACCCGCGAGATCTCCGATGCGGTCTGCAAACGAGTCACCAACCAGACCGGAATCAGTCGTGCTCAAATTATGCTCAATTCTTCGCACACGCATTGCAGCCCGGTCGTCAAGGGATGTGCTGCACTCGCTTACGATTTTACTCCAGAGCAGCAGAAGGACGTCGATGACTACGCGGAGACACTGCAGGGAAAGCTGGTGAAAGTCATCGTAGAAGCCAGGCAATCGCTTGAGCCAGCTAATCTCAGCTTTGGAGAAGAGAAGGCCACCTTTGCGATTAACCGTCGTGGACGGATCAATCCGGATGGCCCCGTCGATCACAGTGTGCCTGTTTTGAAGGTGACAGACAGCGAAGGCAAACTGCGGGCAATTCTGTTTGGCTACGCCTGTCATAATACCACAATTGCCCTGTTTGAATTTTGTGGCGATTACGCCGGCTTTGCACAAATTGCGCTTGAGAAACAGTATCCGGGGACGTTGGCCTTGTTCATGCTTGGTTGTGGAGGCGATGCCAACCCGCATCCCCGGGGCACGATGGAACTGGCCGAACAGCACGGGACGGCACTGGCCCAGGCGGTCAGCCGAGCGGTAGAACAGAAGCTTGATCCCGTTCGTGGACCGCTGACTGTCCGGTTTCAACGTACCGATCTCCCCTTTGTAGCGCCTCCCTCAAAAGCAGAACTCGAATCACAAAAAGGGAAGGGAGATGTCTACACCCAGCGGCTGACGGATTACCTGCTGGGACAACTGAAAGAGCAGGGCAGCATTCCCAAGTCGTATCCTTTCTCAGCGCAGATCTTTGAGTTCGGAGGGGATCTGACTCTGATCGGTCTGGGAGGGGAAACGGTGATCGACTATGCCATTCGTCTGCACGAAGAAATCGCTGTGAAACATCTCTGGGTAGCCGGTTATTGTAACGAGGTCTTCGCTTATGTCCCCTCCGAACGAGTACTGAAAGAAGGGGGCTATGAGGGCGGTGGAGCGATGAAATATTTCGGCTGGCACGGACCTTTTCAGCCTGGTGTTGAAGATCGAATTATCAAACTCATTCAGACCATGCTTGCTCAATAAGACTGTCCCGCTCGTCTCACTGCTCTGATTTCACGGTCCGTATTTCGGTTCGTATTATTGGTTCCCATCAGAAATCTGTTCTCACATTCTGTTGTTCTTTTACGTAAGAATACCAGTGGGTTAGATCCTGATTTATCGTAAGAGAGAACAGGGGAAATTCACTGTCTAATGCGAGAAGGGTCGCTTCGTTCAGCTACTTAAGTTTGAAATTCCGCTTGAGTTGTTGCTTCAGGATAGAGTTCTCTAACTGATTATCAGGCAGCCACTTATCCGAGATCGTTAAAGTCCTTAAAGAAGCCGACAAGACGCTCCGTTTAAGATTGGTATTGTCTCGATCTGAGGCGTGGGAAATAATGGTATTGCTCGAAACATGATATTCGGTCTCTAACATTCCTGTGTGGCATGCCCTGAAACCAATCGAGTCACGTCCACACGAACATCCCTTTTAACAATTTGGTGTTGGCCATGGATGGTCCTGTAAATAACCTCATTTCGTTTTTCATAATGAATGAGGGAACTATCCCTGCGCAGTTTGTGTCTCTTGGATGATTAATTTTCGGTCTATGTGAAAGGCAGAAGCACTCGAAAAAGCCCTTATTCAAATCAAAATCAATTACCTCGAACTAATTGGCCTTCCACGAGAATTGCAAGAAAGCAAGTCGTGACGCCAGGAGGAGGAGTCCCATGGAAAATGGTCGATCATTTTTAACTCGGATTTCAGGTCAACTGAATTCAGATCTGTTTCGTCAGGAACATTGGCAGGGGACTTTCGATGAGTACCTTGATATTGTTCGCAAAGATCACAGAGTGACTCGCACCGCGTTTCAACGCGTGTACGACATGATCATGAGTTATGGGACTTATCCCGTCGAGGGTAAGAAGGGGCTCATCCGCTACCGCTTTTTCGATGATCCCGTTAATGACGGTCGCGATGGCATCTTCGGTCTGTCCAAGCCATTGATGGAACTGGTCAACGTCTTCAAGTCTGCTGCACTCAAGTATGGCAGCGAACGCCGGGTACTGTTGCTGCACGGACCGGTGGGGAGTTCAAAATCAACCATCGCCCGCCTGCTTAAACAGGGACTGGAACGTTATTCCCGCACAGAAGAAGGCGCACTTTACACCTTCGGCTGGAAAGAAGAAGACGGCACCATTCTCTGGGATCCCATGAATGGCGACCCTCTGCAACTGGTGCCGATGAAGTATCGCCAGGAACTCTGCAGTTACTTGAACGAGGGACGCGACATCGATGATGAAACCTCGTACTCGGTGGAGATCAGTGGCGAAGTCTGCCCGTTGAGTCGATTTATTTTTAATGAACGGCTGGAAAAAGCGGATGGCGACTGGACCAAGGTCATGGAACAGATCGTTGTCAAACGCATTATCTTTTCTGAACAGGACCGGATCGGCATTGGTACGTTCCAGCCTAAAGACGAAAAGAACCAGGACTCAACCGAACTGACCGGGGACATCAACTATCGCAAGATTGCCCAGTATGGAAGCGAGAGTGATCCCCGTGCATTCAACTTCGATGGCGAATTCAATGTCTCCAACCGGGGGCTGATTGAATTTATCGAAGTTCTCAAGCTGGATGTGGCATTCCTGTACGACCTGCTGGGAGCCTCTCAGGAACATAAGATCAAACCGAAAAAATTCGCACAGACGGATATCGACACGGTAATTATCGGGCATACCAACGAACCCGAATACCGTCGTCTGCAGTCTAACGAATTTATGGAAGCACTTCGCGACCGAACGGTGAAGATCGACGTCCCTTATGTCACCAAGCTGAGCGAAGAGGTCAAGATCTACGAGAAGGATTACAACTCCAAACGCGTGCGTGGGAAACATATTGCTCCACACACATTGGAAATCGGTGCGATGTGGGCTGTGCTCACGCGACTCGAAACGCCTAAGCATCATGGTCTGACTCTGATTCAGAAAATGCATCTCTATAACGGACGGTCTCTGCCGGGCTTCACGACCGAGAATGTCGAGCAGCTCCGCAAAGAAGCCAAGTCCGAAGGCCTGTTCGGGATCTCACCCCGCTATGTGCAGGATAAGATTTCGAATGCCCTGGTGGTCAATTCGCATAGCTCCAACCTGAACCCGTTCATGCTGCTTAACGAACTGGATGAGGGGCTCAAGCATCACTCTTTAATTGCCAACGATGAAATGCGCGATCACTATCGTCAGTTGATCACCGTGGTGAAAGAGGAGTATACCGATATCGTGAAGAACGAAGTACAACGTGCGATTGCCGCTGATGAAGAGGCACTCACCCGTCTGTGCGGCAATTATCTCGATAGCGTGAAAGCCTACACACAGAAGGAACGTGTGAAGAACAAGTTTACCGGCGAATACGAAGAGCCGGATGAACGCCTCATGCGGTCGATTGAAGAACGCATTGACATTCCCGATACACGTAAAGATGATTTCCGTCGTGAGATCATGAACTACATCGGAGCGCTGTCCCTGGATGGTAAGACCTTCGATTACAAGACGAACGAACGCCTGCAGAAGGCATTGGAGATGAAACTGTTCGAAGATCAGAAGGACACGATCAAGCTGACCAGCCTGGTTTCGAACGTGGTCGATGCAGATACACAGGAGAAGATCGATATCGTCAAGGCCCGCCTGATCCGCAATTACGGCTACGACGAAGAATCGGCTACTGATGTGCTGCAGTACGTTGCCAGTATCTTCGCTCGTGGCGATTCTAAAAAGAACAGTGACGCCGCTTAAGCGGCCAGGGAAACCTGAACCAGTGAAATGACTCTGATTACAGGATAAGAAGGAAGAGTTTAAAACGCTGCTAACTCTGATTCCCTGTTTTGAAAGGGGCTCGACAGCATGGTGCGCAGAATTGATCGGGACCAGCAACGGTTCGATAAAATCATCAAAGGGAAGGTCCGCCAGCAGCTCCGGAAGTATATCAATCACGGAGAGATGCTGGGACGTAAAGGCCGGGAAACGGTCAGTATTCCCGTGCCCAATATCGAGATTCCCCATTTTCAGCATGGTGAAAAAGGGAGTGGCGGCGTCGGGCAGGGCGAAGGCGAAGTCGGTCAGCCGATTGGTCGCGGGAAATCGGAAGGCGATGGTCAGGGGCAGGCCGGTAATGAACGGGGGCAGCATATCCGCGAGGTGGAAATGTCCCTCGAAGAACTGGCCGACATGCTCGGCGAAGCCCTGGAGTTGCCTCGGATTGAGCCGAAAGGCGACGATGCACTGACGTCTCAGAAAGACCGTTATACATCGATCCGGCCGACCGGTCCCGATTCACTACGGCATTTCAAGCGAACCTACAAACGCGCCTTGCGGCGAATGATCGCCTCCAATAATTATGATCCCCGCGATCCCACGATCGTGCCCACCCGGGATGACGAACGCTTTCGCAGCTGGAAGACCGTTAACGAACCACATACCAATGCTGCTGTGATTTATATGATGGACGTCTCCGGTTCCATGACCGATGTTCAGAAAGAGATTGTCCGTACCGAAGCGTTCTGGATCGACACCTGGCTCAAGCGTCAGTACGACGGAATCGAACGCCGTTATGTGGTGCATGATGCTGTCGCTCATGAAGTGGATGAAGATACGTTTTACCGCGTTCGTGAAAGTGGCGGGACGCGTATCTCATCCGCTTACCGGGCTGCAGATTACATCATCAAACGGGACTTTCCCCCGGCACTCTGGAACATTTACTGTTTTCAGTTTTCCGACGGTGACAACTGGGGCGAGGACAATACGGAGTGTATTGAAAGCCTGAAACAGAATCTGTTTCCTGTCTGTAATCTGTTCTGTTATGGACAGGTCAGAAGTCCCTATGGCTCTGGAGACTTCATCAAGGAACTCCGCAAGGTTGAAGAAGAGTTTGATAACCTGATTCTTTCAGAAATCGAAGATAAAGAAGGCATCTACGGCTCGATCAAGACATTTCTGGGAACAGGAAAATAATAACAGCGACAGGATTGCTTCTGCTAAGGGAGCAGTTACTGACGACTGACGGAGGCTCGTATGGTAGTCACAACGCATCGCCCTTTACCTAAAGAACTCAGTGATATCCAGCAGGAGATGGAGCAGCACGCGCTGGATTACGGGCTCGATTTCTTCAAAACGATCTTTGAAGTGCTCGACTACGAAGAGCTGAGTATGTTTGCCGCCTATGGTGGGTTTCCCATTCGCTATCCACACTGGCGGTTCGGCGCTCAGTATGATGAGCTGATGAAAGGCTACTCATACGGTTTGCAGAAGATCTATGAGATGGTGATCAACACAGATCCCTGTTACGCCTACCTGCTCAGTGCCAATGATATCACCGACCAGAAACTGGTGATTGCGCACGTGTATGGGCACTGTGATTTTTTCAAAAACAACGCTTGGTTTGCGCATACAAACCGCAAGATGCTCGACCAGATGGCCAATCATGCGACTCGCGTGAATCGTCACATTGATGAGCAGGGTTACGAAAAGGTCGAGACCTTCATTGATACCTGTCTGTCACTGGAGAGTCTGATCGATCCTTATGCCCCACACATTCGACGTACGCAGAAATCAGAATCGAAGGCTGATACTCAAAGACGCAAAGCAGAGGATGCCGAAAGCACGGGAGGCCGTTTTCCCGCCAAGAACTATATGGATCGCTATATCAATCCGGAAGATGCTCTGGAAGAAGAAGCGAGTCAAAAACGGCAGAAAGCGATGGAACTGTCTGATCAACTGAAGTTCCCGAAAGAACGCGTGCGGGATGTGCTGTTATTTCTGTTGCAGTATGCGCCGCTGGAAGACTGGCAGCGTGATGTTCTGACAATTATTCGTGATGAGGCCTACTACTTCGCCCCGCAGGGACAGACCAAGATTATGAATGAAGGCTGGGCCAGTTTCTGGCACTCGACCATTATGACCCGCCATGGACTGACCGACGAGGGGCTGATTAACTACGCGGATCATCATAGTGGGACGATGGCCACGAGCCCGAACCAACTCAATCCTTACAAGCTCGGGATTGAACTACTTAAAGATATAGAGGAACGCTGGAATAAAGGGCAGTTCGGTCCGGAGTATGATAACTGCACCGACATGTATGAAAGAGAACACTGGGATAAAGATCTCGGTCTTGGTCGGGAGAAAATCTTTGAAGTCCGGAGGATCCATAACGATATTACATTTATCGATACGTTTCTGACCCCCGAGTTCTGTTATAAAAATCGGATGTTTTCATTTGGCTTTAACGATTCGAATAAAACGTATGAGATTCAATCACGCGAATTTCAACAGATCAAACAGCAGTTGTTGAACAGCCTCAGCAATCATGGACGGCCTGTCATTTACGTGCAGGATGCAAACTATAAAAACCGGGGCGAACTGTACCTGGAACACGAATACCTGGGAATCGAACTCAAACTGGATTATGCCCAGGACACGCTGGCCAACCTGCATTCCATCTGGAAGCGGCCGGTAAACATCGAAACCGTCGTGGATGACCGCCCCACGATTCTGAACTATGACGGTAAGAAACATTCCACGAACTCGAAAGAAAAGCAATAAGATCCTCGTCAGGAGGATATTCTATGTCTGTATTAAACCAACTCAATCATGAACTGACTCAGCTGATAGGCTATCACTCTGCCCAGCCTCGAACCGTAACCATCTCAGCGACCGGCAAAATCGATGTCATGCTCGATTTTACTTCGGTCGACACCATGAGCTGCTCGGTTCTTGAGATCCGCGTCAATGTTCCCTCACTGTCACAGTCCACGTTTGACAAGCTCAAAGAGTGGGGGCAGAAACTCTGTCAGCGGATCACTTATCTGCTGGAAAACATCGGACCGCTGGAATACGACGAAAATGCCGGCCAGGTATTGATTCGCTCCACTCCACCTGATCAACAGAAGACAGGCACTAAGTATTATGAAATCATGTTGTCTTCTCACTCGAATGGGAATTTCAGCCTGAAACGCTTTGCCTCTCAGAAAGGGCAATCGGGACGAACTCAGGTCGAAATGCAGATCACGCACGAAGTGCTCCGCAAGCTTGTCGAGGACCTCGTGGATACCGTTCCCTGAGCTGATCAGGCGCCTGTTTACTCTGCTTTCCTGTCCTCAGCCTTAAGATGTAATGATCTTAAGGCTTTTTCTACGTGGAACTTGCGCCCCTGTTCTGAAAGACAGGATTAGTGCTTGACGATCCGCGTTTTATATGTAAAATCTTATTTCATGAGTAAAACACTAGAGCGTACAGAACAAAAACAGTCCTACCGCGTACCGGCCCTTGAGAAGGGACTGGAGGTGCTGGAACTGTTGTCCGGGATCTCTCAGCCACTATCGCTGACCGATATTGCAGACCGTCTGGGGCGAACGAAACAGGAGTTGTTTCGGGTCATGGCCTGTCTGAATGAGCAGGGGTACCTGATCCGTGATGCCAACCAGGGATACCGCATGAGTACCAAGCTGTTCGAACTGGGATCCAAGCACGCCAGTACGGAAGCCCTGATCGCGCGGGCCACTCCGCATATGGAAAATCTGACGCATGAACTGAACGAATCGTGTCATCTGAACCTGGTTGTTAGAAATAAAATGCTGGTGATCGCCCGTGTAAACTGCGATGCAGACGTCTCGCTGGCAGTTCGCGTTGGTGCGAGTTTCAAACTGCATGAAAGAAACAGCGGCCATGTTGCGCTGGCTTATCTGTCGGCAGATCAGCGCTGTAAATACTGGGAGCAAACCGATCTCACTGCTTCAGAAATAGAGGAGTGTGAAAGCGAATTCGCCGCCACCCGCCGCTCTGGTTTCCGGACGATGGAAAGTTCTCTGATTGTCGGCGTACGCGATACAGCTACGCCGATTCTCGGGGCCGATGGTAAGTTACTGGCGGTGTTGTGCGTATCACATATTCTTAAGGTGGGTGAATCAGAAGACTCGACACGAATTTCAACCGCGATGCTGGAGTGTGCTCAAGCGATTTCCAGTGAATTTGGACCGACTATGTTGCACCAGTCAACTGTCCCGGCAGGGGACCTGGCTTAATTTCCCTGCGTTTTCGAACGGAGTTTTCATGCTGGATTTACAAACACGGAATCAGGATTTTCCCAGTCTGCAGGGACGAACCTACCTGAATACAGCTGCAGAAGGAATTCCTCCCCTGCAGGTCAAAGCGGCCTTCGATCAGTATTTCGAGGACAAACTCCTGGGAATGGATGGACGCAAGCTCCATGAAGCGCAATGGGATGCTGCCAAGTCCCTGATTGCAGGCATGTATGGCTTGAGTTCGGACGAAGTCAGCATCTGCTCCTGTAGTTCAGAAGCATTCAATCTGGCCTACCAGGCGCTGCAGTTGAAGGAGGGGGATGAAGTCATCATCAGTGATCTGGACTTCCCCGCCAGCTACACTTTCGGGTTGCAGCAGAGCTGTCCCGCTACGGTCAAAATCTGGGAAGCCCGTGACTGGGAACTACGTCTGGAAGACTTGCAATCCCTGCTCTCCGATAAAACTCGCATGGTCAGTATTTCCCTGGTCAGCTTTTTCAACGGGTTCATGATACCGCTGAAAGAAGTGATTCAGACGATTCGTCAGCACTCCTCAGCGTTGATCGCGTTAGATGTAACCCAGGCATTGGGCCGCATCCCATTGGATCTGGAAGACATCGATCTGGTGATCAGCAGTACTCACAAGTGGATTCTGGCTTCTCATGGAGGTGGACTGGTCGGTGTGCCATCGAAGAAAGCCAGCGAATGGACCGTCCCTGCCGGGGGCTGGTTCAATCTGAAAGATGCTTTTGGGGATCAGCGTTTCGAAAAAGCGGAAAGTCTGCCCGGAGCGGCCAGTTTTACGGTGGGGATGCCCAACTATCCAGCCGTTTACGCGATCCGAGCAGCCTTACAGTACATCACAGAAACCGGGGTCGAAAAGATCGAGCAGGCGACGGCACCTCTGGTAGAAGCCTGTCTCGCCGGCCTGAAAGAGGCAAGTGTCGAGTTGATTTCGCCCCAACAGACAGAGGATCTGGCAGGAATCATCGCTTTCCGGCACCCGGAAGCGGAGCGGATTTATAAGCACCTGCACAGTAAAGAGATTCATCCCATGTACCACGCCGGTCGAATCCGCGTGGCCCTGCATGGATATAACACAATGGATGATGTGGAGACGTTCCTGAAGGAACTGCACCACGCGTCTTCCAAGAGTTTTGTCGGAAATTAGGCGATTTAGCCACATTTGAGTGGCAGAAAATCGACTGGAATTCGACGACATTCATGTATTTTTGCTGATTTTTAACCGAGATGGAATATAATGAAGGTAAGCATAAGCTCAATCATCAAAAAATCTTACCTTCACTCCAGACCACACCGTGTCCGAGTGAGAAGCTAGCGCTCCTCGACGTCAGACTGTGGTTCCTACCTGAAAACTGCCGGGAAAAACGATGAAGATGCCTGCGAGTTTACGAGATTGTTTCTTTTCTTTCGTAACACAGTGTTCTACCGGGCTGTTCGCTCTGGTCTGCCTGCTGACGCTCTCTCCCGTCAACGCAGCCGAACAGAAACCGAGTCAGGAACAGGTTCAGTTTTTCGAATCGAAAATCCGTCCTCTGCTGATCAAGCATTGCTATGACTGTCATGGAGAGGATGCCCAGGAATCAGATCTGCGTGTCGATACCTTTGACGGGATCGCCAAAGGGGGCAAAGCTGGTTCGCTGATCGTGCCCGGAAAGCCGGAACAGAGCCTGCTGATGACGGCTGTCAATTACCAGTCAAATGACCTGCAGATGCCCCCCGATGAGAAGCTGAGTAAGCAGGAAATCAAAGACCTGAGTGACTGGGTCAAAATGGGGGCACCTTATCCGAACGCAGACTTAAGTAAGCTCCGCGCTGCCAGCGACAAGGGTAAGTATGACCTGGAGAAGGAACGTGAATTCTGGTCTTTCCAGCCCGTACGTAAACCGGCACTCCCCGAAGTCAAAAATAAAGCATGGGTCAAAAATCCCATCGATCAGTTTGTATTACACAAGCTGGAAGAAGCAGGGTTGCAGCCTGCCTCACCTGCCGATAAACGGACACTCATTCGCCGGACGACCTTTGATCTGACTGGTCTGCCCCCGACGCAGGAAGAAGTCGAAAACTTCCTCAACGATACTTCACCAAATGCCTTCGAGAAAGTCGTCGATCGTCTGCTTGCTTCACCGCATTACGGTGAGCACTGGGGACGGCACTGGCTCGACGTCGCCCGCTATGCTGACTCCAATGGTCTCGATGAAAACATTGCTTACGGTACCGCCTGGAAATACCGGGATTATGTTGTCAATGCGTTCAATAAAGACAAACCTTACGACGTCTTCATTAAAGAACAACTGGCTGGCGACCTGATGGAGCCGGCAGAGAGTGTTGCACAGCGAAATGAACGACTGATTGCAACCGGCTTTCTTTCACTCGGCCCCAAGGTTCTGGCGGAGGTGGATGCCACCAAGATGGAGATGGATATCATCGACGAGCAGATCAACACGATCGGCGTTTCGATGATGGGCCTGACTCTGGGTTGTGCCCGCTGTCACGATCATAAGTTTGATCCCATCTCGGCTCACGATTATTATGGTCTGGCTGGTATTCTTAAAAGTACCAAGATCATGGAGCACTATAATAAAGTTGCTCGCTGGTACGAAAATCCGCTGGCCACTCCTGAGCAGAAACAGGAACAGGCCCGCTGGGATGAGAAAATCAAAGGCGAAGAAGCAAAAATTGCTGCACTGATCAAAGCGGAAAATGAACGGTTGCAGAAAGAGGGAGGAAAAGACTATCAACTTCCCAAGAAGCCGGAAGAAGCTTATACCAAAGCAGCACAGGCCGAGTTGAAAACACTTAGAGTCGAAGTTGCGAAACTTAAGAAGACGCGTCCCGAAATTCCCACGGCCCTCGGTGCCGCAGAACGGGAAACCACGGACGTACCGATTCACATTCGCGGCAGTCATCTGACACTGGGAGAAACCGTCCCCCGGCACGTACCTGTCGTATTGACTCCCGAACCCAAAACTCCATTCCCCAAAGAACAGAGTGGTCGTCTTAAGTTCGCTGAGTGGCTGGGCAAACCCGAACATCCATTAACCTCGCGCGTGATTGCGAACCGGGTCTGGCGCTGGCACTTTGGGAAGGGAATTGTTGCGACCACCGATAACTTCGGAAAACTGGGCGCCAAGCCTACCAATCAGAGTCTGTTGGACTGGATGGCGGCAACGTTAATGGAAGAGGGCTGGTCGCTCAAAGAGCTGCACCGCATAATTCTGTTGTCGAATACCTGGCAGATGAGCAGCGAATGGAATGCGAAAGCGGCAGCGATTGATCCCGATAACCAACTGATGTGGCATGCCGACATTCGCCGTCTGGAAGCAGAATCGATTCGCGATGCTATCCTGGCTGTCAGCGATGGACTGGACCTGACCATGGGCGGATCATTGATGAACGTTGACAACCGTGCGTTCGTCTTCAATCACGAATCCAAAGATGGCGTGACATACGATTTCAACCGTCGTTCACTCTATCTGCCTGTCATCCGTAATCACCTGTTTGGCATGTTCATGCTCTTTGACTATGCGGATGCCAGCGTGCTCAACGGGAACCGGGCGTCGACGACAGTGGCTCCCCAGGCACTATTCATGCTTAACAGTCATCTGATCGAAAATGCATCCCATCGGATGGCAGAACAGATTCAGCATGAAACCGCGTTGTCTCCGGAACAGAAGATCCAGAAACTGTTCCTCAAGACATATGGACGTCAACCAACGGAAATGGAAATCAATAAATCTCTGCACTTCCTGGACGATATTGAACAGGAACTGCAGGCGGAAACGAAATCTTCGGAACAACGGATCACGCGTGCCTGGCAGGTGCTCTGTCAGTCATTTCTGGCTTCCAGTGAGTTCATCTATCTGCGATAGAAACTGCTGCGAGCCACTACCTGTATCCATTATTCATATAAATTATCGAGACCTGCCATGAGTATCCTGCCTCAATCACTGTTCTCCCGTCGGGATCTGTTAAAGAAATCAGCAATTGGTTTCGGCAATCTGGCGCTGCTCTCCATGTTGAATGAAGAGTCAAAAGCGGCTGCCTCATCGAAAGATCCTCTCGCTCCCCGGCAACCACATTTTACGCCACGTGCCAAGCGGGTGATCTTCCTGTTCATGAAGGGCGGCCCTTCTCACATGGACACGTTCGATTACAAGCCCCAGTTGCAGAAGTACGATGGCAAGCCGCTGCCTTTCGATAAGCCCCGGGTACAGTTTGCACCGACCGGCAATCTGTTGAAGTCTCCCTGGAAATTCAAGCAGTATGGTGAGAGCGGAATTCATGTCAGTGAACTGTTTCCTCATGTCGCTGAATGTGTGGATGATTTATGTATCCTGAATTCTGTCTACGGCACTAATGCAGCCCACGGTGGCGCCCTGTTGAAACTGCATACGGGGAGTGACGCATTTGTGCGTCCGAGTATGGGCTCCTGGGTGACTTACGGTCTGGGCACGGAAAATCAGAATCTGCCCGGTTTCATTACCATCTGTCCGACTCTGGCTCATGGTGGCGTCAAAAACTGGAGCTCTGCGTTTCTGCCAGCCCCGTACCAGGGAACTCCGTTGGGGAACGCTGCGATCGCTGCGGAAAACGCTCAGATTGAATATATCAAGAACAACTTCCTCTCCCGTAAAGTACAGCGGAAGCAGGTCGAGTTCATGAATGAACTGAACCGGATGCACCAGGATGAAGCCGGTCCGAATCAGGTACTCGATGCCCGCATCGGCAGCTTTGAACTTGCCTTCCGCATGCAGGAAGAAGTTCCCGAAGTACAGGACATTTCGGATGAATCTGAAGCCACTCAGAAAATGTATGGCCTGGATCAGAAAGAGACCGCGGACTTCGGACGCCAGTGTCTGATGGCCCGTCGTTTTGCAGAACGTGGCGTACGTTTCATTCAGGTTTCTCACAGTGACCAGAAGGTCCAGTGGGATCAGCACAGCAACCTGTTTGAAGGGCATACCAAAAATGCGAAAGAGGTCGACCAGCCGATCGCCGCTCTCTTGAAAGACCTCAAACAGCGCGGTCTGCTCAAAGATACGCTCGTGGTCTGGGGCGGTGAATTCGGCCGGACTCCTACTGCTCAAGGTAAGAATGGTCGCGATCATAATCCCGAAGGGTTCACAATGTGGATGGCAGGGGGCGGCGTGAAGTCCGGCTTCCAGTACGGAGCGACCGATGAATTCGGCTATTACGCCACCAAAGATAAAATGCATATTCACGATTTCCATGCCACACTGCTGCACATTCTGGGCATGGACCATGAAAAGCTGACCTATCGATATGCCGGTCGCGATTTCCGCCTGACCGATGTAGCCGGTCACGTGGCTCATGGTGTACTGGCATAAGTGTCCAGTTCGTCTGATCATCACTGAATCGACATAACAGCCCTGCTCCATGTGAGTCAGGGCTGTTTTATTTCGCAATCGGGGCTATTTTCCCTGTCTCAGTGATCCCTGCCGATGGTCGCTGCGTTGAGTCTAAGATAAAACACCGCGCATGTGTTCCGGCTGCGATTGAAAAACGCAAACCCGGGGGACTATGATTCAGATACCGGATGCTTGCATGTCTGTCGTCTCTGTTCTATGGTGTCTACCCGCTAACATGATCAGAGTTCTTCTATCAGAATCTTATTAAGAAACAGCAGTTATGAGTTCCAAAGATAAAAAGAAGTGGCGTTCGACAACGATCCTGACAGTGCGTCATGGCGGCAAAGTGGCGATCGGCGGCGATGGACAGGTCACGCACGGCGATACCGTTATGAAGAGTGATACTCGCAAGATCCGCAAAATTCTGGATGGCCAGATTGTGTGTGGGTTCGCCGGGTCTACTGCAGATGCCTTTTCGCTGCTGGAACGGTTTGAAGTCAAAGCACGGGACTATCCCGGAAATATGCCCCGCGCAGCAACCGAACTTGCCCGTGACTGGCGGACCGACCGCGTCCTGCGGAAGCTCGAAGCGCTGATTATCGTGGTTAACACCGAACACAGTCTCCTGATTACCGGACAGGGGGATGTCGTTGTTCCCTCGGATGGAGTAATTGGCATCGGTTCGGGAGGGAACTACGCGACTGCGGCTGCCCGCGCCCTGGTGAGACATTCGGATCTGTCCGCCTCGGAAATCGTCAAGAACTCGTTGGGTATCGCATCAGAAATCGATATCTATACGAATAATAATATTATCGTGGAGGAGTTGGAGTGCACGAACTAACGCCCCGGCAGATTGTTGCCGAACTGGATAAACATATTGTCGGTCAGGATGATGCCAAACGCGCCGTAGCAATCGCACTGCGAAACCGCTGGCGCTGGCAGCAGTTGCCTGATGAGCTTCGCAAAGAAATTACCCCGAAGAACATCGTGATGATCGGACCAACGGGGGTCGGGAAGACGGAAATTACCCGGCGGCTGGCTCAACTCATTGATGCTCCCTTTATTAAAGTTGAAGCGACCAAATACACAGAGGTTGGTTATTACGGGCGCGATGTCGAAAGCATGATCCGTGACCTGGTAGACTCTGCCAAGAATCTGGTGCGCGAGAAAAAACGGGTTGAGCTGGTGGATAAAGCCAAGGCCCGTGTCGAAGAACGCCTGCTGGATCTCTTGATCCCCCGTCCGGAATGGGAGTCATCTTTCCGAGAGTCCACTGAAGAGGTCAAGGAAGAGGATTCTCAGGAACGCTACGAGCGCACCCGCGACAAGTTTCGCACAATGCTCCTCCAGGGCGCCCTGGAAGAAAAAGAAGTGGAAATCTCGGTGGAGCAGAAAAACTCTCCCGTGCAGGTCTTTTCCAATATGGGCATGGACCAGATGGATGTCGACCTGCAGGGCATGTTTGAACGCATCATGCCTCAGCAGAGCAAGCATCGTAAGATGATGGTCAAAGAGGCCCGCAAGGTTCTGCTGGAACAGGAAGTGGAAGGTTTGATGGACAAGGATGCGATTGCCGAGGAAGCGGTGGATCTCGCAGAGCGGCACGGCATTGTGTTCATCGACGAAATTGACAAGATCTGTACTTCCGAAGAAGGGGGGAACCGCAGCGGCGATGTCAGTCGCCAGGGTGTGCAGCGCGATTTGCTTCCCATCGTCGAAGGAACGACCGTGCAAACGCGCAGTGGTTCCGTAAAAACAGATTACATGCTGTTTATCGCCGCGGGGGCCTTTCACCGTACCAAGCCGTCAGATCTGATGCCCGAATTACAGGGGCGCTTTCCGATTCGCGTCGAGTTGCAGGAACTGACGCGGGAAGATTTTCTGCGGATTCTGACAGAACCGTCGAGTTCGATCACCATGCAGTATCAGGCACTTCTCAAAACAGAAGGCGTCGATGTAAAGTTCGAACAGGATGGGTTGGAAGAACTGGCGGATATCGCTTTCCAGGTCAACCAGACAACTCAGAACATCGGTGCCCGTCGCCTGCATACAATCCTGGAACGGTTGCTGGAAGAGGTCAGTTATGAAGCACCAGATTTGAAGACGAAGAAGATCATCATCGATGCCGCCTATGTGCAGCAGAAACTGCACACGATCGTGGAAGATGAAGATCTCAGTAAGTTTATTCTGTAAACAGGCGATATCCCTGAAATGAGACAGAGCCCCGATACATGTTTTGTATCGGGGCTCTGTTATTTAAATCTGTGATCCCGGAGGATCAGTCTGGATCAATTACTGAGATCAGAATTCACCAATGACATTTCCGTCACTGATCTTTCCGAGGTTTTCGTAGGTTGTGCCGTCAATATTTTCACTGATAAATCGGACCCCACCATCGGCCAGCAGGAAGTGAGCCCCACCAGTGTGCTGACTGCTGAAAGCCCACGCCAGCGTACCATTGATCAGCGAACCGGGGTGATTTTCCGTTTTCCAGACGCAGGAGGCTGTTTTTCCGTTGTCATAGTAACCGACCCAGATGCCGCCGTTGTAGGTATTCGCCCCTACGCGACCCCGCGCAGTTTCACCAATCAAAAGTGTATTGCTCGTGCCATCGGTAATATCACGGATTTTGGTATTGCTGTTGGACCAGAAAGAACCATTTCCGGCGGCGGCATTATGCGGGCTGGTGTTGATTGATCCGGTTCCCCGGCTGCCATAAATCCCTTTGTAGTTGGATGTCGCGTGTCCGCCGCGATCTGCGTTCAGATCACTGCCGACATCGGAAGGACAGCGAAACAGTGGGATTTTGGTTTTCGTCTGATCCGTGGGAGTCACACTCAGGTTGCCCGACGATACATTCAGTGCATCGTATAGATTCGCCTGGTCAAGGAATGGCAGCAACATGGTGCTCCAGCCCCAACCGGGCAGACAGCCACCTGTGCTGGTTGCTGAAGGCTGACAGGAGGCAGACAGAGATCGCTGAACCCAACCGGGAGGCAGGCTGCGATGTGTTTCATGGTAATTATGGAAGGCAAGCCCCAGCTGTTTGACATTGTTTTTACAGGTGCTGCGGCGTGCTGCTTCACGCGCCTGTTGAACGGCTGGCAGTAATAATGCGATCAGGATTGCAATGATGGCAATCACGACAAGAAGTTCGATCAGGGTAAAACCCATCCGGCGGACGGTACGGTTGCTGCGAGGCTGCATCTTGAGTCTCCAGTAGCTAGAATAATAAAATGATGAAAACAAATCGGAGTGCACACGGAGGTGTGCTTGGGGAAGGCTTGGCTCAGACGAGCTTTATCCAGGCTGGTGCATCAGTAATGTTCGATGCATGAACTGAAAGAGACGGTATAATTCGCCTGGTTTCAGTTAGTAAATAACACTTCCGTGTTTCTATACCACTGAGTCACACAATCCAACGCATAAGTTTTGTTAATTCTCAAAAAAATGAGTATTGCAGCCCCTATTCCGTTAGTAATAGATAAAAGGTCAAATTGCACTGTACATTATAGTCATTTGCAATCGTTGGAGGCTGAGAGGATGATAAACTCAAATGTATGATGACTGGGATTCCGAATACGATGCTGACGAATATGGTCCCGATGATGGGTACGAGGAAGAGTGGGAGTCAGAGACCATTGAGTGCAGCAATTGTGGCGCAGACGTCTATGAAGATGCCGTTGCATGTCCGATCTGTGGTGAGTATCTGACACGCAACACGCATCCGCTGAGCGATCGCCCTTCCTGGTGGGTGATGCTGGGAATTCTGGGCATCGTTGTAACCATTATCAGTGCGTTTTTCTGGTCTCGAATTTGAAGACAGGCAGGACATGCAATTTCAGAAATGGATTTTGGGCTCCCGTTCTCCTCGACGCAGAGAGCTGCTGATGCAACTGGTGCCTGAGGCGGCGATCGAAGTGGTCCCTCCGCTCAATCCTGAGGAGGCGGGGTTTGAAGGACTGCACGACCTGGCTTCGATTAAAGAACGGCTGGCTGAGATCTGCCTGGATAAGAATGAAGACGTGTTCGCACAGTCGTGCAACGGGGACCTGCGTCAGGTTCTATTGTTAACTTCGGATACCATTGTTATTGCAGAGCGACAACCGGGGCATTTTGTAGTTCTGGGCCAGCCCCCAACCGGTTCCGGCTGGGAGCAGGCAGTACGGGACTGGTTTGTAAACGATTTTGCAGGCAAGACCCATCGGGTGATTACCGGGCTTTGTAAACGTTCCTCTACAGGCATCCAGAGCGAATTTTGTGAGACGCTGGTTACGTTTCACGAGCGTGCGTATGTACTCAAGCATCTGGACTGGTACCTTTCAACGGGAGAATCCCGAGGTAAGGCAGGGGGCTACGCGGTTCAGGGGGCAGGCAGTATCTTTGTAAAGCGAATTGAAGGCAGCCTGACCAATGTAGTAGGATTGCCTCTGGAAAACCTGTTGCCGTTAGTCCGCTGAAACGCATTGGAAAGAAAACGTCAAATCTTATGTCTCTGATCAAGTGGAGTACTGTCGAATCTCCCGAAATCCGGATCGGTAATCGCACGCTGAGTTCCCGCTATTTTCTCTCGCCTCTGGCCGGATATACGCAGCACGCCTTTCGTGTCGCTTTACGCCGTCTCGGAGGCGTAGGACTCTGTACGACCGACCTCGTGCTGGCTTCGCATCTGCTCGCCGGCAGCCGGAAATCTAAGGCATTGCTCAAGACGTCCTCTGCTGATCGTCCTTTAACAGTACAGATCTTTGGTGGAGTGACTGAAGAACTCGTCAAAGCCGCCCGCTGGCTGGAAACAGCCGGCTATGAAGCCGTTGACCTGAATATGGGCTGTCCTATGGCGAAAATCAACGGCAGTGGCGGTGGGGCACGGATCATGTGCTCCCCGGAAAAAGCCTGTCAGATGGTGGCGGACGTCGTGGATGCGGTTTCGCTGCCAGTCACCGTTAAGATGCGGCTGGGCTGGGACCGGGAATCGATCACTGCGCCGTTACTGGCGAGGGAATTTGAGCAGGCGGGCGTCGCTGCGATTACCATTCATGGGCGGACCCGTAATCAGGGATTTGGCGGCAGTGTCGATCTGGAGGGCATCCGACAGACGGTGGAAGCAGTACAGGAAATTCCGGTAATCGGCAATGGAGATGTCTGTACGGTCGAAGATGCTTTCCGTATGCGTGAAGAAACGGGTTGTGAAGCCGTTTCAATTGGCCGGGGTGCGATGATGGATCCCTGGATCTTTCGCAAGATTGAGATGACACTCAAAGGAGATCAGCCTGTTGAAGAACCGGACCGCGAGGAACAGATCGCGTTTCTTGAGCATCATTTCAGCCTGATGATCGATCATTATGACAACTATGGCTGCCAGCTGATACGGAAGTTTGCCGCCTGGTATGGTGCCCGTCTCGGAATTCCGGAAGATCTGGAAGACCGTCTGCGTCGACTGGAATCTGCGGATGAGTTTCAGGAGATTGTCAATCAGATCCGTGAGCGTCACGGAGAACGCGAGTCCTCTGTTCCCACCGCCCTGGTCAAAACTCCCAACGGTCCCGTCGAGCGCTGGTAGGTATTGACACCAGAATTAATAAAACACAGCCCCTGAAAAATGAATTTCTCAGGGGCTGTGTTGTTAACGTGGGGTAGTTGGTTTACTGCCGGATATCGTGAGCACCGGCGTTGTTGATATCGTAACCGAGATCAAGCAGGAACCAGTCATCACCACGGGCCACGGCACCGTAGAGCTGGTCCAGTTCGCCATCGTCAAAGACAGTTGTATCATCCAGGCGAACGTTATTTACGCCCAGGGATGCGTTATCAACGCGAGTACTGATGCTGGCAACCCGGTCGCCAAACGGATCGGCAGAGATCCATTCCTGGTAGATCGCAAACAGTTGTGCCAGACCATTGTCATAGACTGTCGCTCCGCCAATCAGGATGTCACCATTCTGACCATAGTCGGTGTAGAGAGCTTCGTTATGCCCACGGATATAGTCGGAACCCAAGCCACCGATCAGGATGTCATATCCGTCAGGGCCACCTTCGATGGTATCGTTGCCTGCACCACCGACCAGAACATCGTTGCCCCAGCCGCCGACAAGGTAGTCATTCCCCAGACCGCCGAAGAACATTGATTCGCGGTTGTAGAAGGTGTCGTCGGCGATAATCTGGTCGTCTCCGCCCAGGCCCCAGACATAAACGCCACCCGTGGGAGCAAACTCACCCAGGTTGACGCCATTCAGGCGAACCTGAACGATATTGGTCTGGTAGGTCTGCGAGAGCAGAATGATATCATTTGCCTGAGTACCAGTGATGAACAGAGCTGACTTTCCAGGTCGGTTCGGATCGGGCAGCAGACCGGTGAAACCTTGCGGCACGACCGTGACCAGGTAGTCTTCGACTTCCCCGTCCGCTGCTGCACCCGTGGTCGATAATCCACCAGCCGAACTTAAGCGGAAGCGGGCTGCAACTTCACCGACAGTCACACCCAGAGGGACTGCAATGGAAACAGAATTAGCACCACCAACAACAGCCTGGCTGGAGAGAATCTGCTCACCTGGATCGTCCCAGTCGCCATCTCCATTGAAGTCGATCCAGGCATCCATAAAGCCTGTTCCGGATGAAATGATGGTGATTGTTGTGGATGTATCACCGGCGATAATCGGGTTGAGCAGGATGCCGTCATCAGTGTCCAGGCTCGCTGTCGCGGATTCCTGTCCATCGGCTTCAGCAGTGACGCCTGCACCGAGATAGAGGTTCGTGTAATTATTGATAGCATGCTTGGCACCATTTTCGGCATCGAGTACCGGGAATGAAGCGGGAGCATCACCGTAATCGACGCCGTTGCTGGCAACAATCAGAGCCGTGTCTGTAATCACACGTGCTGTTGAGGTACCGAATGGACCGGCAAATTTCAGGACTTTACCCAGGTCGGTGTCAACAACATACAGGTTGTCATCCGGTCCAAAGGTGAGACCGTAGGGCAACTGGATGGTGGCGTTGAAGGTGTAGTTATCAACGAATGCACCCGTGTTTGGATCAAATCGCAGAATGCTTTCGGTAGCACCATTGGCGACATAGAGGAGTCCGTCCGGACCAATTGTAATCCCGCGTGGATTTGCGAGCCCACCCGTTCCAGCAGCAATGAAGGGGCCGCCGGGAACCGGATCTCCATTAGAGTCAAACTTCAGAATTTCGTTGGTATTGTAACTGGCGACATACAGATTTCCGCTGCTGTCGAAGGCCATGCCATAGGGTTTGCCCATGCCACCTTCACTACGGGTAACGTATTCTTCGATGAATGCGCCCGTCAGGCCATCATAGCGTAAAATGCGATCACGCAGGAAGCCTGTATCCGCTACATAGAGGTCGGGGATACCAGGTGAGGAACCAGGACCGAAGGTAATGAAGCGGGGTTGAACCAGACCACCACCAAAAGCGAAGACGCCTGATCCGATGATCGAACCTGTCTGGCCATCATATCGCAGAATCTGTCCTGTATCTGAACTGGCGACATAAAGGTTTCCATCCGGTCCGAATACCAGACCGTTGGGAACGTCGATGCCACCCGAGCCGGGGATCACGAAGGAGCCCAGAGAGGCACCTGTCTGACCATCGAATCGCTCGACTGTGTGATCGGACCCGTCTGAGCCTTCAAAACCGTTACTGACGTAGAGATCGCCGTCGGGACCGAAGACCAGGTCACGCGGACTGTTCAGGTTGGTCGAGACGAAGTCACCCAGGTAGTTACCCGGTTGACCTTCTCCGGTATCAGCGTCAGCATAAGCCGCAGTGATTGTTTCACCAAAGACAACCTGCAGAATACCGTCACCGACAACCAGTGTGCCCGGTGAAGAGTTGATCGTACCTGTGAAGGTGCCGAAACCGACTTCCGTCAAAGTGATGGTTTCCTGGTCACCGCCGGTTGATGTCACAGTCACATCGACTGTACCTGCTCCCAGCAGATCGCCATCGGTGACAGTAATTGTGATCAGATCACCTGAGTCGTAGGTAGCGTCATCAAAGACGATCGTTCCGTAACGGGAAGCCGTCAGTTCGAGTCGATAGTCTTCGACTTCCCCATCAGGAGCATAACCGGTTACACCCAGTCCGGTCTGTGTACTGAAGCGGAAACGTGCGAATGTTTCGCCAATCACGAAATCGCCCACGCCCTGAGGGACACTGAAGGACAACTGGTGTGTGCCTGCAGTGAGAAACTCGTCTGTGAAGATCTGTTCGCTGGCTTCCCAGGCACCGTTGCCATTGAAGTCAATCCAGCCCTGGAGATAACCAGCACCGTTGACGGTTACTTCGACAGTGGCAATGTTATCGCTGATGGAAATACCGTCGGTGACATTGCCGTTGGGATCGAGGAAGATCACGCCATCGTCGTCTGCACCGTCACCGGAAGCATCCAGGCTGGGCAGTCCATCAGCTTCGAAATCGATTGATGCTCCCAGTACTAAGCCGCCTGCGAGGTCGTGGCGTGCACCATCGTCTGCTTCCAATGTGGGGTAGGGGGCAGGAGCATCGCCGTAATCAATTCCGTAGAACGCTCCTGTAGACAGGCCAAAGGCCAGAGTGTTGGGGCTGTCCTGAGTTCCCAGGAAGTCATTCAGTGGGCCCACGTTGAAATCGACATCAATGTCGTCGCCTGTGCCGAAGATATTATCGTTGCCCAGACCGATGATATTTCCCAAGTCACCGCCTTGGTCGATAATCTGCGAAGGTGGAGCAAAATTAAGTGTGTGCCACAGACCGAAGAAGTGACCCGCTTCGTGAGTCACAATATTACCGACCGCTACCCCAATCAGATCAACCATGCTGGAGCCAAAGTTGCGGACGATGTTGTTCAGCGAGTTCGGGTCCGCAGGGTTCGTGCTGCTGAGCAGATCGAGGAGCACGACAGCGGATTCGGTAGTATCAAAGTTACCAACATCGATTGACTCAGCGATACCGATGGTGCCGATTCCCAGTTCGCTGATCGTTCCCCCCACAATCACGCGGCTGAGATTCGGAGTGTTAGTTTCGTCCAGGCCCGGGTCATCCAGGCTGTTCAGGATCTGAATACCGTAATCACCGGGATTGCCGGTCGTAGCAAAATCACCGTTGTTGGCCAGACCCAGGTCAGCGAAGTTTTCTTCTACCGTTGCCAGAATCGCCCGGATGACTGCTTCTTCATCAGCGGCGGTCAGTCCCCAGTTACCCAGGAAGGAGCTCAAGGGAGACATAGTGGCAGTTCGCGAAGTCTGGAAACTGTCAAAGATGGAAGGATCGACGTCTGCCCCGTCAAAGTCGATGTACAGTGTCTGGATTGCACCGACCATCTGGGTTTCCAGTTCGGGACGGAAGACGCGTAACTGGAGGTCATATAGTCCGACATCTCCCGTTACTCCCACATAATAGGTTCCGGCAACTGGAGCAACAAAGGAAGCTGCGGCGTTACCATCACCGGGCAGTGGTGTGTTAGCAGGGTAAATGTCTGACAGATAGAATGACGACTGCTGAATCAAACCACCAGTGGGGTCATACAGGGAGACGGTCTGGCCTGCACCAGTCAGGTTGGCTCCCAGAATATCACCCGCTTCCAGTTCGACGGCATAGTAATCCACATCCTGAACGTTCAGACCAACGGTCAGGTCGTATGCCCCTTCGGCCCGCGCGTTGGTTCCAGCTCCATTTCCACTGGTTTCATCGAATGGATCATTCGGAGTACCGGTGTAGAAGCTGGAGACCATGATGTAGTAATCGCCATCCAGCGTAGCCGTGTATTCCAATTGACTGTCGAGGAAGGTTCCCCATCGTCATCGAAGGCAAGCTGGAATCCCGAACTGGAGTAGATTGCGACAATCGGGTCCAGGTTGAAGAACTGAGTGGAGTCACGAACGGAGACCGAGATTCGTTCCCCTGCCTGGACGCCACTGACCAGATAGAAGTCGAAGTCACCGGTGCCGGTTCCTGCACTACCGTGCGGCCCATTGCCCAGCTGGGCATTTTGAATTGTCACCTGTTCTCCGGAGACGATACCCAGATCATTCGCCAGCGTGATGGAACCATCATCTTCGGCAAAGGGGAACAGGAAAGTGCTTACGGTTGCGTTGGAAAGGTAGCCGGTGACGTCGGCATCAAACTCGTCATCCATGCCTGTTCCCAGTCCAGAAATCAGCTGGGCTGAACCAATATCATCATTGATCCCTGTCGTGCCGATACTCTCGCCTTCATTGACGGAAAATTGAGAGGGATTGCTGGGGGAGTCCACCTGGCCCAGGTCATTCTCATGTTTCTGCTTATCTTCTTCAGAAACGGTGGCCTGAGATCGCTGTTGCGACTGCGTCTGGTTGGTCAAACCCCGGTTGGGTGAGTTGCTGATTCCAGTACCGTAGTCATCAGGATTGAAATCGGCGGGCGAATCATAGACGTTAGGATCGATGAGTGAATTAACAGCCGACAGGAGTGTTCTGTCTTCCAGATTTTCTACGGTCGAATAGGAGTTGACTGTTGCGTTCAGTCGTAGATTCTTCAAACGTCGAGCACGACCTCTACGTAAACGTTGAAGAAATGAACCAATTCGACCAGGCTGGTGACGACGTTTAGTTCTCATAAACATCATTTGCATCTTTCCATATCATGCCAAAACAGGTCAGCTGTTTTCAGCGAGTCGCTTATCTTGAAGAGGTTGCTTAACTCTTTGTTGCAAAACGAATTAAGTGTTTCCGTTATTCCTGATGGCTGAGCCTGGGCCCGCTTCCCATCACATGTTTTTCCAGATCAACACCGACGATTAAGTGTTAAAATGGGCAAAGTTACCACCGATTGTGCAGCAGCAAAACTACGTATGTCAAGTAAAAGATAAAAAAGATCGACCGAAAAGCAGCCGTTGATTCAGGTTTTGACGAACGTACCGCGCAGAACCATTATCTTCTGGACGTCTGAACTTACGAATTCTCACCGTTAACAAGGTAGATTCCTCTTAAAAAAACAGGTTCCTCGAATCACGTAAGGGAACATTAGTTAATTCCCCCGAATTCCGGATCCAGATAACTTCCGAAAAATTCATCCGTGGCTTCTGAGTCCCCGTAATCCAGCAGTCTGCGTTCGCCTGTTTCCAGAACTGTTTCCATGAGGGGGCCATCAGAGTTGTGTTCATGTCCCAGCAGGTGGCTGAGTTCGTGTAACAGAACGGTCAGGAGGTCGATCTGACCACTGGCTGCACTCAGGATGCCTGCTGAGAAGATTCTGGGGTCTTCGGTGGCATCGAACTCGCTATTCGAGAAGGGCGAGCTGTCGACGAACCAGCCCCAGCCTGCGGCGTTAACATCCAGGTAGATTGTATTAGTGGAAGAGTCAGCTTTGGCCAGCTGATTTCCCGGCAGTTCGACTATCTCCAGTTTAACGTCATTGAGCTGCTCAATGGTAATCTCATCAGAACTGGCGGCGACCTGTTGTTTCGCCGCTTCCAGGACCGGCGCTGCCTCTTCACTGGTCAACGGTTGTGTGCTGTCGTTTTCTGAATTGACGATTGCGGTGACCAGGTTGTTTTGTTGCCAGACTTCACTGAAGTTGGTCGGATAGACAAAGGAACTGCTGCCCCCTTTTACTTTATTGTAATTGGCAGCCAGCAGGGTGAGGTCTTTGAAATCGACTTTACCGGAACGGTCAAAGTCGGAGGCCCAGGTGGCGTCCGCTCCTTGAGCACCGGTGGTTTTGTTGTAGACAGAAACGAATAAAAGCAGGTCTCCAAAATCAATCTTGCCACTGTCATTCAGGTCGTAGAGCGCTGGGACCAGAGCCAGATTCACCGCTGCACCTTCCGTCACCATTGCGGCTCCGACTGCAGAGTTAATGACACTGTTCGAAATCTCAAAGTCCACATTGCCCACAGGCTGCATGTACTGCCCGTCAGCGTTGAGGTCGATCGGCTTGACTGACAGGTTCACACGCGCCAGCAGTACAAGCGTTTCTGCTCCGAAAGCAGACAATTCGCTGGAAGCCCCCAGGCCGGTGATAGTCCCGTTTTCGTTGTCGATGGCCCCGGTCTGGTTTTGAGTAAATCCGGCGCCATATACGATTGATTCTACTGTCAGATAAGTCGCATCAAAGCTGAAGTCTACGGCAGCTGATGCAACACCATTTTGAGTAGAATTGGTAATGCTGACCCAGATCTCGACGATGACTGGACTGAACTCGTCCAGAAAATCCACGTTCGCTGGCAGGGAGCCGACTTGCCCTGCGCTACCAGTATTGGTGGCTTTCCATTTCACGGTCAAATCTGCAGAAGCGAGAACCGATTCTGCCTCATAGGCTCCGATATCAACGCGGCTGATGGTATCGTTATTACCATCGGCAACACGGGCAGAACCACGCTGATCAAGAGTCAGTTCAGGAGTAAAGACACTGGGATCAAAGGTAGGATTACCAGCATCGATGGCGACACTGGTTGTCGTCAACGCATGAGTCAGAGTAGAACCACCGTTATCGGCGAGGGGAAGCAGTTCGGGGTCCTGGCCGGTGATAAAATTCGATCCCTGATTGGTATATCCGGACGTTGACTCCACCAGGCTGTAAGACCCGTTCACGTAACCACTGATGTCATCGCCTGAACTGGAAGCAGAGTTGTCGGCAACGATTGTGTTGTTCAGCGTAATCACATCGAATGAGGAATAGAGGCCGCCTCCATCCTGGTTTGCAGTATTATTCGCAATGGTGCTGTTGCTGATAATGGCACTATCGAAATCAACCGGATTGGAGAAGTAGATGCCCCCACCGCTGCTGCTGGCTGTATTCCCGGACAGGGTGGTGTTGACCAGCAATGTCGTCAGGGCTCCTGATGAGATTGCTCCCCCGTCACCAAACTGTGCCGTGTTGTCATAAAACGTACTGCTGCGAATGGTCAGCGATCCGTCTGACTGTCTGATGGCAGCCCCGGAACCAGAGCTGCGGTTCAGGTAAAAGGTGGAATCGGTAATTGTGGTTGTGAGATCGAAGAGGTAGAGCCCCGCACCATCGGTGGCTGCTCCAGTGGTGTTGTCGGTGATGAGCGATCCGTTGATCGTCAGAGTACCACCGTTCTGATAGAGGCCGCCTCCCCCACCGCTTGCGCTGACGTTCGTCGATAGCGTGCTGGTATTCAGCGTAACATCGGAATTGATGGCGTAAATACCGCCTCCAAATCCCTCGGCGGTATTCTGGTTTATCGTACTGCCATTTAAAATTACGGTACCAGACTGGCTGACAATCGCCCCTCCGGACGAATAGAGGGAGCTGTTGGTCTGGAACAGAGTGTCGTAGACTTCCAGATGTCCCGTATTGTAGATGGCACCGCCCAGTCCGGATGTACTCTGGTTGTTCGTGATTTCGCTGTTGGTGATCACCAGGTTTTCGGCGTTAAAGATCGACGCTCCATTATCGCCGAGATTCCCCTTGGTCAGTTTGAGGTTTTCCAGTCTCACTATAAGGTCGCTTACCTGTCCGTCGTCGATCAGGAAGTGCCGATCATTCTGATATGCGTCGATCGTCAGTAGCGGAGCCCCTTCTGCAGAAGTAGGAGCGATGATTGTGAGAGAGTCTGTGATCTCAAGGTCTTGAGAAATAATCAGTGTTTTCGCAGTGCCATTGAACAGAGCAGGGTCGAACATGATGATGTCTGCGCCATTCCCCGCGGGGGCTGCACCGATGCTCGTGTCTGAATTGGCTGCCTGAATCGCTCTGCGTAAAGTCACCCGGTTATTCGGAGAAGTGTCGGTCAGATTGGTGACCAGAATCACTCCTTCGGGGGCAATCGAAAACTGTACGGTAGCGACATTCGAGTAGGCGCCCAGGTTGTCTGCGACTCGATAGGTAAAGGAGTCGAGCCCCATGTAACCAGAACCGTCTGCCGTGTACTGAATTTCGTAATCATCTTCGCCAACCTGCACCAGCGTAACAGTACCATGTGTGGGCTGAGAGATGATTTCCGCGGATTGTTCATCGATGCTGCCATCACTGTCTGTATCGTTCGTGAAGATATCGAACGACGCAGGAGTAT
Organism: Gimesia benthica; assembly: GCF_009720525.1. Taxonomy (NCBI): domain Bacteria; kingdom Pseudomonadati; phylum Planctomycetota; class Planctomycetia; order Planctomycetales; family Planctomycetaceae; genus Gimesia; species Gimesia benthica. The sequence goes on from NZ_CP043930.1 coordinate 5,974,526, forward strand.
CTCCCTGCAGGGCGACAAAATCGTTGTTGGCAACGGGAGGTTCGGTCACTACGACCGTCACGACCTGGTAGTCAATCGCACTGGTCTGAAATCCGACTGCGACAGTTAACTGGTAGATGCCTGGTGCCAGTCCGGCGTTGGGGCTGATCGTCAGGATTCCCTGGTTGTTCAGGTCAATGGTATTAATCAGTCCCGCAGGGGCCGTAACCGGAATGTACAGACCATAATCAGAGAGGAGATCCTGATTCATGTAGACCGGAACCCCGTTGTGGTCGGCCAATGCGTCGACGTCGATGGCCTGCAACTGGTACTGAATGGATTCTCCGGCCCTGACTTGCAGAGTGGGAATGTCTGCCAGGTAGGGGTTGGCATCTGAAGCATCAAAAATAATGTTGCCGGTGACCTGGTCCTGATAGGGAGGGTCGATCGTATCCGGTGTCACATTGACCTGGAATTGTCGCTGCTGCTGATTTCCATCCTGATCGGTGACTGTCACCGTGATCGTGGAGGAACCGCTATAACCTTCGGCAGCATTTAAGAAGAGCGTGGCATTTTCAAAGTCGGAAATGAACTCCACGCTGTCCATGGTGATATTGAAAAGCGGGTCATCCGTGTTGACCACTTTCACATCGTTGATGGCATTGCGAACATCGTCGCCTTCGGTCAGGAAACCGAAAATTGTATGTTGATAGTCGAGTCTGCGAAGCGGGCGATCCGTGATGAAGAACTGGGAGTTATTGGTGTCGTCCTGTGCTTTGGCCATCGAGAGCAGGCCGGATTGCACGTGCTGTAATTCGGGATGAAACTGATCGTCGAATGAACCATAGGTAGAACCGCCAGCGCCGGTTCCCGTGGGATCTCCCCCCTGAATGATGGCATCATTGATGATCCGGTGGAAGCTGACACCATCGTAGAAGCCTTCCTGGGCGAGCTGAATGATCCGGTCGGTAGCACGGGAAGCTCGCCCCTCGAACAGTTCAAAAATCATCTCCCCATAGCCTGCGACATTGATGCGCAAACTGCGATTTCCAGTCAGTAAGCGTGCGGAGACATTCGGATTGCTGCTCTCTATCGTGTACGTCAATGGTCCGCCGTCGGGATCAAATCCATCCAGGGCGACATGTAGACCGGTATTGGCAAACAGATTTTGAGTGGGAATATCTTTGAGATAAGGACCTTCCGAATTCGTGATCGCGATTCCAGTTGCCGTTGCCAGATCCTGCAGACTGTTAATGGAACTGCCTTCGATTAACGTTCCGTTGTTCAGTCTCCAGATGGGTCGCAGGTCTTGTACATCGCTGATACCTACATCTGTGGCACTGCCATTCAGATTGCGTTCGTTGTCTGTAATGTCGACGAAATTAATATAAGTCGCGCCATCACCCAGCAACGCTTTTTGTGCTGTCGTGTCGGCATCCCAGACTGCACCATACAGAGTGACATTCGCTGCAGCTAAAGCCTGTCCAAACGCGATCAGGTCCTGACCACTGAGCAGGGTCCGATCTTCCAGCTTCTCAGTTGCTGCCAGTGGAGCCGTTGTTTTTTTGAGCCGACGATGGTGCTGGTGTCGGCGTGGTCTCCACAGATTATCAATCAATTTTGAGATCATGTATTCGGTATCTTTAGTGTATGAGTCAGTCAGGAGTGTCTTAAGAATTCAGTCCTCTGGCGGATGGCGACTGCAGGGGATCAGAACCTGCATGTTCAGGTCTTGATTTTAAAGCAGGGGCACTACCTAAAAAAACAGGTAAATTGGAATGTTTTCATTCTTTAGGGCAATTGTACCGAATGGGTGGTCTGTTTCTATATGACGTAGTCAAAAAACAATCTGCACTGAATATGACGATTGGTTGACTTCGATCTAACATTTACCTGCTGAACATGATGCGAAATGTTGATTTAAGTCAACGGACCGTAACAACTTATCGTGGTGAAACCATTTTAAAGACCGGGTTGGGTTTTTCACTTTTTTGTTTGGTTGTAGATCCGTTCATTGGATAAAATGAGGCTGAAAGTGGACAGATTTATTGGATGTTGAAGAGAGTAAGTGTCTATTCCATAGAGATTTACATCTCTCTGTGGTTAATAGGAATCATGAGGCTGGCCCTCAGGCTCCCTGAGTTTTCCCTTTGACATTCAGCGTTATCTTTCACGTCCAGAAGCGTCTTTCAATTGAGTAACCTTCGCCTTGACTTGTGTTTCAGAGACCAACAGGCGGCTGACTGATACTCAGATTTATGTTTCAAACGTTCCGGGAGGCAACTTGAGCATCTCATCGCACAGCTATCATTGGATGAAAACCGGATTTCGCCCTGCTAAATCCCGGCTTTCCCGCTGGCGCGCCCAGGCTAATCAGATTATCAAGCGTGGGGAGGCGTTGAAGACAGTCACTGATGATGAGCTCGAACGGTATTCTCTGGAATTGCGCTGGCGCGCCAAATCGGGTGAGCCACTCAAGAGAATCATGCCCGAGGCGTATGCCCTGGTACGGGAATCGGCCTGGCGAACCCTGAAAATGGCCCATTTCCCTGTACAGCTAATGGGGGGAATCGCGCTCTTCGAAGGGGGCATCGCCGAGATGCAGACCGGGGAAGGAAAAACGCTGACAGCCGTGCTCCCCGCTTATTTGCGAGCGCTAATGGGCAAAGGCTGTCATGTGGTGACCGTCAACGATTACCTGGCGAAACGTGACTCAGAGCTGATGGGCCCCGTTTTCAATAAACTCGGATTGTCCGTCGGTTGTATCACCTCTGATATGGAAGACGAAGATCGACGCATTGCCTATGGTCTCGATGTCACCTACGGCACCGCCAATGAAATGGGCTTTGACTTTCTCAGGGATCGCATTCGCATTGGAGCCAGTGCCCCGGGGCAGTTAGAGCAGGCCATTTCCAATCACAAATCATCGGGTAAGGAACCACTGGTTCAGCGGGGAAATTACTTCGCCCTGATTGACGAAGCAGACAGTGTGTTGATCGATGAAGCACGGACACCGCTGATTATCGGTCTGATTCAGCCCAATGATGCGGCTTCCGTAAACCTCTTCCGCTGGAGCAACCGGGCCACGCATCAACTGGAATCTGAAGTCGATTACGTCTACGAACCTAAAAAACGGTCTGCTTATCTGACTGACCAGGGGTGTCGCAAAGTATTGCTGATGCCCAAGCCTTCGCTGCTGGATTCGATCGACACCGAACGCATCTACAAACAGGTCGAACAGTCGCTGATCGCCCGCTTCGGCTTTCTGAAAGATCGCGATTACGTAGTCGTGAATGATGAAGTGGTCATCGTCGATGAATCCACGGGCCGTATGATGGAAGGCCGTAAATGGCAGGACGGGTTGCATCAGTCTATCGAAGCCCAGGAACATGTCCCCATTACCGCAGCCACAGGTCAGGCAGCACGCATTACCGTGCAGAGTTTCTTCCAGAACTACGCCCACCTGGCTGGGATGACCGGAACCGCGGCGCTGGCAGAACGGGAGATTCGAAAAACCTACAAAGTCTCAGTGACATCGATCCCCACCCATCGTCCCTGTCTGCGGAAAGGCAGTCCTCCCCGCGTCTTCAAAACACTGCAGGCCAAGCGGATGGCGGTGGTCGAAGAAATCGAACGCCTGCGTCAGAAACGTTGTTCCATTCTGGTTGGAACCCCATCGGTGGAAGCCTCCGAAGAACTGGGAGATCTGCTGGCGATGAAGGCGATCCCGCATCAGATTCTGAATGCCAAGTATCACGAACAGGAAGCTGAAATCGTCAAAAAAGCGGGCGAACCTGCCCGCGTGACAATCGCCACCAACATGGCCGGGCGGGGGACCGACATCCTGCTCAAAGACATCGTTCGCGAAAATGGCGGTCTGCATGTGATCGCTACGGAAATGCATACCTCAGCCCGTATTGACCGTCAGTTAATCGGTCGTGCTGCCCGTCAGGGGGACCCCGGACACTATCAGTTTTTCCTCTCACTCGAGGATGAACTGCTCCGCTGTCTGGAATTGAACCAGTTGAATCAGATCATCCGCTCTGCGAAAGCTGATGAGCGAGGCGAACTGTCACCCGGCTGGATTTCGTTTTTCAAGAAGACTCAGGACTTCCTCGAAAAACTGCATCGCAAGCAGCGGCGTGACATGCTCAAGCAGGAAAAATTCCGTATCGAGATGTTTCATAAAATGGGCCTCGATCCCTACCTGGAATGGACCGAGTAAGCTCAGCCTTTACGATTGTCTCTTCACGAACCGGTTCTGTGCATTCTCCCAGATAATTTTGGTTTCAATTTCCTGCCCCAGCTGTGATTCCCTGAGTTTATTCAGGCTCGATTCCAGGTAGAAAAACGGATAATAAGAACCAAACAGGATCTGCTGATACGGAACCTGTTTCATCAGCTTCTCGATCCCGCCTACTTCTTCCAGCATCGCGATCTCAATCGTCAGGTTCGGGTTTTCCGTCAAGCGGGTCAGCTTCGCTCCTCGTAGTGACTTCATCCCATTCAATACGGTAACCTGCAACTGGTCATGCTGTTTCATCAGGCCCGGCAAGGCTTCAAAATTCACATCGGGCACGCGCACCAGCGGATGATGCGTCCGTTCGTCTTCCATCCGCATGGCAATCTGGATGAACAGTCCACGCTCGGCTGCCTGGGCAAACAGCTTCTTCACGGCAGGATCACTGAGTTCGTATTCGTGATAATTCGGATGCAGCCGAATGCCGGGCATCTTCCACTTTTCATGACAGGCAATGACATCCGCTTCCCAGCCTGGAAGTCGCGGGTTAATGCTGCCGACGGGAACCAGGATGCCTTCCCCTTTAGTCTGACACTCTGTAACCAGCCTTTGATTCACCGACATCAGATCTTTGTGGAGCAGTCCATCGAAACTGCCGGCCAGGGCCTGTTGAATCTGATTCTGTTTGAGCTTTCTGACCAGGGAAGCAGTATCATCATTGGGCAGACGCCGGAACGGCCACTGTGAGAGATAAACGTTGACGTCATAAATCATACTTTGATCCCCTTTTCATTCAAAATGGGGGTCAACAGTCGCTTGAGGTTACCACCCAGAATCAGTCGTTTAGACACTTCGGGAATATCGGCTCCCTGAACCTTTGCCAGTTGAGATGAAAAACTGCGGCCGCCAATATCGCTGCCATACAGCACACGTTCTGCTCCTAAAGTGCGGACTGCCATCTCCGTCATCCCGGCCGTCGGATCGGAGCCACCAATTCCCGCATAGAGATTCGGGCTGTTCTGAATCGCCCGCAGACCCAGTTCCCAGTCGCCTCCGGTGTGGCCGGCGATGATGGGGATCTCGGGATGTCTGGCTGCCATCATCGCCAGGTCGCTGGGCGTCGATTCGCCTGTCAGGTTCCCCCCGGTTTTAAACCAGGTATGCTGATAGATCAGGGCCTTGAGTTCCCCCGCGCGTTTAATAATCGGATCGATGGCGGGATCATTACAGCGGGCAGCGACCCACAACTTAACACCGATCATGGGACCATTTTTCACGCAGCGGTCCAGTTCTTCCAGACTTTCATCCACATACTTGGCGTTCAGATAGACGAAGCCAAACGCCCGATCGTGCCAGTGGCTGATGGCCTGCATGACCTGATCATTCTGCTCGCGGAACTGTTTGGGCGTCGGATCGATCAGAAAGGGCCAGCCCATAAAAAAGACCAGGCGTTCTACGCCCATCCGGTCTGCATAGACCATCAACTGGGCGATGCGTTCATCGACCGTTTTTCCATCCACCCCGGAGAGGTGGCAGTGCAGGTCCCAGATCATTGTGTTACTTTCATTTTTCAGTTTCGGTGGGAGCAGCCAGTTTCAATGCGACTTGGGGTGGGTGGGCATAGCTGTTCCAGAGTTGGTCAGTGTTTGAGAGCGCCTGACCATCGTGTACCAGAAATCGGTAGCGACTGATATTAGGCGTCCCGGGTTCTATTTTCCAGTCGCCGAGCACACTGGGGGTAAAAACCATGTAAGGCATAGAGGGATGAATGCGAACCGGCTCCGGGAAGCGAAAGTTCTGTGGGTGACTTAAAATTGTAAAGCCACTGAAGGATTCATCGGCTGTTTTCCGTCCGGAAATATCACACCAGCGGGAGCGGTCGTGATTGCCGTTTTCGCGTGTCTTTCCATTCGAGGTCAGGAAGCGGCAGTTCTCTTTCGTCCAGCCCCGACCACCACGGATCGCCATGCCGCCGTAATGGTATTCGGGTAGGAGCAGCGGGCTGTCCGACGCACAGCGTGCATTGGAGGTGATGTCGTACATCCAGTATTCCGGATCCGCTTCAAGTTGATTCCAGACCCGAATGGTCCAGAGCTCTTTCAAAGCGACTTTTTCAGCAGGTCCTGTCAGATCGACAAATTCCTGTTCGACCTGTAATTCACCAAACACCGGACCGGACTGTTTTGACAGCAGTTTATGAAACCGTACCCGGCCCTTATTACTCTTGATCTCCCAAAAATTGGTAGGGCGTCCCTCAAAAATACATTTGGTATACGCCAGAAACTGTCCGCTCTGGTGAGCATGGTCGGGAGGGAATTCATCCGAGACGACTTTGCCGCCCGGTGTCACGATCGGGTGAATATGAGCACTCCGGCCATAGAGTGGATGCAGGTCTTTCGGCGCGGGAACATGCTTGTAGTTGTAGGACAGTACCTCATGCTGACCAATCATGATCTGGTAGGCCTTGCCGGTATCTTTGATCGTCACTTCGCGGGCCGCAGGTGCTGCTCCCGTTTTCAGTTCCAGCGTTTTCGTCTCACCAGCTGCCAACGTGCCGGGATAAATCAACCAGAGTCGGTTCGGCTGCCCGTCCCGGGTTTCGATCTGGACCGGAATCTTCTCCTGTGAAGCGGGATCAATCAGATGCAGAGGCTGAGTAACCGCTTGGGAATCAGGCAGGTCCACGCTTACAGGTTGATCTCGCAGTGGAGTCTTCCCGGCTCTGATGCTGATCGTGCCGAGTGAAGCGTTCTCTGCAGAAACTGTTTCAATGTGACAGACCACGAGACTGAAGGTCAGAATCAGAAAACTTGCGAGGCGTAGGGCATGGTTCATATGTGCGACTCAATTACTAAAGTGTCATTCCGGGAACGGACTTTATTTATGCTAACTTTGGTGAATCACCAGATGCAAGGCAACTTCAACGCTCTGTATCAGTGTTTCAGGGGCTGCGTTTTATTGACCTGGTGCAGCAGTTTACCCTGTTCGTCATAAAACAGAAACTGGAGCAGAGCTTTCGAATCTTCCTTCTCCGGCGTCACTTTGACATACAGAAAACCGCCCGAAGCCGGATTCGAAGTGTATGGCTGCTTGACCAGGCCTTCCGGGTCGGTCCCCTTTTTGTTTCCCGGGGCGACTCCCAGTCGCGAGTTGGCATCAACCAGAGCACCGGTGGAAAATTCTTCCACTCCGGTGGGATGAATCGAATGGTACTGCCAGTGACGGTCGCCGCACACGATGTAAAATCCGTTCTGGTCCAGCTTCTGCTCTTTAATCCACTGAAAGAACGAATCGCGTTCGTGGCGGAATCCATTGATGTTGGTGTGGTTATCAATTTTTCCTTTCCCGTCGGGGCCGATCATTGGCGTAGGAGAAATCAGCACCTTGAACGTCGCGTCTGAATTCTGCAAAGTCTCCTGCAGCCAGGCACGCTGTTTCTTCCCCCAGATCGTTTTCTCCGGACCATCTTTGTCGCGGTTGTTGCTGCGATAGTCTCGGTTTTCAGTGAACCAGACCTGCAGCAGCTTGCCCATACGATAGGTACGGTAAGTGATCGGATCACTCTCATCCGGATCCACGACTGGTACCTGTTCGCGAAAAGTCTCCAGTCCGAGTTCGACTCCCGGCTCACGCTTCTTCTTTGATAAGTCACAGTCGTTGTGCCGAAAATCGTGGTCGTCCTTTTCCCAATAGGTCGGCACGTTTGCAAACAGGTCGACATAACGAGGCTGCACAAACTGTTCGTGCCATTTCTTTCTCAGCTCGGCAGGGGTCCTGGCGGGATTGTCGTAGGGGTGATCGTAGTAGACGTTATCCCCGGTACCCACGAAAAAGTCCGGTTTGAGCTTGAGGATGCTGGCCAGTGCCGGAAACCCCAGATCGCGATCTTTTCCCTTGTAAGCGGGACGCCCGGCGAGCCCTTTATAGAAGGCGCGATAATTCATTCCCGTCACGACTACGAAGGACATTTCAGCTACTGTCTCGGGTGCGGGAAGCGTCTCAAATGTATTGACGGGTCCCGTTTCGGTTTTGTTTTCTGTTTCGCCGAACTGCAGGCGATAGTAATAACGGGTTCCCGGTTGGAGGCCTGTCACCTTTGTTTTCAGGATAAAGTCAGATTCGGGTTTGGCCGTCAGCCAGTCCGTATAACGCGATTTGGCGAAACTCTTGTCCGTCGAGATTTCAAAACGCCCCACACCCGCTCTGCCGGGAACATCGCCCGTCTTGTCCAGTTCAGGAGCCGTCAGTCGAGACTGGAGTATAACGGAACCGGTATCGACCTCTCCTGCCATCTCTCCCTGTTTACGATCCAGCTGCTGTCCGTATGCGGAACTGCTTTGGTGATCATTCACCAGAAATACGAGCAGGCCAAGTAGGAACAGGCGTGGCGACATTACAGTGAGGCTGGCAGACATGGTGAGTTCTCCACTGATTCCAGGGTTACATTCCTATGCTGAGTTCAGCGTTGATAGTAACCGAAGTCGGGAGAGCCATTCAACTCTGCGTTGTTCAGGGGATCATCCAGGGAACAGGCAGATAATAGACAGGCGGCTGACAGGGGCAATTGGGAGCGATCGCAGGAGCCGGCTGTGCTGGCGTGGGAGTAGCTGGCTTCGCGGGAGCAGCCGGTTGCTGTGGTGCGGCTGGCTTGGCCTCTGGTTGAGGAGCGGGAGCACTGACTTCCTGCTGCAAAGCGGCTTCTTCCAGCGAGCGTCCCTGCAGGACGAGCACGGCCTGTGAGGTGACCTGTCCGGTCTTTACTGCTTTCACTCGAGCACGCAATCGTCGAGATTCATTTCCCGCCAGCTGGTCAATTTTGAAAGTCAACAGACGTCCCTGGTCGTGAGTGAGCCCTTCAGGAAGATCCAGGTTCAGTCTCACATCCGCCTGGGACTGCTGTCCCTGATTCGTTACCACAAAGTCCATCGCGAATACTTCACCAGCGGTGACCGCTTCGGGACCATTGACCTGTAGAGCCAGTTCGGGGGCGGTAATTTCCGTGGCCGAAGTTACATTCGAAGCCAGGCGGATCGCAGAACTGGTCTGTACCTGACCTTCCTGATTCGGAAAGACTTTCACCTGCAGTTCCCGTTCTTCGCCGGCATCCAGTTGTGGCAGTTTCCAGGTGACCAGATTCTGATTGACCTCAGCCGACGGTAAAAGATCTACCAGACTCGCAGTCGGAGAAATCGTCTCTTCTACCTGCACATCATAAACGGGTGAGCTGCCTCCATTCTTAACCAGAATGGAATAAGTAAACAGTTTTTGAGAAGACCCTTCCTGGGGAGCCTGCTTACGGATTTCAATTTGGAGCTCTTCCTGTTGACGTGGTGCCGTCACGCGTGTGAGGTGATCCTGTCGGCTCCGTTCCTGTGGTTGCTCGCGTCCGACCTGCACATGTTCTCCTCCCGGAAAGCGTTCGTGGTACAAGGTGGGACGAATGGCGGGCTCGGACTGTTGATCCGCCCGGACGAGATCGATGCGCTGCCAACTTCGATCAAACAGCAGCCGGTCATCTGGTTCGAGTTGTTGTGGATTCGATATCGCCGTTGGGTTCGCTTCTACCAGAAATGGTTCGTCAATCGCAGGATCGAGCATCTCGCGTTCGATGATCTGAATTCGTTGAACATTCATCGCCAGTTCAGGCGCAGCCGCTGGAGGCTCGGGAGGGATGTTGAAATCGGGCAGCGTAAATTCCGGCATTCTTTCCCGGGGTGCTGCGTGTTCTACCAGAGTGTTTGGCAATTCTCCAAAAGAGACCAGCAGCGGTTCACTCTCCATCAACTCCACAGACAAAGCGGCGTCCGGTTCGACTTCAAGACGTGTATCAATGGGCTCCGAGTCAAAGTCCTGGTATGTGACCGTCGGTTCCAGAATAAAGGGAATTTCCGCTTCAGGAACTGCGGCCACCGGTTCTTTAGAAGGCGCGGGCATCGATAGAAAGAGCAGGGTGGTCAGAGTCAGTGCCACGACGCCCAGAGCAGAGGCCACTGACCATTCCGGGTTACTGTCATATAATGACTTGGCTTTCTGCAGCCAGAGGGGAGCAAAATCTTCGAATTTCAGGGAGAGGTCGTATTCGTCGGCATCGTCGTCGATTTCCTGTGAATACCAGTCCGCTTCCTGGGCAGTCTCATCGCTGAGATCACTGTATTCCCCACTGTCGACCGCTTCCGTTTCCGCTTCAGACGTGAGTTCCTCACTCTGATTCCATTTCGAATTACGGTTTTCCGGCTGGGGCATCACAATCTCAGGTCCGTTGAATTTGCACGTTGCCAACCCTGGCAACAGGCTCCCATAAGATGCATAGTAAGATAGACAGTGCGTGAAAGTTAGCAAAAAGAACCCTCTATGGGAAGTGCGTTTCCTGATTCGGCCCTTCAGAGCGACTGTCTGTGAAAATAGATAAGTCAAGCCGGGCTCGTTGTTCAAACGTGAGCCTTGGAGATTCGCTCCTCCGCATGAATTCTGACTGGCCAGCGGTCCGAGTTCTGGTATGCTGTAAAGAACGGCGTACAGACATCCAGTTTCACCAGCCTCGAGGTACCCCCATGCAATCCATGAATCGTCGTCACTTCCTGAAATCGGCTTCTGCAGGCTTAGTCGCTGCTCAGACTGGTCTGAGCTGGGCTGCTGCGGAGAAAACACAGGAATTACTGCCTCAGAAGGTTGTCGATACCCACACCCACTTCTACGATACCAGCCGGCCTGAAGGCGTTCCCTGGCCCCCGAAAAATTCATCGCTCTACCGGACCGTCCTTCCTAAAGACTTCGTGGCTCTGAAGAAGTACCAGCCGGTCAATGCGACGGTCGTTGTGGAGGCCAGTAAACTGGTCGAAGACAACCAGTGGATCCTCGATGTCGCGAAAGACAACCCGGTGATTATCGGCTTCGTCGGTCGTCTGACTCCCGGCGATCCCCAGTTTCGTCAGCAACTGAAACGGTTCGCTAAAAACCCGATCTACAAAGGCATCCGCGTGAATCATAACCTGGTCGAACCAGGACTCTCACAGCCGCGATTTATCGACGATCTGAAATTCATGGCCGACAAGGGCCTGCAGGTCGATCTCAACGGCGGACCAGTAACTCTGGATGCAGCCCGCAAGGTTGCCCAACAGGTTCCCGACCTGCGTATCGTTGTTGATCACATCGGCAACGTCGTGATCAAAGGGGACGAAATCGATCCGGAATGGCGGCGTTACATGGAAGCATTGGCTGATCAGAAGCAGGTCTTCATCAAGGTCTCTGCCCTGGTGGAAGGCGCCTCGCGTCATCGTCCGAATAATGTCCCCGCAGATGTGAACTATTACCGCCCGACGCTGGATGTCATCTGGAACCAGATTGGTATCGACCGCATGATCTTCGGCAGTAACTGGCCTGTCTCCGAAAGAGCCGCCGACTACGTGACGCTACAGAAAATTCTGGTCGATTATCTGCAGGACAAAGGGCAGGCAGCCCTCGATAAAGTCTTCTGGCAGAACTCCAAAGTCGCCTATCGCTGGGATAAATATCCGGGGGAATGAAGTTAACTCAGGCGGATTTGCTGCTCTTGAAAACTTCAGACTAGCGCGATCATGCGCATCGCTTATCTGCTGTCACAAACATGGAGGCATGTCTTCCAAATATCGTGCTTTTCGTGGTAGTAAAAAATTATCGCTCGTGCACTCAATTTTCAGCTGAACAGACTGAGCTTGAACCCCCCTCTCCGAATCGTATTGTTGTGCAATTGTGCTTCGCGCGCGAGGCGGATGATGCGTGCACTGGAATCTGTTGAACCGGTTCGTCAGCAGCACCTGAATCGGCGTCGATTTTTCCAGTTTTTCACTGGAACAACAGGCATACCTTCCCATTGTCTCCCTGATTTTCAAATCATTTCGCAGCATGTTCGGAGCACAATCAACTCATCTGGCTGCAGGCTCAGCACGGTTCCAGACCCATTGAAAAGCTGCTGCCCTTGACCCATGCGCGCCCTTGTAGAAAATCTGAAATCGTGAAGACCGAATCCCCCAACAGATCGCTCCTCTGGAATGCGAACTTCTCTGCGCTCTCTGGCAGGAGAGGCTGCAAACTCCTCAATTTTTTCAGGGAAGCAGTGGATCTTAACAGATTTTACCGTTGAAGACCCAGGTGAAAAAGCACAGGTTTCAGTAAGTACGGATTTGGAATGTATGCTTGTGTGCACTTGGTGATTCTTCTTAGAGACAACAGTTCGCTCCAGTCAACTCGTGTTAGAAGATGCCAAATTTTCTGAAAGTAAAATAGCGATATAAGTTGTATTGACGTGAATCGATGTAACTAAAATATTTACATACTGTGATAATGTATATTTTATCTTAGTTTGATCAGGTAAAAATTCTGTTTGTGTAATGTACATTATGTTATTAGTCTTGTGTGCAGTATTCTTGTCTTGATCTTTACGTATGTTGATGTTTAGTCTATAAGCTCTCCACGATCCTCTCGGATTCCTCTCTGCCCTGCCGGGCGCATATCACTTCTCAAATACCACCACCATACGGGCCTTTCAAAGTCGCTATCGATTTAGAAATATGGAATGGATTCCAGTGTCATCATCTCAAAACAGACTACATGTCTTTCTGCCAGACTCAGAACATAAGTCATACCCTGTTGAACTCAGTGTTGTGATCCCAACTTTTAACAGGGCAGATCGCCTTACGGAATTACTGAATTGCTGGCTGAAAGTAGATGCTGCGACCACTGTCAAATACGAACTGATTTTTTGCGATGATGGATCAGAAGATGAAACAGTAAAGATTCTCAAGTCTTATCAGAACCAGCTGCCGATGCAGATTCTGGCTAATTCGCATGCCGGCCCGGCAGAAGCCAGAAACAGCGGGATTGAGGCAGCCAGGGGGCGACGACTGCTCTTCCTCGGCGATGACATCTATCCGGGAACTGACCTGTTAAATCTGCATGTCAGGCTGGGGGAAGAATTGGGAGATCATGTTGCCATCCAGGGGCGAGTTGACTGGCATCCCGAACAGAAGCAGAATCATCTGCTGACCCATATTACGGAGATCGGGCACGAACAGTTTTGTTTTGATCAGATGCCGGAAAACAGTTTCGTCGACTACTCCCACTTCTATACCTGTAATGTCAGCGTTTCGAGCAGCCTGCTGTCGCTGGAATCAATCAAGTTCGATACGCGGTTTTACAAAGTCAATTTTGAAGATATTGAGCTGGCTTATCGACTGTCGTCACACGGCATGCAGGTATTCTATGCACCCTCAGCACACGCATTGCATTTTCATGAATATGACGTTGAAGGTTTTTCACGTCGGCAGGAAACTGCGGGAGAAATGGCTTATGTCTTCGGTGTGCTGCATACAGAGTGGGACCGTTGGCTGGGACTTTATTGCTACATCGATCAATATCACAATTATCTACAGGTTCATGGGATTCAAACGCAGCCGCAGCGACAGTTGCCACTGGTCTACCAATGTTGTCACCATCTGGAAGCAAAGCTGAAATCACATCCCGACGATGACAGGTTGAGAAAAATCCTGTCTCTGGTTTATCTCCAGCTTTTCAAGTTCAAATTCATCGCCGGGTATCTGACCCAGTTGGAAGCCTACGACAAATGCAGTGTTGAACATTTTCTCTATGAACTCTGTTTCGGTCATGACTATTACGATGGACTCGAACGTCTGGTTCTGGATCAGTTGAGAGATGAAAACGAACTGATGAACGGAACTCTGCTTGTCCAATATTATCGTCGTCTGCTTCATTTCAAATTAAATCAAGATGATATCAGGCTGGCCAACGAGCTGATCAGTGAGACCCTGCCAGCTGAGTTACGCAACTGGATGGTACGTCCCGGCTTGAAGAAACTGGCGAAGAAGAAAACCAGGGCGTATTTAAGCCAGAAACTGAGGTTTTCAGAAGTCTGGCAACATGCACCCGATGGAAATCAGAGTAGCCAGGAGCCAAACCCTCCAGAGCACGAACAGGTGCAGGTAACAGAAACGCCACTGGCCATGCTTCCCGTGGTAAACAGTCTTCCGCGTGTGGCGATCTTGTCACCACTCTCGATCTCGTCAGACTTGATTCAGGACTACCAGCGAGAATTAGGAGCTTCTGTCCTGTTTCTTCAGAAAACAGACAATGGTTTTCAATATCAACTGGAAGGTGCCACAGGAGTCACTACTGATTTAGACTCTGTCCATTTTGATTATATCCTGCAGGTTCAAAATGAGTCAGAGCTGCCTTTGATCTTTCACATCAAGAATGTTTTGATCTCACTGGCATGCTCACGGGATGATTATGCTCTCATTTCTTATTCCTATGAGCAGGGGCCAACGGTTGGTGTGCAAAATCTCGCGGCGCAGTTATTTCTGAAACGAAGTCTCTTTTTCTCCCCGGAGTCTCTGACAACCGACAGGGGATGTTTCCTGCGACTGTTGCCTGCTCCCGAGGGAGTACAGGAAAACTCCCTCGAAGATCTGTTTGCAGCTGATTCAGAACATCTGCAGGCGATCAATCCCAATCTGAAATTTAACTTTGGTCAACCCGCGCCAAAAATCCCGAGCGTGCTAAATCTGGAGCATCTGCGCGCACCGAATGATAAACCTGTGGTTTTTGTGTTTCCTATCATCATGGCAGTCGGTGGGGCAGAACGTAATATTATTGCAGTCATGCAGGAACTCCAGGCGAAATATCATTTCGTCGTGATTACGTTCGATCCACACACATCACGTGGCGGAAGTCTGCATCATCAGGTTCAGCAGTTTACAGACGATATTTATGACTTCGCAGAAATAGCCCGGGTGGATGATTACCTGGATCTGTTACAGGCATTTAAGCGTCAATTTGATCCGAAACTCATCCTCGTTACGAATGAATCTAACTGGTTTGTTTCCAACAGTCAGAAGATTCGCCAGATTTTTCAGGATGTGCCGATTGTCGATCACCAGGTCTACGATCAGCAGGCGGGGTGGATTCAACACTATACGGACCCGGGGATTCAGAGCTTCGATCGCTTTGTTGCCATCAATCGTAAAATTGAATCAGTGATGCAGACTGAGAAAGGAATTTCACAGGAGCGGATCAGGCATATTTATCATGCGGTCGATACTGCCCGCATTCGGGAGTTTAAGCGTTCGAAGTTCGATGCTGCTACGGTTTGCCGGAAGTATGGCCTGCCTGCAGGCGTCGATAAGTATATTCACATCGCACGGCAGACCTATCAGAAACGACCTCTCGCTTTTCTGGAAATGGTCAGGTCGCTTCAGGACGCAGGGCGGTCCGAATGTTTTATCATGGTGGGAGATGGCGATCTGAGAGGTGATGTCGACGCATATATCAGCACGCATCAACTGAAAAATGTGGCTCACATTCCCTTTGTGAATAATCCCCTGGAATTAATTGCCGTCTCGCGGGGCATGATCTTCACTTCCGCTTTTGAAGGCCTGCCGGTCGCAATGCTGGAAGCGCTTACCCTGGGAGTGCCGGTCTTTTCAACTGATGTAGGAGATATCAAAGTCGTGCTGGATGAATATCAGGCTGGATTCACTTTCCCCGTCGAGTTTAGTGTGCGGGAAGCAGTCTGGTATTTTCATCAGTTCCTGGCACAAAGGGACAGGTACGCAGCCAGTCTCAGTCAGGTCAAAGATCAGATTATCGATCGGTTCAGCGCAGAGACCGTCTCCTCACAATACGACGATCTCTTCCAGGATTGTATCCAGCTGAAACGAGCGGCTTGACATTAAGGATTCAAACCGCACGCGGAACTACCTGGATTTCAGCCCAGCCGTGTTGACGGAGATCACCTCATACTGATGCGCCTGCCCCGGCTCAGCGGCTTTGTCCACGAACTGAAACTTCAGCAGCGGCAGCACGGGGGTATCACCGTAGCTCATGTTCTGAAACAGCGGGCGCCCGAAGCGATTGGTTGGTTTTTCGGGAACCTGGCCGATGGTCTTTCCATCGCGTTGGACCAGAAACTGTTGCAGACCGCTTTCAAAATCCGTACCCGCGTTCCAGGTGATAGTGCCGGTCTTTGAGTCGACTTTGACGTTGGTCGGTGCCGGCGGGGGTGTCTGATCTCCGACAGCACCGGTTTTCACAAAGTCGAGCCAGGCCAGTGCGACGGTTTTGTTGGGCAACCAGACCGCTGTTGCTTTATCACCGGAATACTGATCAAAGGGAACCGGCGTCTCTTGGCTGTTCAATGGTGCCAGCCAGCCTTGTTCTACATTCACTTTTTTCAACGGCGATCTCACCTGGTCCGGGAGCCGCAGCTTGAGGCAGGCGTCGAAGAAGGGAATCGCCAGGTAACGTGAGTCCCCGGTTTCGTGTCCCGTCTGGGGATCCGGGGCAAAGCCGATGGGAGCCCCTTTGGCACGATAGGCTTTGAACATCGCCAGACTACCATCCCAGGCGCGACGGAACCGTTCGTGTCCTTTCTCTTTGAAACCCGGATTGGCCATCATTGGAATCTGCATCGCTGCTGCGGGAATCGTGGGAGCCTCAATCTCACCCTTCGTCCAGTAACCAAAGGCGGTACCAGACTGGAACCAGATCGCGACAATCCGTTCGGGGTACTGCATCTGCATCAGGCTCGACCAGAACCCGCCTCCCGAATGGCCCCAGAGACACCAGGGAGCCGTCGCAACTTCCGGATGACCGGAGAGCTCCGCCAGCTTCTTAAGTGAGTCGGTGAAGACCTGGCTGGACCCGTTCCGCGGATCACACCACAGTCTGCAGTTCTGCGCCTGTACCTGGTGGAAGCTCGGTCCCAACAGGGCACACCCGTTGCGGCGGGCCAGTTCCTGCCAGTGCAGGTCATGAGCGGCAGTCACACTCCCCTTGCAGGACCCTTCACCGCAACCGTGCTGATGTACGATGATCCCGCGGACCTGCTTGAGTCCCTCGGGAATCCAGAGCGTATAAGTCACGCCGATCTGCAGCTGTCCTTCAGCAGGATTATCTGGTTGCTCGTAAGTGGTCGAATAATAGGGCGGATGGTAAGACGCCTCGACCCGCGGTAATTCCAGTGGTCCCTGTTTCTCTTCAGCGAGTACAGGTAGAACAGAGCTGATGACAAAACAGAGCAGGGCAAATGCCGAGGTGTAAGCGCGTGATTTCATGTTGAGGTTCCAGTCTGCAAGGTATGAGTGTAACTTCCGGGCGGGTCGTATTGGGTTAGACTGATATCTTACGAAATACGTACCTGCCTCGCCAGCAAAAACATCCTGCAGCGGAAGAGCCCCCGCTCCCTGCGCAATCAGGCTGGGGAAACGCCAACCAGCGCTGCAACCGGCATGGTCCAGATTTCAAGGTTGTTTTCATCCTTGATTTCGAAGCCGGCCTCTTTCAGAAAGCCAACAGCGTTAATCGGCTGGCAGTCCACGATGTGCGGGAAGTGCTGGTGCATCCATTTGTAGGTCTTCTCGAGGAAACTGTCTTTTTCCCCTTCCTGGGGGAGAGCCATTGAGACCACTCCCAGACGTCCTCCCGGTTTCAGGACCCGACGGATTTCTTTCAGTACCTCCGGAATGGTTTCCAGCGGAAAGAGTTCCAGGGTAAAGCTCATGCTAACCGCATCGAAGGTATTGTCATCGAAGGGCAGCGGAGGTGTATTGGCGACCGACAGTTTAACCCGCTCAGCCAGACCTGCCTCGGCCACGCGTTTTTCAGAGACTTTCTGCATGCCATCGGAAATATCCACTCCGCAGACCTGGCCACTCTCTCCCACTGCTTCTGCCAAAGCGACCAGCGAATGGCCGGTGCCGTACCCGATTTCGAGTACTGTCTCTCCCTCTGAAACAGCCAGGGCTGCCAGCCCTTTTTCACGCGCCACGTGCTCGTTGGAATCGGCGAGCGCGTCATAAGAATGGCTGATGCGATCGTAGAAGGACTTGGTGAGTTTTTCGTCAGTGGTGCTCATGGATGCATTCTCCGCAATCTGGAAGGTGAGAGTCGAACACGCGAAATTATAAATCGATCGATTCCGGGAGAGAAGCCGCAAGAGTTAAATCTGTCTGAAGTTCATTAAGTTACAGTTTCGAAATTTCAGACGCGTCAACTTGACACTCTGACAATGCGAAACTTCCTGAAGAAAATTGAACTTCTGCAAAACAGAGTTTTTTAGAATTCCTTTCGTGCGCAGAGGATGATACAACATAGGCTGAGTCATCATCAGAATCATTTTAATGGAGCAAGGGTGCCTTCGCTTAACCTTGTTTCATATTCAGGAGGAATAGCTATGCGGAATGTCCTGGCATTGATACTGGCAGGAGGCAAGGGATCGCGTCTTGAGCCTCTCACCCGGGATCGGGCGAAACCTGCGGTACCGTTTGGAGGCGGTTACCGGATTATCGATTTTACCCTTTCCAACTGTATCAACAGTGGACTGCGGCGGGTTCTGATTCTGACCCAGTACAAGGCAGCCAGTCTCGACCGTCATATTAACCTGGGCTGGCGATTCCTCTGTCGGGAGTTGAATGAGTTCATCGATGTTCTGCCTCCCCAGCAGAGAATTGACGAACAGTGGTACCAGGGAACCGCTGACGCCGTCTATCAGAATATTTATACCATCGAACGCGCCCGTTCCGATTACATTCTGATCCTCTCCGGCGATCACATTTATAAAATGGATTACTCAAAACTGATCAACGATCACCGTGAATCAGGGGCCGAAGTCACTATCGGGTGTATTCCTGTGGACCGCACCGAAGCAACCCAGTTCGGCGTCATGGGAGTCGATGATGACATGCGGGTCGTCAAGTTCGAAGAAAAACCCGCTTCCCCCGCCCCGATGCCGACTCATCCGGATAAGAGTCTGGCTTCGATGGGGATTTATGTCTTCAACACCAACTTTCTGTTTGAGCGCCTCTGCTACGACGCCACTCAGCTCGACAGCGCGCACGATTTTGGTAAGAACATCATTCCCTCGATCATTGATGACCACCTGATCCGTGCCTATCCCTTCCAGGATAAAAACACCGGCGACGGCTATTACTGGCGCGACGTAGGAACCATTGACGCTTACTACGAAGCCAATATGGACCTGATCTCCGTACATCCGCAGTTGAATCTCTACGATAATACCTGGCCGATTCGCTCGTACCAGGCACCCGATCCACCACCGAAGTTCGTCTTCGCTCAAAGCGAAGGTTCCAAGCCCCGCGTCGGGCAGGCGGTCGACAGTATGGTCTGTCCGGGGTCGATTATTTCCGGTGGCCGCGTGAGCCAGTCGATCATCTCCTCGAATGTCCGCGTCAACAGTTGGGCCGAGGTTGATAATTCGATTCTCTTCTCCGGCGTGAACGTCGGGCGACATGCCAAGATCCGGAATGCGATCATCGATAAAGGGGTTTCGATCCCCAAAGGCTGCGAGATCGGCTATGACCTGGAGCAGGATAAAAAACGGGGCTTTACCGTTTCTGAATCCGGTATCGTCGTAATCGGCAAGATGGATGGTTTCCCCGAAGAGGGTTGAAACTGATCCAGAACGAACGCAAAAACAAAAGGCCCGTCTCGTGAGTCACTCAACGAGACGGGCCTTTGCGCATAAAAATTCCCGGAAGCAGTAGCCCAGGGGGGAAGGACATGCACCACTTCCGGGAGGCGATTGTTCGCCTTAAATTTTCATCCTGTTATTCACGGTCTGGCAGGTATCAGTCTGGAGTGACTTCAAAAAAGATCGATGCCTCAGCGTCCGTGCCTCGGGCATTCGATCTTTCCGTTGAGTGAATGAAATCACTCAACGAACACCGGTATTTGCTTGAAGGTTGAAACAGAGAATGATAACTGTCATTCTGAGGTGTGATAGTAACAGGAATTGTCTTCTCGAAATTGATTTCATTAACTTGAACGTTAATGGTGCGGGGAGAATAGAAGTTCCCCCGGAATCGGTCAAGACCAATTCAAAGCGTTTTTTCAATTTGAGTTTTCAAAACATTTAACACATGTAAATCTTTCAAAAACAAACCAAATCCACACATTCGAAAGGGAATGGCATAATGCTTCGACGTTGTTTGGTACTGCTGACAGTATTGAGCTGTCTGAATCTGTTTCTGACCACGGTCACCCGCGCCGCTGATCAACAGAAACCGAATATCATTTTTATCATGGCAGACGATCTGGGTTATGCGGAAGTTGGCTGTTACGGTCAGACGAAAATCAAAACGCCGCACATTGATCAGCTGGCAGCAGACGGTATGAAGTTCACCCAGGCTTATGCCGGTTGCATGGTTTGCCAGCCTTCACGGAGCGTATTGATGACGGGGCAGCACACCGGTCATACCGCCGTGCGTGCCAATGATCTGAATCAGCTGCTCTATGAAGAAGATAAGACCGTTGCCGAAGTATTGAAGTCCGCCGGTTACGCCACGGGCTGTTTCGGGAAATGGGGATTGGGTTACGAAGGCACGCCGGGACGTCCGAATCAGAAAGGCTTCGACCAGTTTACCGGTCAACTCCTGCAGGTGCATGCCCATTTCTACTATCCCTTCTGGATCTGGCGGAATGAAGAAAAGGTCATGCTGCCGGAAAATGAAAATAATCAGCGGGGGACCTACATCCAGGATCTGATTCACGCAGACGCCAAAAGTTTTATCCGCCAGAACAGCAAACAGCCCTTTTTTGCGTACCTGTCGTATATCCTGCCCCACGTGGAACTGGTGGTGCCGGAAGAATCAGAACGTCCCTACCGGGGAAAATTCCCCAAACGGGAGATTAAAGATCCGCGTCCCGGTTACATTGGTTCCGAAGATGGCCTCACGACCTTTGCCGGAATGGTTTCACGCCTTGATGCACATGTAGGGGAAGTAGTGAAACTGCTCGAAGAGCTGGGCATCCGTGATAACACGCTGATTATCTTTACTTCCGACAACGGCGGGCAGGGGGGCAACTGGAAAGAGATGACCGATTTCTTTGACGGCAATGCACCCCTCAAAGGCCATAAGGGAACCATGTACGAAGGCGGCCTGCGGGTCCCCTTCATCGCCAGCTGGCCCGGCAAGATTGCTCCCGGCACCACATCTGATTTACAGATCGCCTTCTGGGATATGCTGCCCACCTTCGCTGATGTGGCTCATGCAAAGGTACCCGCCGGCGTTGATATCGACGGCATTTCGATTCTGCCGACGCTGCTCGGGAAGGGAACTCAGAAAAAACATGATTACCTTTACTGGGAATACACCAAAGGCCAGATTCGCTCCCGGGCACTGCGGATGGGAGACTGGAAAGCCGTTCAGAACCGGATGAATCGGCCGATTGAACTCTACAATCTGAACCAGGATGTCGGCGAGACGAAAAATCTGGCTGAGCAGCATCCGGAGCAGGTCAAACAGATGACCGAAGCCATGCAGCAGGCCCACACGGCACCCCGCGACTTTCCGCAGACCCTCAAGCCGGTTGGCATCAAGGGCTACGTGAAATAAGCAGTTGAGTACCAGGCAAAAGAAAAACCGCGGTCTGTTTCCAGACCGCGGTTTTTTTTTGTGTCAACTATGATCGTCCGGGCTTAGTTAGCCAGATCCCACCACCAGCGACCGACGGGCAGGGCCGGGGCCTGTGATTTGGTGGAGACGGCTCCCACTTCGGGAGAGACCTTCAGGTTGTTCTGGTTCTTAACGACCGATGCCGTATCGACGCGAACACCGCCGGCTACCTGAACCACAACGTCTTTGCCGTTGTAGACCCGGTGATTGACGACCGTTTCGACCGTGTGAGCAGGCTTGTATTCTGCGGGACGATACATGCCGTTCGAAGCGAAGGCATTCATTTCCCAGCCAGCACGGTCAGCCAGCTGCTCGTTCTGCATCAGGGCAGCGACCAGGGCCAGATCGAAAATGTTCTGCAGGTCGGCGTAAACCAGATCTTTCTGGGCCAGTTCCTGATAATGTTTTGTGAAGTTGGCTGCGAATTCGCGGTTCAGCTTTTCGGCCTGACCGGTCTGCAGACGCTGACCTTCTTTGGTCACGATCTGGTTTTCAGACTGACAGAGAACTGAAGAGCCAACCAGCTCGAAGGCGGTCCGCTGTGGGTTGTGCAGTACGGAATCGTACTTCATGGTCAGCCACCAGCGAAGTGCTTCCAGCTTCTGAGCCGACTGTGAGTTTTCTTTGGCCAGCAGATCGAAGTAACTGGGGATATTCGCACCAGCGTCGAGTTTGCCGATTCCGATCATTTTCATCCGGTAGTCAGCTTCGATCAGAACACGGGCCACACGGGAAGTGTCAGGCACACCGTACTGGGTGATGTCCTGGACGCCCAGTTTGTCTTTCAGCTGACGAGTCCAGTTCCGAACACCGCCACCAGCGTGCAGAGGTCCGCGGGCATTGGACTGAGCGACGAATTCTTTCACACGGGCCAGTCCTTCAGGACGAGGATCGAAAGAACAGCCGAAGATTTTTTCACCCTGGTCAGAGAAGGTCCGCAATACGGTAACGAGGTCATCCAGCTGCAGTACGGGACGTCCGCTTTCGACACCCACTGCCTGGCCCTGCTCGTTGTAGATCCAGGCTTCAGCCGGACCGGCGATCACGACTTCGTTCTCTTTCGGATAAACAAAGATGTATTGAACTTTGGTCAGACCGGCGAGCATTTTCATGGTTTCGACCGGTGAACGACCTTCTTCGATTAACTGCTGTACCTGCTGTTCCAGACGTGTCAGCGAAACCAGACGCAGCTGGCTGTTCTGAGCAACATTCTGATTCAGGTTAGCCTGACGGGCTTTGATGCCCAGGGCTGCCAGTTGTCCGTTGCGTTCCTGCTGGCTGATCTGATGCAGCAGTCCGTTGGGATCGACTTTTACCCCACTGGAAAACTGACTGATTTCCCCGTCACCTTCCCCGGTGTCTGACCAGAGGCCAGAAGTCTGTGTCTGAATCAGCTGAATCAGTTCGGTGAAGTCGGCCAGCTGAGAACCCCCGGCCAGTG
Source organism: Gimesia benthica (assembly GCF_009720525.1). Taxonomy (NCBI): domain Bacteria; kingdom Pseudomonadati; phylum Planctomycetota; class Planctomycetia; order Planctomycetales; family Planctomycetaceae; genus Gimesia; species Gimesia benthica. The sequence continues at coordinate 5,997,651 of NZ_CP043930.1, forward strand.
ACATGGCCTGGGCTCGTTCGCTCATTGCTTGAGTGCGGGCTTCTGCCAGCGGGATCCGGTTGATCGTTCCCAGGGCGGCAACAAAGTCGCCGGAATCCATCTGGGCTTTGACAACCATCTTCAGCAGCATGGTGCGTTCATTCAGGTCAGCGACGGTCTCTGCGGTTTCAATCGCCTGACCAAATTCACCGGCAGCCAGTTGAGCGGCGACCATTTCTTCAGGAGTGACTCGCGGAGTTTCCTGAACCGGTTCAGGAGTTTGTTCCGGCACAACCACAACTTCTTCCTGTTGTTCTTCCATGACCAGTGGAGTTTCTGCAGGAGCCTGAATTTGCTCATCCACTTTTTCCACGGTCACTTGAGGCTGGCGGTTCACCAGATAAAACGTGACTGCCAGTACGATTGATAAACAGGCGATGGTTGCCAGAACTGAAACAACACTGGAGCCGACTCGAGGGTTTTTAGGGCGCATGGACGCTCTCCGATTGGCACTGATATTTGACGGTTCGATTTGCAGGCCGTGTGTACACGTTCTGCAAGATAGGGAATCTAAGTACTTTATGATCTAGGATCGTCCAACTTTGGCCCAACGTCAAGCGTAATCTCAAATTTCTTCTTCTTCCTGTTTCAGCTGAACGCTGACATCGAAAGAACAGTTACAGGTAGTAGAATAGAAACACTTCGTTCAAAATTGTTGACAACGCAGAACCGCTACCATTGCTATAGAAAGTATAATCGTGCCAGAGCTGCCGGAAGTGGAAACCATGGTACGGGGCATCCGCGATGCCGTCGTAGGCGCCCGGATCCGTGAATTCGTCAAATGTCGCTGTACCTGTAAGCCGATTTCGATGAAACCAGGCCTGAAGTCGATCCAGGGCAGGGTTTTCAATCAGTCGGTGGTTTCCGTAAGGAGACTCGCGAAACGCGTGATACTGGATCTGGAAAACGAGGAGTCGTTCGTCATTGAACCCCGTATGACTGGACTGATGTTACTCTCGGATCCCCCGGATCGCGAACACCTCCGCCTGGAATGGCGTCTACAGAACGGACGCAAGCAGACATCACTCTGGTTCTGGGACCGTCGCGGACTGGGAACGGTTCAACTATTACGCAAAGCCGAACTGGAGACCGTGCTCGGCCCCGCAAAGCTCGGCCCGGATGCCCTGGCCCTGACACTTAAGGAACTTGAGCAGCGGTGTACCCGCACCAGCCGGGCGATCAAAGTTGCCTTACTGGACCAGAAAATGGTTGCCGGCATCGGGAATCTCTACGCCAGTGAGATTCTGCATCTGAGCCGGATTCATCCCGAGCGCCCCGCCAATGAACTGAACGCAGACGAAGTCAAAGCCCTGCACCAGGCGACGCGCAAGATACTAAAGACCGCCATTCGCTACGAAGGCTCAACACTCGGCGATGGCACTTATCGGAACGCGTTGAACAAATCGGGCGGGTATCAGAATCATCACCGCGTCTACAGCCGGGCGGGAGAACACTGTCCCACCTGCCGGGGGCGGAGATCATTCGCATCGTCCAGGCGCAGCGCTCCACTTTCTACTGTCCCTGTTGCCAGGTCGGTCACAGCCTCTGAGGATTTCTCAGATATTTCAATGAATTGGGAGTAGAATTGGCGAATCGTGCTTTTCTCTCCGCTTAATTTTGGAATAAGATCAGAGGATACTCGGGCTCGGGGCCTTGGTCTGATCCTGATTCGTTAGCAGCTGGAAGTCCATGTCGTATCGCGTCTTTAAAAAACTGCTCGGTGAAACCAATCTTGAACGGAAGTGCCGCTTCCTGTTCGGCGGGGGGCTTATGGTCCTGATTACCGCCAGTTTCTCCCTCAATACCTGGATGAACAACCAGGTGCTGGATGAGCAGAACGTGACCTCCGCCCGGCTGCTGGTGGCCCCCATCATTCTGGAAAAGCACTGGAAGTGGTCCGAGAACAACAAGGAATACCGCGAGCTGATCGAAAAGATCGCTCAGTCGGTGAAGTCCAAGGACCTCGGAAATTACAGCTGGTCGGTTTTCAAAGCCAACCCTTCGAACGCCGACTCCAAGGAACGCCCCATCGACAGTGCCGGCTACGAGGCGCTCGAACGCATCAAGCAGGGTGAGAACGAAATTTTCTACGCTGACGTGTCTGAGGGCAAATTCCAGTATTACAGCGCCATTCACGCCACCGAATCCTGTGTCTCCTGTCATCGTCTGCACGATGATCCGGATCTCGAACTCGGCGGTCTGATCGGCATCGTCAATATTCGCTTCCCCTCACAGAAGGTGGAACAGGCCCAGAACTGGAACCGGGCGATCAACGTCGCTTCAGCTTTGATCACCGCCGTCCTGGCGATGCTCGCCGCTTACGCCATCGTGCGCTATGTGATCGTCAAGCCGGTCCTGCACCTCAAGGACGTCAGCGATGAAATCGCGCACGGCAATCTTGATCTGCGAGCCGACATTCGCACCGGGGATGAATTCGAAGAACTGAGCTACGCGTTCAACCGTATGTTGCGTCACCTCGTTACGGTGCAGGAAGAACTCCGGACCGTCAACACCGACCTTGATACGAAAGTCGATGAACTCGCGCAGGTGAACCTCCGACTTTACGAGATGAATAAACTCAAGGACGAGTTCCTGGCCACGATGAGCCACGAACTCCGCACGCCGCTGAACAGTATTCTGGGCTTCAGCGATCTCCTGGCGAACTCTAAAGATCTGGGAGAGAAACAGAAACGCTACGTCGCCAACATTCAGATGTCGGGGAAAAACCTGCTCGCCCAGATCAACGATGTGCTGGACCTGGCAAAAATCGAGAGCGGCAAAATGGAACTGCAGCTTTCGGAGATTTCCATCGCGGATCTGATCGAACGTCGCGTGGGAACCATGCTGCCGCTGGCGGACAAAAAGAATATCGAACTCACTTCGGAAATCGATCCAAAGATTCCGATCCTCTTCCAGGACTCGGTCAAGATTCAGCAGATTCTCAATAACCTGCTTTCGAATGCCATCAAGTTCACTCCGGAAGGGGGACGCGTGCATGTCTCGGCGACCCTCTGTGAAGACGATCCGGAACTGTTCGATCTTTTAGTCCGCGATAACGGCATCGGGATTCCCCTGGATGAGCAGGAATTCATCTTCGAAAAATTCCGCCAGGGGAAATCGAACTCGGAAACCCGGGATACGATGAGCCGCTCTTACGAAGGCACCGGCCTGGGACTTTCCATCATTCGCGAACTTTCCAAGCTGCTGGACGGGGAAGTCTTTCTCGAAAGTGAATTCGGTCGCGGCAGTCAGTTTACGGTGCGACTCCCCGTTCGCATGCAGGTCGATGCAGACAACCTGCTCTCTGATATCAACGACACCTCTGTCGGCATGAATCGCCTTAAATCCTCGGACCTGGCTAAATACGCGGAAAAACTGGCCGAGAACAAGCATTCTGAGTCACGCACTCCTTGAATCTGTTGATCAGAGAGCCTACCCTTTGCACATTGGTCGGGATTCGCGCCGACAGGAATCATTTTCTTTGCTGACTCAGGAATTGTGTAAGTGGCTCTGGAGCTGAAAAACCCCCATAGTGTGCTGGCTGCCTTGAAAACCCGCCCCATCGACGTGACCGAAATCCGTCTGACCGCGGGAGCCTCACAGGGAAACTGGGGAGACGTAGCCGATGAAGCCCGCAGTCATGGCATTCCCGTCGTGGTCCGCAAGGCACCACCCCAAAAGATGAAACGCCGCCAGTCGGAAGATCAGGGCCGCCGCACCGCAGGTTCCGTGGCGCTGGTCAAACCCCGCATACCCTCTTCGCTGAGTGAACTGTTTGCACTCGATAAATCAGAGGGCGAATCCCGCGGACTCTGGCTGGCCCTGGACTGCATTCAGGATCCGCACAACATCGGCGCCATTTTTCGAACTGCAGGGTTTTTCGGCGTGCGAGGTGTGATCCTGACCAAAGACCGTTCGGCGCCCCTGAACGGCACTGTCTACGATGTTGCTTCAGGAGGCATGGAAGGGGTTCCCTTCGCCGTTGAAACCAATCTGAGTCGCGCAATCACCGAAGCCAAGGAAGCCGGCATCTGGATCATGGGGACGTCCGAACATGCGGAAGAAGACGTCGCCGCTTACAGCCAGGATCGCCCCTGGATGGTCGTCATCGGCAATGAAGAGAAGGGCCTCAGAAGGCTCACGCTCGAACAATGCGATGTCGTCTGTCGCCTCACTTCAGCGGGGCTCGTCGATTCTCTGAATGCTTCCGTCGCCGCAGGAATTATGATCGCCCGCTTTTCTCCTTTCGGACCCGGCGTGAAATAAGTTTCCCCTTCGTTCACGCCTGAAAATCCTGCAGGTTGCCACACAATCAGCAAAATTGTGACGATTGTTACAACACCCTGCACTGGTAGTGGTTAAAGCGATTATTCTCGATCTCTGTCCTCTGCGGTGCTCTCTTGCGCATCTGCGCGCCCGGCTTCCATGACTTATTATTTTGGTTATATGGGAAATGACTGCATATAATAGGGATCAGGATATCGAGCGAAGGATGTTCGATAATGATTAAGAGGAAACGTCTGAATTCCATGCCAGATACCCGGCAAACGGATGCTACATTGAAAGTACAACTTAGGGGCCATTCGTAGAGACAGACTTGGGCGTCTGCTGGCTGTATTGTTCTGGCCCGACGAAATTTGATCTTTGCAGGAACAGAAACGTGACAAATTACTTAGTAACCGGCGGTGCAGGCTTCATTGGATCTCATCTGGCGACTCGGTTGATCAATGACGGACATCGGGTCCGTGTCTTTGACAATCTCAGCACGGGTGCTTTGAAGAACCTGGAGCACATTAAAGAGCAGGTCGAATTCGTTGAGGGAGATCTCCGTGACCTGTCCGCCGTTGAAGCCGCTGCCAAAGATGTCGATATCATCTTCCATCAGGCCGCCCTGGCTTCCGTTCCACGCAGTGTCGATCACCCACTTGATACACACGAAGCCTGTGTCACCGGAACCATTCACGTGCTTGATGCTGCCCGTCGCTCGGGCGTACAGCGCGTCGTTTACGCCGGTTCCAGCAGTGCATACGGCAACCAGAAACAGATGCCCAAGCATGAAGGTCAGACACCCGAAGTGCTGTCACCTTATGCCGCCGCCAAGCTGGCCGGCGAACTTTACTGCCAGGCTTTTGCCAATTCTTACTCACTGGAAACCGTACGAATTCGGTATTTCAACGTCTTTGGACCCCGTCAGGATCCCAACAGCCCTTACTCGGCTGTGATTCCGTTATTTGCTTCCGCTTTACTGGAAGGCAAACGCCCCGTAATCTTCGGCGATGGTTTACAGTCTCGTGATTTCACCTTCGTTGATAACGTGGTGCAGGCGAACATTCTGGCCTCTCAGGCAGACGCTGCCGTCGTTTCAGGTAATGTTTACAACGTTGCCTGTGGCAGTTCGCTGAACCTGATCGATCTCTTGAAGTTCATCTGCGAACAGTTGGACAAACCGTTCGATCTCGATTTCCAGCCGCCTCGTACCGGCGATGTCAAACATTCGTGGGCCGATATTTCCGCTGCTGAGCGGGACCTGGGCTACGAACCTGTCGTAGATATTCAGGAAGGACTGCGGCGGACCATCGAATGGTATGCTGAGTACGTTGGTGCAGAATCCAGTAAATGCCTGGGCGGTTGTTAATCGTCCCGGCATCAGAAATCGACTCAGTCATTTCCAAGAAGCAAAATCGCAGGAAGATTGCGCCTCACTAAATCAGGACCCCTGTTGTGAATACTGAATTTCAGCCTCTCGAACCTCATTCCGATCTGGACTTCGATGGAATGGAAGATTCAATCACGAATACTTCCGCTCCGGGAGTGGATATCGTCCGGCTGCTCTTCAGAAATAAATACCTGATCGTCGGGGGACTGCTGGCCGGTTTATTACTGGGACAGGCTGCCTACATGAAACTGGGCCCCGTCTTTTCTGCGAATACCAAGATCCAGGTTTCACAGAAAAACCCGGTTCCCATCAAAGAGGGAGAGGTTCAGACATTCGGGGAACTGACGGCTCACATTGACGTCATCAAAAGTCCCCGGATTGTCGGCCAGGCAGTCAAGGCTGGCAAACTCACGGAACTGCCTTCGCTTGAGGGGGAAAAAGATCCTGCCCAGGAAATCATCGATTCTCTTAAGGTCAAGCGTCTGTCTGGGACCGACCGGACTTATCTGAATATCCTGAATCTGACCTACGAAAATAAAAATTCCCACGATGCCAAAGTCATTATGCAGGCCATCGTAGATGCTTATCAGCATTATCTGGATGAGGTACGTGATCAGAATACGGGCGAAATTATTGACCAGTTAAATAAGGCCAATGAGTCGATTTTGTCTGATTTGGAACAGAAGAAAAAAGAATACAAAGAGTTCCGCAAAGATGCCCCCCTGTATTGGGAAAACACCCCCGGTTCGGAAGCCGCTGTCGCTGGTAGTACGAACATGCATCAGGAACGCGTAAAAACAATCGATAACGAACGGCGGCAGAACCTGCTCAAACTGACCGAGCTGAAATCGAAAATCAATACGCTCAAGTCAGCCATCGCCAGTGGAGAATCCAAAGAGACTCTGGAACTGCTGGCGCAACAGTTTCTGATGGGCCAGGCCCGCGGACAGTCGGGAGCAACCACCGGTGGCGTCGAAAATCAGGCAATCACACCGGGTAACACGCAGGTGGAACGGGCACGCCTCGCACTCGAAACGCATCTCATGCCGCTGCTGATTCAGAAGAATCGCCTCGAACGGGATTACAAAAAGAATCATCCGGACCTGGATGCCGTCAATCGCAGCATCGACACGATCATCAACCTCTATCGTCGACAGGGAATCGAAATCTCTGCCGATAATCTGGAGTCGGGAGATTTCCAGGTTTCTAAGGTGAAGGATGTCGACTTCGTAAACATCTATCTGAAGTCGATGGAACAGCAGCTGAAAGAACTGGAAAACCGCGAAACGGCACTGGCCCGGCTCTTTGACCAGGAAACGGACCTGGCCAAGAAGGTCGGTAACTACCAGGTCGTGGATCAGGCGTACAACGAAGAAATCGCCCAACTCAAAACGCAGCGGGAAAGCATTTTCAAACAGCTGCTGCTCGAAAAAGTGGCCCAAGGGAACAGCGGTTACACCATGACGCAGCTGTCGCCCGTTAAAGACGAGCTGGTCATCAAGCGACAGCTGAAATTCCTGATGGCAGGTGGCGCTGCCGGTCTGGGACTGGTCCTCGCGTTCTCCTACTTCCGCGAAATGCGGGACACGACCATGAAATCGGTCGATGAAATTCGTAACCAGTTGCACCTGCCGATGCTGGGAGAAGTTCCCCAGTTCACAGAAGAACCGGCTCACATGGATGACAGCCAGTTCGACTCGGCACTCTGGTATTACTATCGACCCGCGTCCCGGGAAGCCGAAGCCTATCGATCGCTACGCACCTCGTTATTGTTGAAAACCGACCGCACTGGTGCCAGAGTCCTGCAGATCACCAGTGCCGAACCGGGAGACGGCAAGACAACGACTGTTTCCAACCTGGCCCTGGCGATTGCTCAGACAGGCCGGAAAGCGCTGATCATCGACGCCGACTTGCGGCGGCCAACCGTGCACAAACTGTTCGGAATCAATAACGCCGTCGGTCTGGGAGATGTTCTGGCCCAGGAAATTGATGCCCAGACTTCGATTCGCGAAACCCGTATCAGCAATCTGTCGATTCTGACAGCAGGTATGCTGCCGGAGAATCCTTCGGAAATGCTGATGTCGCGCCGGTTTGCTGAAATGATCAATCAGCTGCGGAATGAATATGATTACATCCTGATTGACACACCGCCCCTGGTGGTGGTCAGCGATCCCTCCGTGATCGCTTCAACGGTTGATGGGGTCCTGCTTGTCGTTCGCATCGACAAGAACCGACGCGGCGTGATCCGCAAGGTACAGCAGATCATCCAGACGAATGGTATTAAGATCACCGGTTTGATCGCCAACAATGTGATTACCAACTCGCTGGTCGGCTATGATTACATCGACAGTGAAGGCTATCAGGCCTACTTCGAGAAGCCGGCAACGCAGACATCAAAGCCGGCTGCGAATCCAGCAAAGACCGAAGTCACAAGCTGATTAACGCTTGATTATTCGAGTTCAATATCGAGTTCTTCAATCTTACGATACAGACTCGACAGTCCCAGCTTGAGCCGTTTGGCAGCCTCCCGTTTGTCGGCACTGTCCTTCAGCACGCGGGTGATGTGCATCCGCTCGTAATGACGCAACGCCAGTCGCAGGTCATCGACGTCTGGTAGTGGGGGCTCGTTCTGATGCAGTTCGGGCGGCAGATCGTTCAGGCAGATCAATGTGTCGTCGCACATCATCACCGCCCGTTCGATGGCATTGTCCAGCTGGCGGACGTTTCCTTTCCACTCGGCTGACATCAACGCCCGAATCGTTTCACTGGTCGCCCCTGTAACCCGCTTGCCCATCTTGCGCGAATGCTTGGCGATAAAATATTCAACCAGCTCGGGGATATCGTCCACCCGCTCACGCAGCGCAGGGATGTGAATTTTCATCCCGTCCAGCCGATAGAACAGATCCTGCTCGAATTCGCCGGTCTTGACCATCTCTGCCAGGTCGCGTGTCGTGGAAGCGATGAGTCGTACATCGACCTTCACAGGCTCTGCACTTCCCAGCGGCAGGATCTCGCCGTATTCAATGGCACGCAGCAGTTTACCCTGGGTTCCCAGCGGGAGCTGTGAGATCTCATCCAGGTAGACTGTACCGCCATCGGCGTTCTTGAAGACGCCGGTCTGCTCCGCCTGGGGGTACTGCAGCGAACTGGCCGCGGATCCAAACAGCTGCGATTCCAGGAGCTCAATGGGCCGCATTCCACAGTTCACGGCCAGGAAGCGTTGTTCGCGATTGGGCCCGTTCGAGTGAATCGAGCGGGCAAACAGTTCTTTCCCGGTCCCCGATTCCCCTGAGAGCAGCACATTGGAGTTCGTAGCCGCGATCTTGCGGATTGTACTCTGCAGTTTCTGCAGGGCCTTACTGCTGCCGACAATCTCCTCGATACCGGGGCTGCGGGCCAGCTCTCGTCGGAGAATCTGATTCTCGTAGAAAATTTTCTGATATTCAAACAGCCGGTTGAGCTTGTGAGACAGGTCGTCAAAGATCACCGGTTTTACCAGGTAGTCAAACGCTCCCGCCTTGAACGCAGAGATTGTATTTTCGACGGTCGCGTACGCCGTGATGATCAGTACGAAAATACTCGGCTTGATATTCTGCAACCGGCGGAGCAGTTCAATACCATCCCCGTCCGGAAGCTGCACATCGCAGATTGCGACATTGAAATCCCGATCCCGGGCCAACTCCAGTGCCTTGGCCACGGTCGAAGCCTGCATGGTTTCGTAACCTTCACTGGTCAGAAATTCGGCCAGTGAGCTGCGGATGACTTCTTCATCTTCGACAATCAGTATCGAGCGGTTGAGTTGCACGTCGGAGTTCGTCCTGTTTTCTATCATCAGGTAGTTACAAATTTCATTTCCTGGGCCGGTCCCGGAGGAATTTCGCCCAGATCTTTTACTTCTTCACAGTACAGGGCGACAACGAATTTCGCCCCTTCACTTACGGTATCGTCAATTCGGATCGTGCCTGTATTGGAATGTTCCAGAATATTGCGACAGACAAACAGCCCCAGCCCCGTTCCCTTGGACTTGGTCGTGAAGTAAGGGCGGAACAGTTTTTCCTTATCCACTTCCTTGATGCCTTCACCATTGTCGTGCACGGAGATCAGGATCTGTCCGTCTCGTGCTTCAGTCGTGATTTCAATCGACTGTCCCTCTTCGGTGGCGTCCATCGCATTCAGAATCAGGTTCAGAAACACCTGCACCAGCTGATCACGCACGAGTTGCACGGGGGGCAGGTTCTCTGCGAATCGCGTGATGATCTTCTTACCCTTTTTCCGCTTATAATACTTGGCGATATTCAGTGATTCGGTGATCACCTCATTGATGTAGCAGCGGTTCCGCTCTGTAGTCGCCGGGCGGCTGAAATCGATCAGCTCGCGTAAAATACGCTGGATCCGCCGCAGCTGCGCGTCGACTTCGTCCAGTCGCTTGTTCGTATACTCGTCATTATTGTGCCGGTTCAGCAGCTGGACGAGCGAACTGATGCCCGCCAGCGGATTCCCGACCTCGTGCGCAATCCCCGCGGCCAGCAGACCGAAGGCAGCATGTTTCTCCTGCTGAATCAACAACGCCTGTGATTCCTGCAGATCGCTGGTCCGCCGGGCAATTCGGTCTTCCAGCAGTTCCTGGTTCTGTTTGAGTTGTTCGTTGGCGACCGAGAGTTCCAGACTCGTGCGTTTCACCAGACTGGAAAACGCAATACTGGCCCAGGCAACCCAGCCCATCCACACGACCATTAACAGTATCTGGGTCAGCCAGTCCGGTGGTGCATTCTGCAGGGGGAACAGCAGCGTCGTGTAGCTCAACAGATGCAGTGCCAGCGTCACATAAGCAATCAGCGGTGAATGCCGAATCGAACAGACAATCAGCGACAGCAGGTAATAAAAGCGGAACGGACTGTTCAGCCCGGTGTCGTAATGACAGAGCAGACCGATAAACAGCGCCTCCATCACGGAAATGGTCAGCGGCCATTCGCCCAGAAAGACTTTGCCTCGAAAGCTGAACCAGGTATCCGCGAGGGCATAAATCGCCCCCAGGGTCAGAATCCAGTTCAGCTGAGGGACCTGAATCGTAGCATCGTTGCCCACAAAGTTGACCAGCACATACCCGACACACAATCCAAACCAGCGGATTCGCAGCGTAATCTCTTCGGCAGGCAGTTCCCAGGTAAAGGCATCGTGATGAATCTTGGGGGGCGGTGCCAGATGCGGCGGCGCAGCAGCTCTGCTCTCGGCAGACGGAGCCGGTGGCTGGTCTGTCGTTTCGGGCTGATTCTTCAGGACTGAATGATCATTCATATCAGAAATTATGACTGGATGAGACAGACCGCGGATCGACTGCAACGATGGTGAGTCCACACTGTCAACAAAGTGTCGTGCTGAAACCGGGGCACTCCCGTGGGGGATGGCCTGTGGTTCAGAATAGGTTCAGATCATATACTATCATGAATCTGAAATTGATCCGCAATTACACATGCGGTATTTTGCTCCAGTTCCGGTTTAATTTTACTGAACAAACAGGTAAAACCAGAACGGGTCTGATATAGTCTGCTGAAATTCATCAGCGGTAGTGAGACATTCGTGCGAACAACCCGCCGATTCCAGCCGCAACACACCGGCTTGAGTTTACAGAACCAATACTCACAGCCGATAATGACGTATAGAATATTGTAGACACACCAACGGATATGTAATCCAGATAGATTGGGATTTTATGAAAATCGTCGTAGCGAGTTCTGAAGCGATTCCTTTTGCCAAAACGGGTGGACTGGCTGATGTTGCCTCCGCGCTGTCTAAGGCACTGGCGGACGCCGGGCACGAGGTGAGCCTGTTTTTACCCTGCTACCCGCAGTCAATCGCGAAACGGGGGCTCAATCTGGATGAGTTCGAACTCTGTCCGGAAAAAGTAATGATCTCCGTCGGCAGCAAGGAAGTCGAAGCCCGTCTCCGCAAAACCGGATTCCCCGGTTCCAGCGCCACGGTTTACCTTGTCGAACAGGCCCGCTATTTTGATCGCCCCGAACTCTACCACGAGGGCGGCCGGGATTATCAGGATAACTGCGAACGCTTCATTTTCTTCAGCCGCGCCGTGATGGAGTTCACGAAAAAACTGAACCTCTCACCGGACATTATCCATGCCAACGACTGGCAGACAGGTCTGATCCCGGCGCTGCTCAACATTGAGTATGAAGACCAGCCCGGCTTCGAAAAGACCGCCGCCGTCTACACGATTCACAATATGGCTTTCCAGGGGCAGTACTGGCACTGGGATATGCTGCTCACCGGAATCGACTGGAAATACTTCAACCGCCACCAGATGGAATTCTTCGGGCAGTTGAACCTGCTCAAAACGGGCATCGTCTTCTCTGATATGGTAACAACGGTCAGCCCCACTTATGCGAAGGAAATCCGGACCGAGCAGTTCGGCTACGGTCTGCACGGCGTTCTCGATTCCCACGCGGATCGGCTGGTGGGCATACTCAACGGCGTCGATACGACCGACTGGAATCCCGAGATCGATCCGCACATTGCCGCGAATTATTCCGCACAGACGGTCGCGGACGGCAAGCCTCGCTGTAAAGCAGCACTGCAGGAACGGATGGGACTCCCCCAGAAACCCGACGTTCCACTCCTGGGGGCAATCTCCCGCATGACCGATCAGAAAGGTTTCTCTCTGATTCTGGATGCCGCCGAAAACCTGCTGGCCACAGACGTGCAACTGGTCATCCTGGGAACGGGAGACCCTTATCACGAGACCTCCTTCAGCGAACTGGCACGACGGTTTCCCGATAAGGTTTCCACGCTCATCGGCTTTGACGAAATCCTGGCCCACCAGATCGAAGCCGGCCTGGATATCTTCCTGATGCCCAGTCAGTTTGAACCCTGTGGTCTGAACCAGATGTATAGCCTGATTTATGGCACAGTCCCCATCGTGCATGAAGTCGGCGGTCTGGCAGATTCCGTCGTTGATGCCTCTGACACCAACCTCGAAAACGGAACCGCGAACGGCTTTTCCTTCTGGCACTTTGATGCGACCGTACTGTATCGACAGATGCGGCGTGCCATCGACATGTATAACGACAAACCTACCTGGCAGCAGCTGATGCAGAACGGCATGACCCGGGACTGGTCCTGGAAGCATAGCGCTCAGAACTACCTCTCAGTCTATCAGCAGGCGCTCAGTTTTCGTGCGAATAGTACTGAATCAGTTTCCGCCTCGTCTTAAACTGAATCCAGCAATCCTGCAAATCGATCTCTCTGTCCCCATTCGAATCACTGTCTGCTATGTCTGAAATTCGTACCGATCCGCTGACCGGGTTGACGACCATCTTTGCGCCGGAACGGGCCAAACGTCCCATCGCCATCAAGAGCAGTCAGGGCGACGAGGACCAGAGTGCTGAGCAGATCGCCTCCGATCCCTTTGCTGAGGGGAAGGAAGATGAGACCGAGCCTGAACTCTTCGCTGTCCGCGCACCCGGATCCAAACCCAACGGGCCCGGCTGGAGTCTGCGGGTGGTGGATAACAAATATCCTGCTCTCACACCCGTCTCGACACCCGGTTCCGAACACGATTCGTTCGGTGTGCACGAAGTCATTGTGGAATGTCCACATTATGAAACGCACATTTCCCGACTGGACCTCGCCAGCTTCCAGAACATGTTCCACGCCTATCGCGCCCGGTTGCGCGTGCATCGGCAGAACCCCCGGTTGCAGTATGCGATCATCTTCAAAAATCAGGGAGTTCTGGGAGGCGCTTCACTCGGCCACGCCCATTCTCAGCTGATGGTCAGTCACGTGATTCCCGAGGCGCTGCAGAGAGAGATTGAGACCGCACAACAGTATCAGGCAGAGCAGGGGACCTCGCTGTTCGAGCAGTTGGCTTTCGACCCGGTTCTGGTGACCGAACACTTCGATCTGATTTGCCCCTACGCCAGTCGGTTCGCTTTTGAAACCTGGCTGATTCCCCGTTCCCGCGGTACGCACTATGACCACTCCCGTGATGAGGAACTCAACGACCTGGCTGCAATCACCCGACGTCTGCTCAAGGCACTGGAGACGATTCTGGGCAGCCACGATCTGAACTTTGTCATTCAGACGCCCCCGTTTCCGACGGGAGACGACGCCGGGTACACCTGGACGCTGCGCATCTATCCCCGGCTGGCCCATCTGGCGGGTTTCGAACTCGCCTCCCAGATGTACGTTAATCCGGTCTTTCCCGAACAGGCGCGGAAGCTGCTCCAGCGGGAACTGGCGCAAGAGCAGTCTTAAAGCTTCAAAACGAAGAGAGGGGCACTGTTACGCTCTTTTGGGCCTCAGGTAAAATAGAGAAGCCAACGTCAGTTTCTGGCTTAAAACCATCGTTCTGTCTGGTGAAAACTTACCTGCTTTAACAATTACCCTCCATCCGACAGTATTTCAGCTCCAGGAGTGCTGATTTTAAGGACTCCTGGATTTTATTCTCGGAAAAAGTCCTCTATCATTAGTAAAAGATTGGCTTTACTATAAGTCAGATTCGTCCAGACCCTGCAGGATTGGCGCTGAACGCGGGGAGGATCAGACCCGCGAGTGTCATCACTCATTCGTTCTAATTCACTGCGTTATCGATAGTTCTGTGTACCACACAGATGAAAGGATGCGGCCCATGGGCTGTCGACTTCGGCTCGTATTAGTCATTCACAACCATCAGCCAGTCGGGAATTTTGAAGGCGTTTTTGAAGAATCCTATCAAAACAGCTATCAGCCATTTCTCGATGTCTTGTCAGAATACCCGGATATCCCCTTTTCACTGCATACCTCAGGCAGCCTGATGGAATGGATGGTGGAAGCCCATCCGGAATACATCGATCGCGTCCGCGGTCTGGCAGAATCCGGGCAGGTGGAAATTCTGGGTGGTCCCTTTTACGAGCCCATTCTGGCCGGGATTCCCAAGTCTGACCGTATCGGCCAGATCAAAGCCTACACCGAATACCTCAAGAAGCTCTTCGGGACACCGATTCGCGGCATGTGGGTTCCGGAGCGCGTCTGGGAACAGGCCTTTGTATCTGACCTGGTCGACGCGGGTATGGAATTTACGCTGCTCGACGATTCGCACTTCAGTGCCGCCGGTGTGCGGGCGGAAAAAATGCACGGTTATTACCTGTCGGAAGACGAAGGTCGGCTGCTGAAAATTTTCCCCGACAACGAAACCCTCCGCTACCAGATTCCCTTTACCGATCCGGTCGAGACGATTCACTACCTGAAACAGATCGCCGACCATCATCCGCATTCGGTGGTCGTCTTTGGTGACGACGGGGAAAAATTCGGCGCCTGGCCCGGGACCTACGATCACGTCTACCGGGATGGCTGGCTGCGACGTTTCCTCGATCTGTTGCGTCAGAACAGTGACTGGCTCAAAGTGACCACGCTGGGCGAATCGGTCGACACCGTTTCCCCCATGGGCAGTTGTTACCTGCCGGATGCCAGCTATCGGGAAATGAACGAGTGGGCGCTCTCTTCCGAGCGGCAACTCGAACTGTCGCACCTCAAAGACAAATTCTCAGAAGACGAAGAATTCGAGCGTCTCAAACCGTACCTGCGGGGAGGCTTCTGGCGCAACTTCCGTGTGAAGTATTCAGAGCTCAACGAAATGTATTCGCGGATGCTGCTGGTCAGCAGTCGTCTGCAGAGCCTGGAAGCCACCGGAGTCGACGCAGAGGACCTGCCGATCCTGCACGAAGCCCGGACCGAACTTTACCGCGCTCAGTGTAACTGCCCTTACTGGCATGGCGCGTTCGGCGGTCTGTATCTGCCTCACCTGAGAAATGCGATCTTTAAGCATCTGATCTCAGCAGACTCGCTGCTGGAAAAGATCAATCACCGCGACAACAACTGGCTGGAAGTCGAAGTGGCTGACTTCAACCTGGATGCCCGCAAAGAAATCCGCCTGGCCAGCCATCGCCTGGTGAGTTTCCTCTCACCCGCGCATGGCGGTCATCTGTATGAACTGGATATCCGCGGCGCCAAACACAACCTGCTGGCCACGCTCTGTCGGCGTCCCGAGCCTTACCACGATATCATCCGCAAAGCGGCTCAGGAACAGGCTCAAGGTGCCCAGAACGGAGAGGATATCGGCAAGATCCATAACGCCGTCCGCTTCAAACAGCCGGGGCTCGAACAGAAACTGCAGTACGACAATACGCCTCGTAAGTCGCTGATGGATCACTTCTATCAGCCCGGCGTAGATCTCGATACCGTGATCAACGGCGGCGGAGAGCTGGGTGACTTCGTCGAAGGCGTCTACCTGAGTTCGGTACGCCGCACGGATGACGAATGCGATGTCCGCATGAGCCGTAAAGGGCACGTGGGACCGTATGAAGTCGAAGTTACCAAGACCGTCTCCTTAAGCAAGTCTGCTGCCGGAACGCTGGTCGTCCAGTATGAACTGTCGAACCTGCCCACTGAAGTACCTCTGCATTTCGGCGTCGAATTCAACTTCGCCGGCATGGCTGCGGGCGCCAGTGACCGTTACTACTACAACCACATGGGTAAGCAGCTTGGGCAGCTGGAATCAAAGCTGGACCTGGAGAAGCTCGATCGTATCGGTCTGGTTGACGAATGGCTCGGACTGGATGCGGCCCTCGATTTATCGTCGCCCGCCAGCATCTGGACCTTCCCCATCGAAACGATCAGCCAGTCTGAAGGGGGCTACGAACTCGTCCATCAGAGTTCAGTCGTCATCCCTCACTGGGAGTTTGTTGCCGACGATGAAGGACGCTGGTCGGTCACGATCACACTCTCTCTGGATACGTCCGCCGCACAGGCGAAGGCACTCAGCGAAGCAGCCGCTTCCGGCGCCTGAGACTGAACTTCAGCGGTCAGGCACCAGAGGGATTCAGGCCGTGGTTCAGGAAAACAGTTCCTGAACCACTTCGCCGCCGTCGACGATTTTCATCGGACGTCCCAGCGGACTCATGTTTTCCTTCTTCGGATTCACATTCAGAGACTGGCAGATCGAACAGAACAGGTCCGTCACGGTGACCGGACGATCCTGAACCGCAGAGCCGTCTTTGGTGGAAGATCCGATGACCTGTCCCCCTTTGACGCCCCCGCCCGCCAGGGCGGCTGAGAAGACACGCGGATAATGATCGCGTCCGTTCCGGGCATTGATTTTCGGGGTACGCCCGAATTCACCCATCCAGACGACCAGTGTGCGATCCAGCATGCCCCGCTGTTTCAGATCTGAAATCAGGGTCGCCATGCCGGCGTCGACTTCCTGTGAACGCTGTGTGATCGACTCGGAAATGTCGAAGTGATTGTCCCAGCCGTTGGAGCGGACTTCGATGAATGTCGATCCCGCTTCGACCAGCCGACGGGCCAGCAGACAGCCTTTACCGAAGTTGTTCTCGCCGTACTGGCGACGCAGGGTATCCGGTTCCTCGCTCAGGTCGAAGACTCTGGTCTGCGGGCTCAGAACCATGGCTGAGGCTTTGTTATAAATCTTACTGTGGTTTTTGACGACCACTTCACCACCCCGACTGGCGAATTCCGTATCCAGGCGTCCCAGCAGGCCCAACCGTTTCTGATACCGCTGATCAGGAACAGTGGCAGCCACGTTGTTGGGAATGCTCCCCGGATTGCTGACGTTGAACGGTTCATAATCGACGCCCAGGAACCCGGCCCCGTTGGTCGCACCAACCGAAACAATCGACGGAATCTCCAGTTCCCGGTTGCCAATCTCACGCACAATATTGGAACCGAGGCTGGGGTGTTTGACACTACCGGAAGGAATGTAGCCGGTGTGCATCTGGTAGGTCGCACGCTGGTGATTCCCTTCTTTGTTGGTCATCGAGCGAATCAGGGCGATCTCCTGCATGACCTTCGCGGTCTCTTTCCACTCTTCGGAAATCTCAATGCCTGAGACAGCGGTCTGGATCGGTGCCTTATCACCGGCACTGGAAGTTCCCGGTTTGGGATCGAAAGTTTCAAACTGGCTGGGTCCGCCGGACATCCAGAGCAGGATCATCGAGCGTCCCTGTTTGCGGAGCTCTTCCGCGGAGACGCTCATCAGATCGTGAAAACTGAGCGTGCCTGCAGCCATGGCACCCAGGGAAACGTTTCGTAAGAAGCTCCGTCGGGAAAATCCGTGACGGCCGGCCTGAACATGCTGTTGGTGATAAAGATTCATTTAAAACTCCTCGGATGGAGAGATTGTTTTTTAAGGTTGAAGCGAAACGGCAGTCACTCTGGGTCAACGCTTGGTGATAAACTCACTCGAGTTGAGCAGACTCCACATCAGGTCTTCGAGGGCAGTCTCACGCCTTTCGGCCTGCTGGAAGTAGTCCTCGCAGATCTCCAGTTCTTTTTCACTCGGCTCTCGTGAGAGTGTGAGCAGATACAGTTCCTGGATTGCCGCTTTATTCTCGGGGTAGTCGCGGGCGATCTGGGCGAGTTTCGTCGATCGATTCGCTCCCAGCATGCCGTTGAGGGCTTCGGAATTCATCATGAACAGTGCCTGTGGAACATCGCCGGTGATCTCATCCTGTGAAGTGGATGGATCGAATGTAAACAGGCTGCTGAACTGTCCCCGGGCCGAACGGCTACGCTGGTAGCGTCGGTTGCCGGCACTGCGATCGGCCTGCAGATCATCCACGCCGAACACCTGCGTGATGGCTGTGAAAATCTGATCGCCTCGCAGACGAGTCGGAAGCTGAGCCGCGAAGGGCGTCTGCAGCTGTCCTTCAGACCGCTTCTGCATCTTCCGCTGGTAAGCCCGGGTATTGGTAATCGTCCGACAAAGCCACTTCAGATCATAGCCGCTGGCGGTAAAGCCCTGGGCGAGGGCATCAAGTACTTCAGGATAGACGGCACTCCGCTCGGGACCAATATCATCGATGGGCATGTAAAAGCCTTCGCCCAGCATTTCCGACCACATCCGGTTCACGATGGCCCGCGAGAACCAGGGGTTCGCCTGCGAGGTTAAAAACTTCGAGAGCACTTCGCGACGTTCCAGGTCATCCAGGCCCTCGGGGGCTTTGGTGCCTACGAACAGGACCGGCTGGATCACCTGACCCATCGACGTCGGATCGTTCAGATCGGGCATGTAATATTCGCTCATGAACCGCTGCGTGTTTTCCGGCAGAGGCATACTCTTCAGTTCTTCCGCGGTCAGCGCTTTGTCGCCGTCTGTGTCAGCACGGGAGACCAGTTGTTCAAAGCCCCGTCCCATCATGGTCCGCTGCACTTCCTGCTGGGTCAGCTTGCCATCGCGATTGCGGTCGTAAGAGCGGAACAGGAACTCGGGATTTTTCAGCATTTGAATCCGGCGGGCAAACTGGTCCCCCTGATTCATCGATACCACTTCGAACGTACGTGGAGTCGAATCACGTACGGGACGCACGCGCACGCGGGGGAAGAAGGCCGCCAGCTCGTGGAAGTCTTTCCGCTTCCATTTGTCGGTCGGATGATCGTGACAGTTGGCACACTGAATCTGGATTCCCAGAAAGATACGCGAGGTTTCTGCAGCGAGCTCAGCCGGATCCCCTTCATGTGCGAAGATCAACGCCGTGCTGCCGTTTTCCCGTACGTCACCAGAGGCAGTCAGCAGATCGGTCGTGATCTCCTGCCAGCTCTTGTTCTCATTCAACTGTGTGGTCATCCAGTCGACAAACTGAGCTTCGTTCAGCCGAGCCCGCATGTCGGTGGCGCGGAGGTAAATCACATCCCGCCAGTAGCGGGCCCAGTTCACCCCGTAATCATCCGACTTGAGCAGTTCCTCAATCACGGCCCGGCGTTTGTCGGGAGTTGAGTCCAGTCCGAACAGCAGCACTTCGGAAGTCGTGGGCATTCTGCCGGCCAGGTCAAAAGTAACCCGACGGAGGAAATCCTCATCACTGGCCAGGGGGGCCGGGGTGATTCCTGATTTCTTCAGCTCCCCTTCGATCAGCGCGTCAACCTTGGCAGCCAGCTCCGATTCGGAGACCCGCTCCTGCTTCTTTGTTGCTGCGAAAGTCGAAGAGTGGCATAATGGGACCGACAATGTAAGTAGGAGAAAACTCACAAGTTGTGCCGTGCGTTTGATGGAAAAACTCATCATGACCTTTCACCTGAACTGAGACGGAGAGAATGGCCCCGAATTTCATTCGGGAGTCAGTCAGACATCACTGAATGGCTGACGTCTATTTAACCCGATTCAGATCAGGATGTGTCGAAAAAATGATGAATTTCATGAAATACACACGGTGCGTCTACAATTCGAACTGGTTGAATCATGGAACTAAGCGCTTGGGTGATCGTGATTATTTTAGCCGGGGTGACCATCGTCGTCGGTGGCGTCCTGTTTTTTCGTCTGCATGCCTTCCTCGCATTGCTGGCAGGAGCCATTTGTGTAGGTGTCTTGACGCCCGCTCAGCAGATCGAGGAGACAGCCCTCCGGAAAAACAAGTTTAAAATCCTCGAAGTCACTCCCGACAATCAGAAGATTGTCATCGAGATCGAAAAGGCCGGGATGCTGCAGCCCGGCATGCTATTGATGATTATGGGGGGCGAGCAGCCCGGGTTTCCGCTGATCCCCATTGCCGAGACCGAAGTGGCCCGGGTGACCTCCGAGTTTACTAAAGACAGCCAGCGGATGATCATCGCTGACCTCAAAGTTCGGGATGACAGCGCCAGCCGCGAGATTCGCCTCGACGATTTTGCCATCACCCCCGCCAACTACCAGGCGGCCATCAAAGCGGGGCAGCAGTCAGTCGGCGAACGGGTGGCCGCGGGTTTCGGTTCAACGTGTGCCAAGATCGGCATCCTGATCGCTCTGGCGGCCATCATCGGCATGTGCCTGCTGGAGAGCGGCGCCGCCGAGCGAATCGTCCGCTCAGCCATTAATTTTGTGGGTGAGAAGCTGGCCCCTGTCGCTTTCATGGCCAGCGGGTTTCTGCTGGCGATTCCCGTCTTCTTCGATACCGTGTTCTACCTGTTGATTCCCCTTGGCAAAGCCATGCGATTCCGCACCGGGAAAAACTACCTGCTCTACGTGCTGGCGATTGTGACCGGAGGCACGATGGCACACTCCCTGGTACCCCCCACTCCCGGACCGCTGTTCGTAGCGGAGCAGCTGGGGGTCGACATCGCCACCATGATTATGGGCGGCATGATTGTCGGCAGTATCGCGGCCATCTTCGGTCTGGCTTATGCCACCCTGATCAACAAACACTGTGAACTCCCCTTTCGCGATTCCGCCGACGTCACGCAGGCCGATCTCGAAAGACTTTCCAACAGCCAGCTCGAAGATCTCCCCTCACTCTGGCTGTCGCTGGCACCCATTCTGCTGCCGGTGATTATGATTGCCGGCTCCACACTGCTGAAATTCAAGTCCATCAGCGACCAGGTCTCTCCCGAGGTTCAGGATCTGATCATGACGCTGGGAAATAAAAACATCGCACTTGGTATCGCTGCCGTGATCGCCCTGGCGACGCTGGTGCGACAGAAAAAATCTTCGCTGGGCGAACTTTCCGAATCGATTCAGGCCTCCCTTTCCACCGGGGGCGTGATTATTCTGATCACCGCTGCCGGCGGAGCCTTCGGGGGTGTCCTGCAGCAGACAGGCGTCAGCTTTCTGATTGAATCACTGCCCGATGTCTCTCCCCTGATGCTGGTCACACTGGCTTTTCTGATCACGACGGCCATCCGCACTGCCCAGGGATCATCGACCGTGGCCATGATTACCACCGTGGGAATTCTGGGCGGGATTGCGGAATCTGCAACGCTCGGTTTTCATCCGGTTTATCTTGCCCTCGCGATTGGCTGCGGTTCCAAGCCCCTTTCCTGGATGAACGACAGCGGTTTCTGGGTCATCGGCAAAATGAGTGGCATGACCGAGGGGGAAACTCTGAAATTCATTACTCCCATGACGGCCCTGATGGGCGTGGTCGGATTCATTGTCGTCCTGCTGGGAGTCTCATTCTTTCCCATGGCCTGAATGAAAGCCGTTTCAAACGCGTCTCATTTATCGAAGGGATAATGTCCTGTGAAGCAGCAACTTTTGAGAGGATTGATCTGGTCTCTGCTGATGCTGCTGCCACTGTCGGCATTTGCTCAACCCGTTGACATCGGTTCGCGCCGGGAGCTGTTTGTCGATCGCCTCTTGATCGACAAGCTGCAGGGCGTGGAACTCAAGCTGCACGCGCCTGTCAAAGCCCCCCGGCCCCGCTCGCCATTACCGGTGCGGCATATGATGACCGTCATCAAAAACGGAAACCGTTATCAGGCCTACTGGCGCGGCTCCGATCCGGATTATCAGGGAGAAAAGCACACCGGTCATGCCGGGGAAACCGTGCATTACGCTGAGAGCCGGGACGGACATGAATGGAAGTTCCCGGAACTGGGGCTGCACGAAGTCGGGGGAACACGCAAGAACAATGTGATCCTGGCGCAGCAGCCTCCCTTCCTGACCAACTTCACTCCTTTTCTGGATACCCGCCCGGGCGTCGCTCCGCAGGAACGCTACAAAGCACTTGCCGGCTACCCCGGTCCGGGAGATAAACGGGGTTTAGCAGAACCGGGGCGTGGCTTGTTCGCTTTCGTTTCCCCCGATGGCATTCACTGGACGAAGCAAACCGAAGTCATCCCGTATCAGCCCCAGTGGCGGCACGCCTTTGATTCGGCGAATGTCTCCTTCTGGTCGGAAGCCGAGCAGCAGTATGTGTGTTATTTTCGAACGTGGACTGATCCCGAACGGCTGCGCAGCATCAGTCGTACGACGTCTCCTGATTTTCGCCACTGGACTGATCCGGTCGCCATGGATCCCAATCTGCCGGGCGAACACCTTTACACGAATCAGACGCATCCTTACTTCCGGGCACCACAGATTTATATCTCCCTGCCGACCCGCTTCATTCCGGGACGCGGATCTGCACCGGATTATGACCTCAAGGATCAGAACGCCACCGACATCCTGTTGATGACCACGCGCGCCGGTTCCTTACACTACGATCGCCTGTTCAAGCACGCCTTCATTCGACCGGGACTGGAACCAGAACAGTGGGAGAACCGGGCGAACTATGTAGCCCTGAATGTGGTGCCGACCAGCCCGACCGAAATGTCGATCTACCATCGCAGCGGCGATCGTTACATACTCCGCACCGACGGTTTTGTCTCCGTGAATGCAGGCTATGCTGCCGGAGAACTGCTGACTCGACCGCTGGTCTTTGCCGGGGATCGTCTGCGGGTTAACTTCAGTACCAGTGCCGCGGGCAGTCTGCGGGTCGAACTGCAGCAACCGGACGGAACTCCGATACCCGGTTTTACCAGGGACGATTGCATCCCCCTGATCGGAGACGAAATTGAAGGTCAGATGCGCTGGAAGAGCGACGCTGATCTGTCGACGCTGGCCGGGAAACCGGTCCGCCTCTGTTGGATTCTGCAGGAGTGTGATCTGTACTCCTTTCAGTTCAGTCAGTAGAATTATACTGAATAAAGTATCAGTTTTACCTGTTCTGTTTCCTGGCTTACATCATGACAGATCCGACACTCGAACCACGTTCCCGTTCTCCCTGGGCCATTACCAGTCTGGTCTGTAGTGGCGTGGTGTTATTCAGCGTACTGGCCTGCGTGGCACTGGCGGCATGGCAGAGCGAAGGACTGACCCAGGTTAAAGTAACTGCGCTGGATGCGGATAAAGAACCCCGCGATCACGGAATCCCCCTCTTGAAACAGAAGGAAGCACTGCCCGACTACGAAGTACAGATTGTCACACAGGATCTGTTCAATCACAAACTGGGAGCCAGACCGAATCAATCAGCGACGGATGGTCTCGTCTGGAATCTGAGTTCGCCTGTCGCAGTACATGAAATTGTGGGCATACGATTGCTCGATCAGGATCAGCTTGTTTCGGACACCCTGGTTGAAGTGCCCTTCAGCAGACAGCCGGTCGAGATTGATAATTACCGGCTCGAATTTCAGACAGCACACTCGGCAGCGGTTGGCGTAAATTCCTTTTTCCGCTCTCCGCTCGGAGTAACAATTGCCACTGCGTTTGTCCTCGCCATCATCGTGATCGGCATTGGTCTGTTTCTGTAAAAGCAATGCGTATAGAAACTGGCGCGACGGGAATCGGCTTTCGATTCACTTTGTGAATAATCATTGGAAAGAGAAATACATGGGATTTCTTAGCTCACCTTCCAGCTTTTTAGGATTTATGGGTTTCTGTATTGCCTGCGGCGCACTGGGCGAAATCAGTAGGCTGAAGAATAAACTGGAAGCTCAAGACCTGCGGATTACGGAACTGGAACAACTGGTGGGGGCACAGTCAGAACAGGAAACCCAACTGGAATGAGGGTTACGTGAACTCTGGTTTCCAGACGTTTCGATCCTTCACATTTCCCAGCTGTTCAAAAGAAACGTCTCAGCAAATCAGGCAGTAGTCTCAATATCAGAAGCATGGCAACAACCCTCAGGAAGAGCTCTGCCAGTAAGAGAATCCAACCCGACTCCGGCTTGCGCAACATTCCCGCATAAACGCTCCACTCACTTGACCAGGATCGAACCAGTTCAACTGTCTCTCGGCTGGCTCCGATAGAATTCATCCAGATACAACGCAGGTTGATAAACTCTCGCAGGTGTTGCAGCTTGTGATCAGAGTAACTCCGTGGAGGAAGAGTGACGGAATTGACCGTGCCATCTTTTGCCAGGTGGACATCATCAGGGCCGAGGCCCAGCTCTGACATGGCAATCCAGTCCTGTTCGTGAAAACCGAGGCGATAAGCACACCCGTAATTCCAGTGAGTCGGGCGTTGTTCGACTCCTGATCTGGTAGAGGTTGGTATTTCCATGACGGATCCCGTGGAAGTGTTCGAAGGTTTATGTGTCTGGCTGTAATGATTGAAGGTTTCCGGTCATCAGACAATGGATTTCCACGGAATAGAAAAAATCTTTCAAAAAGGCCGTGGTAAAGGGGAGAGAATATCGCCCTGTACTTAGACAGAGGCAGTAAAACTGCGGGAATTCGTCTGTAGCGTCGCTTGCCTAACCGCTTACCAGCCGACACTATGGTTTCATCCGGTCACCGAAGTAGGGCTGTCCGGCAGAGAAATCACGCTTCATTGATAAATATGGTCTGCTTTCATGACACAGAATATTCGCACATCAAAACTGTTTAACCTGATCTCAGCTGGTCTGGCATTTCTGCTCTGGGGAAGCTGGGCCTATGTGATGAACTCCGGGGAGTCCGCGCAGCAGGGAGTGGTTGCGGCCCTCACCCAGGGGACCGCCAGTTTTATGATCACTCTGTTCATGGTGCAGGCGGTGACTCACCTGTTTCATCGCTTTGATCGACCACTGGTCAAAGTTGTGGTGCCGGCGTTGATTGTGATCTGCTTCACCGGCTTCTGCCTGGTCAATGTACACACCCTGATGGGAACCCCGCGGATCATCGCTACGATCTTACCGGCCCTGATGGTTGCGTTTTCGTTCTGTATGTTTACATCCTGGAGATTACTCCGCATTCATCAGCAGCAGGGGACGACCCAATATGAATGACACCGGCACCAGACGACCGCTCAAGGTCCGCGAAGTGAAATTCGTTGTTGCGTTCGCACGTTACCTGAGCGGTAAGCAGATCACCCCCAACCAGATTTCCGTAATCAGCATTCTGTTCGCGGCTCTGGCGGCAGCCGGTTTTATCTGCTTTGCATTGTATGCACACTGGTGGCTGTTGATTCTGGCGGGATTGATGATCCAGTGCCGACTCCTGTGTAACCTCTTCGATGGGATGGTCGCCGTTGAGGGAGGTAAGAAAACGAACTCGGGCGAACTGTTCAACGATATTCCGGACCGGATCGCCGACCCGCTGATTCTGGTTTCAGCCGGTTATGCCGTGCATATGGTCGCCTACGGTGCCGAACTGGGTTGGTGTGCAGGTTTGCTGGCGGTGATGACGGCCTACATCCGCACGCTGAGTGCCAGCATCGGGGCGCCCGTCGACTTCAAAGGCCCCATGGCCAAGCAGCATCGCATGGCTGTGCTGACGATTGCCTGTGTGTTGACCGCAATTGAAACGCTGGTCTGGCACACGGATTACTGCTTATTGATCGCTTTGATCGTGATCATCCTGGGAGCGGTTGTGACGTGCATCCGCCGCGCCGTTTCTGCCTATCGATTTCTGGAGGCCTGATCATGTGGGAGATCCCTCCGCATTCTCTGTATGCGATGCTGGTCGTCTTCGGTCTGCTGGTCACGGCCACGACCTGTCGACTGATCCTGAAGCGACTCAAGCCGGAAAAGGACTATACCGAACTGCGTCAGCGGATTCAGTCCTGGTGGTGGATGATCGGCATTCTGTTTCTCTGCCTGATTGTGAGTCGCACGACGGCCATCATCCTGTTTGCCTTCATCAGCTTCCTGGCACTCAAAGAGTTCTTTTCGATTGTCCCTACAAGGCAGGCGGACCGGCGTGTGCTGTTCTGGGCCTACTTGTCGATTCCCGTGCAATACTACCTGGTCAGCATCGGCTGGTACGGTCTGTTTATCATCTTTATTCCGGTCTACCTGTTCCTGTTTCTTCCGATGCGGATGGTGCTGATTGGAGAGACGCGCGGATTCATTCAATCTGCAGGCATCATTCACTGGGCCGTCATGCTGACTGTCTTCTGTCTGAGTCACATCGCTTACCTGCTGATGCTGCCGGTAAAGAACGCTGACGCCGGTGGCATGGGACTGGTGATCTTCCTGTTATTCATGACTCAGTTCAATGACGTGTGTCAGTTTATCTGGGGTAAACTGCTGGGACGCCACAAGATCATTCCCAAAGTCAGTCCGAATAAGACCTGGGAAGGGTTCATCGGAGGATTGCTGACCATTGCACTGGTCTCCGGTTTTCTGGGACCGTTTCTGACGCCGTTGAATTTCCGCTTCAGTCTGCTGGCAGGCCTGCTGATCAGTGTCTCGGGATTCATCGGCGACGTCGTGATCTCATCAATCAAACGTGATCTGGAGATCAAAGACAGCGGTTCGCTGATTCCCGGGCATGGCGGTATTCTGGACCGCTGCGACAGCCTGATTTTTACATCGCCACTGTTTTTTCATTACCTCTATTACATGAGTTTCTGAGCTGTGGAGTGACAGAACTATGGAGCGGGTACTCAAAATCCTGTTTTTTGCGCTCATCGTCAGACCGATCGTGATTATCGTACTCGGACTGAACTTACGAGGTAAGCAGAACCTGCCCGTCGAGGGGCCATCAATCGTCGTCGCCAATCATAACAGTCACCTCGATGCCCTGGTGCTGATGAGTCTGTATCCCCTGTCGCGTCTGCATAAGGTGCGTCCCGTAGCGGCCGCCGATTATTTCCTGAAAAATCGCTACCTCTCCTGGTTTTCCAGGAACTGCCTGGGCATCATTCCCATCCAGCGGACCGGGCGCATGCGCAAGAGCGAACTTTTTGCGGGTTGTCACGAGGCACTGGATCGGGGCGAGATTCTGATCTTGTTTCCGGAAGGCAGCCGCGGTAATCCCGAAGAGTTGAGCGAAATCAAACGCGGCGTCTATCACATCGTGCATGATCGTTCCGATACGAGACTGACCCCCGTGATGATGCACGGACTGGGCAGGGCACTGCCACGGGGCGAAGCGCTGCTGGTCCCCTTTAACTGCGATGTGATTATTGGAGAAACCATTCCCGATGCAGAGACCGGCGAACAACTGGTCGAGTCGATCAAAGCCTCCTTCCTGGACCTGCAGCAGTATTGCATTACATGCCGACAGACAGGATGATGAAACTAGTTACGAAAGAAGTTTAAGTTTCCATTCGTCCCGAGGAGTTCTGTTGATGTCGTTCCGCGTGTTGCTACTGCTGTGTGTTGTCTGTCTTTTCCCAGTGATGAAAGCGTCTGCGGCAGCAGAAAAGACAACGCGGCCCAACATCATTCTGATCATGTGTGACGACATGGGCTGGTCGGACCTCGGTTGTTACGGCGGCGAAGTGCAGACACCCAACCTGGATCAGATGGCCCGGGAAGGCCTGCGGTTCACCCAGTTCTACAATAACGCGGTCTGCTGGACCACGCGGGCTTCACTGGTGACCGGGCTCTATCCCCGTTATCCCCGGCCTCATCTGACGACGAATATGGTGACACTCGGTGAAGTGCTCAAGCAGGCCGGGTATCAGACGACCCTCAGCGGCAAGTGGCACCTGGGACGTACCGAGACCACGCACCCCGTTTATCGTGGGTTCGAAGACTATTACGGTCTGCTGGATGGCTGCTGCAATTTCTTTGATCCTTACTATCGGGATCCCAAATACAAGTGGGGCAGTTCCGGAGGCGGATACCGCTTCTTTGCAAAAAATACCACGCGAATTACCGAGTTCCCCGACGACTTTTACACGACCGATGCCTTTACCGATCACGCGATCAAACAGATCAAAGGCTACGCGAAAACAGACCAGCCTTTCTTTCTGCATCTCTGTTACACCGCACCTCACTATCCATTGCACGCCAAGCCAAAAGACATCGCGAAGTACAAAGGCCGTTATGCCGCAGGCTGGGAAGCGCTGCGGGAAGAACGCTATCAGCGGCAGTTAAAAATGGGGCTCGTCGATCCCCAGTGGAAGCTGCCCGAACGGGATCCGGAGTCCGCCGACTGGGAAAAGGATAAGTACCCCCGCGACTGGCAGCAGCGACGGATGGAAGTCTATGCGGCGATGATTGACTGCATGGACCAGAATATCGGCCGCCTGATGCAGACTCTTAAAGAGACCGGCGTGGATGAGAATACGATTGTGATGTTCCTGTCGGACAATGGTCCTGATGCCAGCGAGCCGGGCGGTGCGAATCCCGAACAGGAACCCGGCCCCAAAGAGTACTACACAACCTGCGGACCCAGCTGGGCTTTCCCGCAGAA
The DNA here is from genome assembly GCF_009720525.1 of Gimesia benthica. Classification (NCBI taxonomy): domain Bacteria; kingdom Pseudomonadati; phylum Planctomycetota; class Planctomycetia; order Planctomycetales; family Planctomycetaceae; genus Gimesia; species Gimesia benthica. The sequence goes on from NZ_CP043930.1 coordinate 6,026,210, forward strand.
CACACCGTTCCGTCGTTTTAAAACCTGGATGCATGAAGGGGGCATTTCGACTCCGCTGATTGTCCGCTGGCCCGGCCATGTGGCTCCCGCCAGTCTGACCCGCCAGCCGGCACATATCATTGATGTGATGCCGACCTGCATCGAACTCGCGGAGACAAAGTACCCGGAAACCTATGCAGGTCATAAGATCATTCCGGTGGAAGGGAAGAGCATGCTGCCGATTTTCCAGGGAGAGACGCGCCAGCCGCACGAGTCCCTGTTCTGGGAACTGCGAAACAACCAGGCGGTCCGGCAGGGGAAATGGAAACTGGTGGCGGATCGAACCATCAATCGCTGGGAGCTGTACGATCTGGAACAGGATCGCACCGAGACCAACAATCTGGCGTCCCACTATCCGGAACGGGTCGCACAGATGAAAGCCGCCTGGCAGGAGTGGGCAGAGATGACCGGCGTGGCGAACCAGAAACATCAACGCGGCAAGCAGATCCCGTAACAGGGCGGATTGTTTTAGTTCAGAAAGCCGAGCCAGCGTTTCTTCTGATCGTCGTTGAGCTGCTTTTCCTCGGGAACCGCTTCGTCTTCGCCACGTTCGAGGTTCAGACCAAGCTGTTTTTCCTTTTTGCGAATCTGTTCTTCGCGGTTTTGCAGCATCAGTTCGGTACGGGAGAGACGTGCCCGTTCGATTGAGATCTCGACTTCGGCCAGTCCCAGGTTGTGTTCCAGATCGTGCTGCAGTGTCTGCAGATGTTTCACCAGCTCTTCAGGTGCGTTGTTGATGGCTTCCCAGTTGACCGGGATCACAGCGGTTTCGGCTTCTCTCAGACGTTTGATCAACAGCCCGATGTATTGATCCCGTTCCCGAATGGCTGCGGTCAGATCTCCATGCGAAGCCTGGTCATAGTCAATTTCAGCGGGGGCGTCCGGCAAGGGAGGCTTGTAGCTGGACAGGGTACGACCGGTTCCACCAGAGAGCAGGGCACTGTTTTGTGCGACGGGTTCTGGTTGAGGCACTGGAGGTGCAGGTGCTTTTTTATCCGGCAGATCACTGGAGACATCGACTCCCTGACCTGAGAGCAGTTTCTGCTTCATGGCTTCCCAGCCACTCACATTCGGATCCGCAGCTGGTTCGCTGAAGGCCTCGGGGGCTTCTTCTGGCTCAGGTGCCTGTTGTTCCACTTCGCTTTCCAGCGGACTTTCTTCCACCGCAGGAACACTGGGTGCGGAAAGGTAATCCACAAGGGTAGACGGCTTCGCAGCGACGGGACCTTTTTCGAACCCGTCTTCGACCATCTTTTTGAGTTCGGCGATCTGCATTTCAATGCGGGCCAGGGAAGACTCGGTCTCCGCGCCCTGCATCTGTTCCATGAAGGCCTGCAGATCCTGTGCAATTTTCTGCTGCTCCTCGATTACTTCACGGGGAATGCCCCCCGAGACCGGCATCCCGCGGTCTGCACCGCTACGGTGCCGGCGATCGAGCTGTTCGGCGACCTGTTCCAGTCGCTCGGTGAGCATGACGACGAGCTGATCTTTTTCCTGCAGCTCGGTTTTGAGTGTCTGGACCTTTTGTTTTTCTGACGCCGAGAATTCCTGGTACTCGCGGCGGCTCTGTTCGAGTTCAGCCTCGACCTCGGAGAGTCGCCCGCTCAGATCGGTGACGAGCTGTGATTTTTCTGCGAGCTCCGCTTCCAGTTCTGCCAGACGGGGGCTCTCTGTTTCCGCGGGGTGTTGCTGGTTGTTCTGGCACCGCTCCAGTTCAGTGGCGACTTCGGTCAAGCGTTCCTTGAGTGTTTCCACCAGTTCCGCTTCTTCCCGCAGGCAGGCTTCCAGCTCTTTGATTCTTCTGTTGTCGACCTTGGCCAGATCCTGTCTGCTGTGCTGGCTCTTTTCGAGTTCTTCGGCGACTTCGGTGAGTCGTTCGGTCAACGTTTCGACGAGCTGCTCTTTGCCCAGCAGTTCTGCTTCGAGGGCACGGATCTGCTCACGTTCGGAGAAACTGACTTTCGCTTCCCCTGAGCTTTGAGGGCGTTCTGGCCTGGCGGGTTGAGGCGCAACATCTCCCTCGGGAACCGAAGTCGCTTCGCGGAGCGCGGGCGATTCGATTCGCTGATCAGCGTGATCGGATTGAGGAGATTTGTTATCGGGGGCCATCCATACCTGCCTGAATCTGTGAAGCCTTTCGTAAAGCTCTTGGTCTAAGGTTAAATACAGCTATGTTTAACCTAGCTTATTGAAAGTACGACAAGATGACATTCAGGGAATCAATGATGCAGATTTTCGACATCTATTTGCGGATGGTAGCGGTTATGCAAGTGCTTCCGGGTTTACGACATTCGTCGTCTCTTTACCGACGAGAACATCTGCTATCTGGCGGGCCGCCTGTGCTCGAAGTTCGTCCAGTGATTCGCTGGAAATGAAAGCCGCATGGGGAGTTGCGATCACCCGTTCATGCTGAAAGAATGGATCGGTCAAGTCGGGTGGCTCCGGATCAAACACGTCCAGAGCGGCACCAGCAATGCTCTGATTCTGAATCGCCGACTTGAGCGCGTCGAATTCAATCAACGCACCGCGCGACGTATTAATAATCAGTGAAGTGGACTTCATTTTCTCGAAAGCCGCTGCATCAAACTGATGCTCGGTGGCTTCCGTCAACGGGGCGTGAATCGAAATCACATCGCTCTCTGCCAGCAGCTCCTCAAAGTCGACCATTTTCGTGCCGGTGCCATAATCGTTACCGGACGAATTCGTCGCGATCACCTGCATGCCAAACGCACGCGCCCGTTCTGCAACCGCCTGTCCGGTCAATCCAAAGCCAAACAGTCCCATGGTGAGTGTGCTCACTCGGCGGGGAATCGGGGCAGCGGAGAGATCATAGACTCCCTGTTTGGTCTGCTGATGAAAATACGCTACGTTTCGCAGGCTGGCCAGCATGAGGGCGATCGCATGGTCGGCGACTTCCGGGATGCAGTAATCGGGCACATTGGTGACCGGGATCTTCTGTGACGTCGCATATTCCACGTCGATGTTATCGAGACCGATACCCAGGCGGGCAATGGTTTTGCAGTCGGGAGCCGCTTCAATGACGGGCCGGGTGACCTGGGCCCAGCAGGTGGCGATCGCATCGACGCCGGTCGCATGTTCGATCAGGGTCTGTTCATCCGCGCCGGGAGGGGCCTCAATGACTTCGGCATCCACGCGAGCTAATTCCTGTTTCTCGACCTCACAATCGGGCCAGGCACGATCCGTGATTAATACGCGATATTTCGCAGACACAATTAACTCCTTTAGTGAGTTCCTGCTTGAACTCGACTTAACATTTGAAAGATTCATCTGACTGGCGCACTTTACAGTCTAGCTGGCGGGGACCAATAAGGGAACTGATGATTATCATTTCAGAGAGAGTCGGTTTGATCACAGTGTGATCCATTCTGCAACAGGTTTCGTCAGCGAGTTGTTTTTTCAACATTCTGATAAAGCACCACTCATAAACCATTTAGAGAAATTCATTGCAGAAGGGACCCTCTGGGAGTCAAATTTGCATTATAACGGAGAGAGCTTGACACATTCCCGTTTTAGTGACATGATTCCAGCAGAGTGATACTCCTCTCAGGAACGATTATGATTTTACGTATAACTGTCATCTTGATGCTGTTTTCCATGCTGACCCACACATTGCTGGGTTGTGGCTGGCATCATGCGCATGACGCTCATGCAGGTCATACTAACTCCTGCCAGCCCCTGGGCTTGTGCGGACACGATGCTGAGCAGGAACACGAAGCAGCCGAACACGCTCACCATGATCACGAAAGCGGGTGTGCTCATCATGATGCGCATGCAGAGCACACTGCAGCTGCGGAACATCAGGACGAACATCCTGTGCATCAGCATTCCGACCCTTGCCATGAAGGGCGTTGTTCTTATCTGACGGCAGCGACTGTCAAAGTCCATGATGAATCGTCGAAACTGGTCAGCCTGCTTCCCATCTGGGAACTGATCTGTTCCACCCAGGAACGTCAGTATGTGAATCAGATGCGAGAGTTGCCACCGGCCTTTCTTTATGCCGCGCCGGGCGTACGCGCCCAGGCCCAGACCACTGTCTGGTTGATTTAACCACTCCACAGTACCTCTTGTTGCTCCGGCCTCTGCTCTGACACGGATTGTTCAAACTGTCAGAGGGCCTTCACATGAGACCGGTTCTATTCGACTTCCCTTGCGCTTATCACGACAGCCGATGCGCTGTCATCGTCGAGGACTGTGATGAATCAATCAAAACTCAAACAGAACTGGATCTGGATTTTATTTTTCCTGATCCTGATCCCCGTTGGCTTGCTGGCCTGGAAGACTCAGCAGCAATGGATGCCTGCCGTGAATGGCATGGCGGAAAACGGAAAATCAAAAACGGAATCGGGCGAGCATGGAGCGGAAGAGGATCATCATGACCACGATCACGCGGGGCATGAGGAATCGACCTCTCTGGAACTGACTCCCCAGGCACGCAAGAATATCGGCCTGACCGAGGAAAAAGTCATTCCGGTGAAGCTGCAGGCGTTCACGCGCACATTGACCATTCCAGCGATTGTCGTCGAAGTACCCGGTAAGACCCGCGTGAAAGTCGTAGCTCCAATGACCGGAATCATCACCAATGTGAATGTGATCGAAGGTGAAGCGGTGCAGCCCGGTCGGGAACTCTTCAAGATCCGCTTGACCCATGAAGACCTGGTGCAGGCACAGGCTGACTTCCTCAAGACGCTGGGGGAACTCGATGTCGAAGACAAGGAAATCGCCCGGATTAAGGAAATTACGGATAAGGGTGTTATCGCCGGTAAGGTCCTGCTGGAACGCGAGTATGCCAAAGAAAAACTGGAAGCAATTCTGAAAGCCCAACGAGAGGCACTGCTGCTGCACGGTTTCTCCGAAGGTCAGGTCGACCAGATCCGTGATAACCGTCGGCTGATTAAAGAACATCAGGTGTATGCCCCTCAGCTGCACGGTCAGTCGGGAGAAGTCCAACTGCCTAACATGGCAATTCAACGGATCTCAGCACCCGCACCCGATTCGCAGGGACCTGTCAACGCGCGTCACAAATCCATCTTCATCGTGCAGTCGTTGAATATCAGCAAAGGGGACTTCGTCCAGGCAGGCGATACGCTGTGTGTGTTGGCCGATTACAGTGACCTGTATCTCAAAGGACAGGCATTTGAACAGGAAGCCGATGAATTAACGCGTTGTCTGGAAAATGGCTGGTCTGTCGAAGCGATTCAGGAAATCAATAACAAAAATAAAGAGCTGATTAAAAACCTGCAGATCGATTACCTGGACAACCAGATCGAAACCGATGCACGCATCTTTTCGGTCTTTGTCGATCTGCCGAATAAGGTCGAGCATGAAAACGTACGCTCGGATGGAGAACGCTTCATCACCTGGCGTTTCAAGCCGGGACAGAGGATGCAGCTGCGGATTCCGGTGGAAACCTGGAAGAAGCAGATTGTCGTCCCCGTGGAAGCAATCGCGACCGAAGGAGCAGAGAGTTTTGTTTTCCAGGAGAACGGCGATCACTTTGATCGGCGTCCGGTGCACGTCCTGTATAAGGATCAGCTCTGGGCCGTCATTCAGAACGATGGCGCGATTTTCCCCGGAGACAAAATTGCACTCACGGGAGCACATCAGATGCAGATGGCTTTGAAAAATAAGGCCGGTGGTGCGGTCGATCCCCACGCGGGACACAACCACTGATCGTCTTATAGACCAGTCTGAAGCTCTAGTGCATCCCTTGAACGTGACTCCCGGTACGGAAGAATCCAATGCTCAATGCAATTATACGTTTTTCACTGAAACAGCGGCACCTGACGCTGGCCTTCTCCCTGTTCCTGATCGGATTCGGAACATGGCAGGCACTGAATATGGCCATCGATGTGTTTCCCAACCTCAACCGCCCGCGAGTGGTGGTGATGACGGAAGCACCAGGCATGGCGCCCGAAGAAGTCGAATCATTGATTACCTTTCCCCTGGAAACCGCCCTCAACGGTGCTACCGGTGTGCAGGCCGTGAGGAGTTCCTCCGGCGTGGGGATCTCGGTGATCTATGTCGAATTCGAATGGGGCACCGATATCTACAACGACCGGCAGGTCGTCAACGAACGTCTGCAACTGGTCACCGATCGTCTGCCTGAAGGCATCAAGCCACAGCTGGCGCCGATCTCCTCCATCATGGGGCAGATCATGATGCTCGGGATGTGGAGTGAAGGGGATGAGACTTCGCCCCTGGAAGTCCGGACCCTGGCGGACTGGGTGGTTCGTCAGCGGCTGTTGACGATTCCCGGTGTCTCCCAGGTGTTTACGATGGGGGGCGGACGCAAGCAGTTCCAGGTCCTCGTCAATCCGGAAGCCCTGATCAAATACGGGATCACGCTGCACGATGTGCGGGAGGCCTGCCAGGAAAGTAACCTGAATACGACCGGGGGTTACCTGGACGAACAGGGCCCCAACGAATTTCTGGTACGGGCACTGGGCCGGATCCAGACGCTGGACGATCTGAAGAAAGTCGTCGTGACTCGCCAGGAAGGACGTCCGATTGTGCTCTCCCAGGTGGCCCGGGTAACCGAAGGTGCACAGGTGAAACGGGGGGACAGTTCCGCATTCGTCAAGCAGGAGGACGGCTCCTTTGCCGGCGGACCGGCGGTGGTGCTGACCGTCAATAAACAACCCAATGCCGACACGCGACGGGTGACCAACGATGTGCTCCAGGCACTGGAAGAGCTCAAGCCTTCGCTTCCCAAAGACATTCGAATTCAGCCGGAACTCTACTCGCAGAAATCATTCATCGACCGTTCCATTGAGAATGTGATCGAAGCCCTGCGGGACGGGGGCATTCTGGTGGTGATTATTCTGTTTCTGTTCCTGATGAACTTCCGCACGACGTTTATTACCCTCACAGCGATTCCCTTATCGATTGCCATCACGGCGATTATTTTCGCTGTCTTCGGATTATCAATTAATACGATGACGTTGGGAGGCCTGGCGGTGGCCATCGGAGAACTCGTGGATGACGCAATTGTGGATGTAGAGAATATTTTCCGCCGCTTACAGGAGAACCGTTATCGCGAGAACCCCAAGCCGACATTGCTGGTCGTCTTTCAGGCCAGTTGTGAAATCCGGAATTCCATTGTCTTTGGAACCGTGATTGTTGTGCTGGTATTCTTGCCTCTGTTTGCATTATCTGGGATGGAAGGACGCCTGTTTACACCCCTGGGTGTGGCATATATCGTGTCGATCCTGTCATCACTGCTGGTTTCTCTGACGCTGACTCCCGTGCTGTCTTACTGGCTGCTCGGTAAGAAATTCGGTTCGCCCGTTCAGAAATCGGATAAAGAAAAAGCGAGTGAGCACTCTCACAAGGATGGACCGCTGCTTCGTCTTCTGAAATGGGGCGCGGGGCTGGTCATCGGCTTCAGTATCCGTTTTGCCAAACCTCTGCTGATGTTGGGGATTATCAGTGTACTGATCGCGGGTCTGTTCCTGATACAACTCGAACAGGACTTTCTGCCCCCCTTTAACGAAGGGGTCGCGCAGTTAAATGTGGTTCTGCCTCCGGGAACCTCTTTGAAGAAATCGAATGAAATCGCCAGAACGGTGATGGATCAATTAAAGAAGATCAAAGGTGTGGCTGCCTTTTCCCGTCGCACCGGCCGGGCGGAACTCGACGAACATGCCGAAGGGGTGAACGTCTCGGAATACATTATCTCGTTTGATCCGGAGTCAGGACGGGGACGTGAAGCGGTACTCGAAGAGATCCGGCATTCGATGGAGTCGATTCCCGGAATTGTGATCTCCGTGGAACAACCGCTGGCGCACCTGATCTCTCATATGATCTCCGGCGTCAAAGCTCAGGTCGGGGTTAAAATATATGGCGAGGATCTGACCATTCTGCGGACGACTGCTCAAAAATTGGGAACCGCGATGCGTTCGGTGCCTGGAGTGACCGACGTACTGGTTGAGCCACAGGTGGAGATCCCGCAACTGCAGATCAAACTCAACCGGGATAAGTTGAAACTGTATGGACTGACGCCCGCGTATGTGAATGAATATGTGCAGACCGCTATGAACGGGATGGTGGTTTCCCAGGTATTGCAGGGGCAACGGACTTTTGATCTGTTGATCCGCATGGACGAGCAGTACCGCGAAGACCGGGAGACGTTGAAACGGCTTTCGATCAATTTGCCTGGCGGTGGTACAACGCCGCTGTCCTCGGTCGCGGAGATTACGGAATCGTCCGGGCCCAATACGATCAACCGGGAAAAGGTTCAGAAGCGGATCATCGTACAATGTAACGTGTCCGGTCGTGGCCTGGTCGACGTGGTACAGGACATTCAGGCGAAACAGAAGCCGATTATTCAGAAGCTCCCCGCAGGCTATTTTGTGGAATACAGCGGGCAGTTCGAGAATCAGCAGACAGCCTCTCGACTGATTTCGATCCTGTTTGTGGTTTCGATGCTGGGTGTCTTCCTGGTGCTGTTTACGATGTTCCATTCCGTTAATTTCTCACTGCAGGTGATGGCGGCACTGCCGATGGCCTTCATCGGTTCGGTGATTGCCCTGGTTATCACGGGACAGACCCTGACCATCGCAGCCATGGTTGGTTTTATCTCTTTGGGGGGGATTGCCTCCCGGAACGGAATTCTGCTGCTCAACCATTATCTGCACCTGGTGAAATACGAAGGCGAAAGCTGGACGCGCGAAATGATAATTCGGGCAGGTCAGGAACGCCTGGCGCCTGTGCTGATGACGGCATTAACCTCGGGCATCGGCCTGGTTCCCCTGGCGATGGCGCAGGGAGAAGCCGGTAAGGAAATTCTGTACCCGGTCGCGACGGTGATCATCGGTGGGCTGCTCAGCAGTACGATTCTGGAGTTCTTCATACGTCCTGCTCTGTTCTGGAGTTTTGGACGCGAGGCCGGAGCACGGATTGTCGAACGGGGGACGGAAGAAATTCCCCTGCTGGAAGAAAGCGAAGAACAGATGGCTGCGATCACACATTAAAAACAGAATGTAAAACGCTAATCGAATCTGAAAATGTAACTTAATCAATTAACTGAAAAGGATTGTAAAATGAAATTTCGCAAAGCGAACTGGCTGACTGTATTGTGCTGTGTACTTGGACTGGCCCTGGTGGGATGTCAGAATCAAAGTGATCAGAACACCAAGACGTTCGACGAAACGGCGCATGAAGATAAAGAGATGGACGATCACGATCATGGACATGAACATCCTTCCGAAGGCCCGCATCATGGCTCGTTGATCGAACTCGGAAAAGAAGCCTATCATGGCGAACTGGTTCACGACGAAAAGAGTGGTGCGATTACGGTCTATATTCTGGATGGTGCCGCGAAAAAGAATGTTCCCATCAAAGCAGAAAGCATTCTCGTGAACGTCAAGCATGACGGCAAAGGGTCACAGTTCACACTGACCGCTGCACCCGAGGAATCCGATCCCCAGGGGGAATCGTCACGGTTTGTACTGAAAGAGAAAGCCCTCGGGGATCTGCTGCACGAGAAAGATACCACGGCTCGTCTGGTTCTCGAGATCGACGGCAAATCGTACACGGGAGAAATCTCTGCTCACAATCATGACCACGATCACGAACATGGTGAGAAACACGCTCAATGATCGAATTTGTTTAAACTGAACAGGTGACGCCGCGTTGGCAAACTGACGCGGCGTTTTTTTTATTGCCTCAAGTCGTGAGAGAAGTATTTATCATCTGTGCTTGAAACAGGTTCGACAATGATTCAGGAATGCTGCTATAATCGAATCAGAGTCAAAACTGTGTGAGAGACTTCATGCTTTCAGGAAGTCATTCACTTAATCCAGGTATTCCAGCGATGCGCATCTCACTGGCGAATATTCATGGCAGCACCAGAGGTCCAATCTGAAATCAGCGAGCCCTCCGTCCCCCGTAGACGGGTGGTTAAGGTTCTGGCTGCGTTGGTTGTGCTGGTTGTCGTTGGAGTGTTCTGGGGAAAGACTGCCTGGATTAATTTTTGTCAGTGGCAGGCGGAGAGCCAGCTGGCAGACCGTCACACAGAAGCTGCCTTGCAGTGGATTACGCGTGCTTACGAAGCGGATACTGAAAATCCAGAGACACTGTTGATTATGGCGCGTGCCCATCGCCGTTCCAGTCAGATTGAGTCCGCGGTTGAAGACTTGACCAGACTGTATCAGATAACCGGTAATACGGAAGATCTGCAACGGGAGCAGTGGCTGGTTGAAGCCCAGGTTGGTGATCTGCAAAATCTGGAACAGCACCTGGCTGACATGCTGATTGATCCACGGGGGAGGGCCCCCGATATTTGTGAGACATTTGTCAACAGCTGCGTGCTCAATTATCGTTTTCATGATGCCAAACGGGTTCTCGAAGTCTGGCAGGCCGATTTTCCCGAAGATCCTCTCCCGCATTATTATCGCGGACGGATTCTGGAACATGAAGGAGACTGGAATCAGGCCGTTACCGAATTTGAAGCGGCTTTGAAACGGGATCCGGAGCACATTCCCTCCGCTTATAATCTGGCCCGGATCAGACTGGCCCAGAATCAGGCGGAAGCGGCGCTGAAGAACTACCGTAGCATCACAGAAATTCAGCCGGATCATGCGGCAGCGCTCGTCGGTACTGCGATCTGTTTACGGATGCAGCAGGAAGTCGATGAGGCACGCGAAACGCTGGCAAAAGCACAGGCGATTCCAGAAGCCCGGAGGCAGAAAGATTTTCAGCGCGTCGGCGATCCCGCTTACGAGGCGCGGAGTACCATTTCGCGGGAACAGGGACAGCTTGAGCTGGCTGCAGGGAATTACGAACAGGCTCTGGTCCATCTGCAGGAAGCACTCGCGCGGAATCCCAAAGATCGCAAAGCCCGGCTGGCCCTGGCGAACGCCCTGCGTGGTCAGGGAAAACTGGAAGAGGCACAGGAACAGCTCAAGATTGTCGAAGAGACACAGCAGGCGGTGAAACGCCTGGATGAGTGTTTCGATCAACTGCACAAGGATCTCGAGAATGCAGAACTGCGTGCGGAGATCGGTACGATCTTTTTAAAATACATTTCGGAAGATCAGGGTATCGTCTGGTTAAAAAACGCACTCTATTACGATCCAGAAAATCAGTTGGCAAAACAGACTCTGACTGACTACTACAACAAACAGCAAACCCCGCCTGATTCGTCTGTCACACAATAAATGTCCCGTTATATTTATTTTCTATCCAGCATTATCAGTTGTCTTTACGAGGTGTTCCCATTCAGCAGCTTCGTTTGTTCATTGTTCCGCTGTGCCTGCTTCTGAGTAGTTGTGCTTCAGAGCAACCGGCCGAGACAGTATCCACCGAGCAGGAATCTTCTGCGCCTGTTGCATCGTCAATTTGCTTTGAAGAAATCACAGGTCAGACGGGCGTCGACTTTAAGTACCGCAACGATGAAGAATCCGGGAACCTGTCGATTCTGGAATCTATCGGCGGCGGAGTTGCCGTCTGGGACTATGATCTGGATGGCCGTCTCGATCTGTTCTTTCCGGGAGGAGGAATGCTTTTCAAAGATCAGCAGCCGCAAGGGTTGCCTTCCGCGCTCTACCGACAGCTTGCAGACGAGACGTATCAGAATCAGACCACTCCTGCCGGTATTGGTGCCAGCCCGCATTACTCACATGGCTGTACGGTCGCAGATTTCGACAATGATGGTTTTCCGGATCTGGTTGTGACCGGATACGGCGGCATCTCGTGCTGGCATAATCTCGGAGATGGAACGTTTGAAGAAGTATCGCAAGAGGCAGGCTTAATCGATCCCCACTGGAGTTCCTCTGCAGGTTGGGGAGATCTCAATGGAGATGGGGCAGTCGATTTGTACGTGGCGCATTACGTCGACTGGTCAATTGAAAATCATCCCTCGTGTGCGTCATCCTCCGGAACGCGCGATGTCTGTCCTCCCCGACGGTTTAACGGGGTGGACGATATTGTGTTCTACAGCAACGGTGACGGCACGTTCCGCGATGCCAGCCGGGAAGCGGCGCTGGTACCCAAAGGCAAAGGGTTGGGAGTGATCCTGGGGGATGTTGATCTCGACCAGGATACCGACATTTATGTTGGCAACGACACCACCGATAACTTCCTCTATCTCAATGACGGAGAGGGAAAACTCGAGGAGTCAGCATTGAGTCGGGGTGTGGCCGTAGACGATCAGGCAGTACCCAATGGCAGCATGGGCGTCGACCTGGGAGATTACAACGGCGACGGAAAACCCGATCTCTGGGTGGCGAACTATGAGTCGGAAGCATTTGCGCTGTATAAAAACATCGGGGCAGGGCAGTTCCTGTATGCCAGCCGGGAAACGGGTGTGAATTCAATTGGAAATCTGTTTGTCGGATTCGGTACCCGGTTTGGTGATTTTGATTCTGACGGTGATGAAGACATCGTGGTTTCCAACGGCCACGCCATCCATTTTCCCCAGCATGCTACCGTGCGCCAATTACCTCTGTTGCTAGAGAATCAACAGGCAAAATTTCAGCGCTTATCGTTTCCGAAGTCGTCCTATCTGGGACAACAACACTATGGTCGCGGGTTGGCCACTGGTGACCTCGACAACGATGGTGATCTCGATGTGGTGTTTGCGAATTGCAACGAACGAGCCGCGATACTGAAAAACTGCTCTGAATCGAAGGGAAGTTGGGTTCAAATTCGCTTGATCGGTACTAAAACCAATCGAAATGCAATTGGAGCGACAGTCGTCTTTCATACTTCCCAGGGAGATACATTCCGGTATGTGACAGGGGGCGGAAGTTATCTCTCTCAAAGTGCTTATAAGGTGCATGCAGGACTACCTGAGGGAGCGGAGTTATTGGGTGTCACAGTCTACTGGCCATCTGGCAAAGTAAATGAAATACAAAGTATCACCTCCTTAAGTCAAATGTACAATTTGATAGAGTAGTTAAGTATCTATTCGTCAATTGATGCCTCAAACCAGTGAAAACGGTTTGATATAAACTCATTTTTACTGCTATGATAGAGATGTGCTCGAATTGGTGAAGTAAATGCAGTAGTGGGGCCGAGTTTTGAAGAAGAGTTCCATCATCTGCGAGTTATCATTTTATTATCTTTTGGTGAATAAAGAGGGAGAGTATTATGAAGCGCTTAGCGTGGCGTCGAGGTTTTACACTCATTGAGTTGCTGGTGGTGATTGCCATTATTGCAATTCTGATTGCACTGCTGCTACCCGCAGTACAGCAGGCACGTGAAGCAGCCCGCCGATCTACATGTAAGAACAACCTGAAGCAGCTCGGGTTGGCCATGCACAATTACCATGATGCTCATGGTATGTTTCCGATTGCAAATGCACCTTCCGTTCGCGATTCCTGTACGGGTGGGTGTGCTTGGCGTGCGATGAGTGCTCAGGCACTGATGCTGCCTTACATGGACCAGGCTAATATCTATAACCAAATCAACTGGAGCCTCCGCTACGATGAAGCTCCTAACACTACAGTGCAGAACACACGGATTCCTGCCTTCCTGTGTCCTTCAGACCTCAAGTGGGCTGGCGGCGATCCAGGAAATAACTACTGTGTGAGTGCCGGTCCTTCCAAGTGGTGGCGTGTGGGTGTCGCACATCAGGTTGGTGTGTTTAACTTCAGCAAGCCGACTCGCATCAGCGATATCCTGGATGGTACTTCCAACACCATCGCTGCCGGCGAACGTACCGTGGGTGACAATAACAGTGGTAAGTTCAGTCTGCACACAGACCTCGTCCGTGCGCAGGCGTTTCCCAGTGGCTTTGCAGATTCCTATCCCACCAAAGCAGCACTGGATGCATACGGGACCCAGGCTCTGACCGGGACCAGTAACACTCACAGTCACGTTAACCGCGAATGGATGAATGGTGTAGGGGGGCAGACCGTCTTCAATACGCTGAACCCGCCGAACTCACCGAATCCGGATGCCCACCCCTGTGGTGGTTGTGGCTGGTACGATTCGGCCGGAGTCTGGTCTGCTCGCAGTCGCCACACCGGTGGCGCACATGTGCTGCTGGCCGATGGTTCGGTTCGCTTTGCCAGTGATAACATTGACATCAACGTCTGGCAGCATCTCGGCTCCGCCATCGGCGGCGAGACGATTGGCGAATGGTAAGGCCATTCAACTGAGTTGATGAATTACTGCAAGAGAGCGATTCTCACCCTTTCGAGTTTCGCTCTCTTTTCATTTCCTGATCGCTGTTCTGATCTGAATAGTTAGACCGGAATAGCAATCTGATAGACATACACATTTCGAATTTATACGCGCTAAAGGAATCGATCATGAAAACGCTTTCCGTCCTGTTAATTTTTCTGGCTGTAATCTGTACAGGCTGTGGGGGAGGGACCAACACTGATGCAGAGAACGCTGCGACCGAGCGGAACAATGTCACCTCGACCGACGACATGAAAGCTTCTTTAGAGTCCATAGCCCAGACCGGAGAAATGGGAAGTGCTGCCATGGGCTTCCGGGAAACACTGGAAGAATTGAAAAAAACGGATTCAGCCAAGGCGGATCAACTGCTTTCTGATCTGGATAAACTGGAAGCGGCCTCATCGCCCGCTGCCACCAAAAAAATCGCGAAGGATATGGCGGATAAGCTCTAAAAGGTCTATCCCCTCTCTAAAAGCCGCGTCAGGTTGCTGACGCGGCTTATTTTTTCCCTCATAACAACTTCTGAATCGGGGGACTTTGTCCTGTTTTAGAAACCGCGTTTCAACAGCCGATATCTGAATAGTTAGACATTTCGGGAGGGGCCGTGGTATACTACTCATAACAGATCTCTGATTTGAGGGGTGTGCTCCACCTCACAAGTAGATCAGACTCCATTTTAATGGTATCGGGAATGAAGCAGAAATCGTCGCTAAATCAGGCCGAGACAGGTTCACGACGTGAGTTTCTCAAGCTGGGGCTGGGAGGCCTGTCTCTACCGGCGCTCTACCAGTTACAGGCGGCTCAGGCAGCCAATGCAGGAGCACCAGCCGGTAATAAAGAACGAACTGCCATCATTCTGGTCTGGTGCCGCGGTGGTGTGAGTCATCTGGATACATTCGATCCCAAGCCGGAAGCCCCCTCCGATTATCGTGGTCCCTATTCGCCGATCGCGACAAAAACCGAAGGCCTGTATCTGAGCGAACTGCTCCCCCGTTGTGCACAAATCTCCGACAAATTCACTGTCCTGCGGTCCATCACCCATACCGGCGGCGGTCATCCCGCTGGATCATTGCAGGTTCTGGGAGGCGATCCCGATCGCGTCGATAAACGCAAGCCCAAGCTGCCCGACTGGATGTCGGTCGCCAACTTTCTCCGCCGGGATCCGAATAAAGTACTGCCCAATTATGTGGGCGTGAACGCGATTACAAACTACGATAGCTTTCAGATTGCCGGCCCCACCTATCTGGGACCCGGAGCCGGTCCGTTTCAGATTCAGGGGGATCCCAGCAAACCTGAATTCAAGGTCCCCAACATTGGTCTGTCAGACGCCCAGCAGTCGGAACGACTGGCAAAGCGAATCAGTCTGCGACAACAGTTTGACCAGCTGCGTCGAGATCTCGACCTGGAAGGGGCCATGCAAGCCATGGATCAGTTCGAAGCCCAGGCAACGAGCCTGCTGACCAGCAAACAGGCGGCACAGGCATTCGATCTGACACAGGAACCTCAACACATTCGTGACCGATACGGAATGCATCAATGGGGACAACAGTGCCTGATGGCGCGTCGCCTGGTGGAAGCGGGCGTGGAAATTATCACAACCGAGCTTTCCGGGCCTCTGTGCGGACGCGTTTCCAACTGGGACGACCATGCGGTCAATCACCACGTGTTCGATGCAATTAAATACCGGGCACCGTTCTTCGACCAGGCCGTAACCGCTCTGATTGAGGACATCTATGCTCGTGGACTCGATAAACGGGTACTCGTGATTGTCGGGGGAGAATTCGGACGAACCCCCCGCATCTCCTACTCGAAAAGTACCGGGGGCGGCATCGGCAGTGGCAGTGCCGGCACGACACAACCCGGTCGCGACCACTGGCCCAACGCGAATTCGATGCTCTTTGCCGGCGGAAACATTCAGACTGGCCAGATCATTGGTGCCACTGATGCCAAAGGGGAAGGACCAATTGCCCGCGCCGTCGGACCTCACGATTTCCTGGCGACCATCTATTCGCACCTCGGCATTGATTATGCGAATACCTTCCTGCCCGATTTCTCCGGTCGTCCTACGCCGATCGTCATGCATGGCCAGGCGATTCCGGAACTGGCGGGGCGTGCCTGATCTCAGGTAACTCGCGGTGACGCGGCAGCGGTAATGCACAGACCAAAAGAAAACAGCCCTCCAGGTGGATCACGCCGGGAGGGCTGTTTTGCGTACTGCTTAAAAGATTTATTTACCTTTGATTGCGTACAGCTTATCGAACGAACGCAGGTAAATGATTCCGTCACTGATGGCGGGAGTCGAATAGAAATTGCCGGGCAACTGGTTCTCGGCAATCACCTCTCCTGTCTTAGCATCGATGACCGTACACAACCCTTCAATGCTCAGGAAGTAGACCTTGTTGTCTCCACCAACCAGAGCCGAGAAGTACTGGCCGTTCACCCGCTTTTTCCAGACGGGTTCCCCATCGCTGAGGTTCAGGCAGGTCGCCACACCATTCTGGCTGACCATATACAGTTTGTCATTCATGATCAGGGGCGTGGATGCATCGGGGGTAGCTGTATCAAATTTCCAGAGCAGGCCCGACTTGCTGATGTCTCCCGTGCCACCCTGCTTGAAAGCTTTGATGTAACCCAGGCCGCCTCCACCGGGATTCCCGGAAGTCGCGATGATCATCTCTTTGTTCGCGACCGGTGCCGCGATGATTCGGCCGAAGGGGCTCGGAATATCCAGACCGCCGGCAATCCACAGTTGTTTGCCCGTCGCGGGATCGTAGGCATTCACATGATCGGAACCGGAAACCAGCAGTTCCGTCTGATCGCCGCGCTGAAAAATAGTCGGTGTCGAGTAAGCGTCTGCGCCGTCCTTCTCTGCGGGTAGTTTGCGGTTGGCTTTCCAGACCTCTTTGCCGGTTTCTTTATCGAAAGCCACGACATACGAGGGGCCCTTGGTCATGCAGGTGACGATCAGCAGGTTGTTCCACAGGCGAGGAGTGGAGCCCATGCCGAAGGTGATGTCGTACGCACCATAGTCTTTGACCATGTCCTTCTGCCAGACGATTCCCCCGGAAGCGGCATCGACGCAGACCAGCAACCCGGAACCAAAGAATGCCCAGATATTTTCTTCATCAGACATCGGGGTTGGCGTCGCAGCATTGTGGCGATGTTCCCAGAGATTGCGGGGACCCGGTGCCGCGAGTTCCCCACTTCCGACTTTGACTTTCAGCAGCTGCTGACCAGTCTTTCGGTCGAAGGAGAGAATCCAGAGACCGTTATCGGGAGTTTTAGTCGTCAGGTCGACCCGTTTCGCTGTGATCGCCGGAGAAGAGTTCGCACGACCGGGGAGATCGACAGACCAGAGTAGGCCCTCCTGAGCCGACCACTTTGTCGGAAGATTTGTTTCGGAAGAGACTCCACTGCCATCGGCACCACGAAACTGAGGCCAGGTCTCTGCGTGAGTCGCTGCGGTCGATAAAAACAAACCGCAGCAGACGGTAAGTAACAACAAAGGTGTGAATCGCATCAAACAAACTCCAAAAGGGGGGGAAGGTATTAGCGCGCTACCTGGAATGTCAGGTGGTTAATTATTCCTCACGTGGGGGGCGTGTCATCAGGGTCTGGGTGGCATCTTCGGGTGACTTGCCTTCAAACAGCACCCGATAGATCTCGGTTGTGATGGGCATTTCCAGCCCTCTCTGTTCTGCCAGATTATAAACGCTGCGAGTCGTGTTGACACCCTCCGCGACTGCCTCCATGCTGTTGAGGATCTCTTGCAGCGTCTCGCCGCGGCCGAGCCGTTCTCCCAGACTCCGGTTGCGACCAAAGGGGCTCATGCAGGTTGTGATCAGGTCGCCAACACCAGCCAGACCTGAAAACGTGGACGGTTCGGCACCAAAAGAGGCTCCGAACAGAGTCATCTCCACCAGTCCGCGTGTCATGATGGCCGACTTGGCGTTGTCGCCATATTTGCCCCCATCGCAGATCCCGGCTGCAATCGCGATTACATTTTTGAGTGCCCCGGCCAGTTCGACACCAATGATGTCCAAATTCGTATAGACACGGAAACGGTCTGTGCTGAAGAGTTGCTGCGTCTCGCGAGCAAGATCGAGCTCCCCGCTGGCAGCCACGACACTGGCCGGCAGACGGCGGGCGATTTCTTCCGCATGGCTGGGGCCTCCCAGTACCACGACAGGCCGCGGTCCCAGCACGTCAGTAATGATTTCGCTGGGACGATAAAAAGTCTCTATCTCAATCCCCTTGATCACACTGACGACCGGCGTTTCCCCTTTCAGGTGTGGCTTCAGTGTGGTCAGCGCCTGTCTGACAAATTCGGTGGGGATTGCAATGACCAGAAAATCGGCATCTTTCACCGCAGCATCGACGTCTGAGGTCACATGCACCGCGTCAGGCAGCTTGACTCCCGGCAGCAGTCTGCGATTTTCCCGATGGACGTTGATATCTTCAGCGACTTCCGGCTTACGGACCCACATGGAGACCGCTGTCTCCGGGCTTTCTGTGAGCAATGATGCACAGGCGGTCGCCATCCCGCCTCCACCCAGAATTGCCACTTTGGTTGTCATAACTTGGTTGTCTTTCATTTGTGAGTGTGAAAAATCGGGAATCGGTTCTTCTGCAGGCAACGCCTCCTGTTGTCTGCTGCATGACAGGCAGAATACCTACGACCCGGATACCTGTAATATAACGAGAAATGCTGCATAAGCCAAAGAAGGCGGCAGAAACCGCCGATCCAGTTTATGACAGGAATATTTCGGGCCGAGATTGACTCCCCAGCATCCTGCATAACTCGATTGTGCTGCATTTCTCCCACGATCCCTCTGATCGGAACAGCAGGCATCTTCCGCAGCAAGTCACAGAATTAACCGTTGCAGATCACAGTATTTCGCAGCTTACCGGGAAATCCATACTAGGTTTTACCTGGTAAGTTTTAAAATGAGGAGCAATCTTATGAACCAGGTTACCGAGCAACAGGCTGTCACTTTTCAGGATCGTCGTCAGAATCGTGGGGAACAGCGTCCCGATGGCGGCGTCGAACGTCGTCAGTTCAGCAATTCCTACAACTCTGAAAATGAAGACGTCAACGAACTGGCTCAGGCTATCGACCAGTACAAACTGCGTCACCGTCGTCGGTTTATCACCTTCGAAGAGCTGCACTCCGTCGTGACCGGTCTGGGTTACCACAAGTAAACCTGGAAATCCCCGTTGCTCGGGGAATCGACTGGATCTGCTAAGTCGTCCCTGTCATTCGAACCGCCAGTCAGTATCCCACGCGATATCTGGCTGGCCGGTATGCGAAGCGCTTCCTTTTGGCTCGCTGTCTTCTCGCATGTTCTCCTCGCCGAAAACTGCGCCAAAACTGCTTAATTCCATGAGCCCCAGCAGTTTCCGCTGAAAACTGCCCTTTCTTGCATTCCAAAAAAGTCTCAAAATTTGAGGAAAAATTTATTTTTTTCCTCAAGTATGCTGCTGCGAGTCTGCAGATTGATGTTGACCTGATTCGACGATTCTGGAAAACTCCCCCCACTGAACCACCCCCGAGTCATTAGAGCTGTGCAACACAGTGTGGCCGGCTCTCCCTTCAGAAAAAGAGCGTTTCTGCTCGAAACCTGATTTACCTTCATATTCACAGGTCGAACATTGAAAACTACTCTTCTTTGTCTAGCCATTGTTTTCACAGCGGGTCTGAATGCTCAGGCCACTGAACTGACCACAATTTATAGACCAGCGTCGGATTTTGATGATGTGATTCGTGCGCAAAGTCCGACTCCCACCTACGAGGAATCGATTCCTTACGGAACAACTCCGCCAGCAGGGGGAGGCTATCCACCAGCAGGGGGAGGTTATACCGTACCGGACGGACAACCCTTCGATCCGAATATGGGAGCCGGAAACCTCTACGGCGCACCGTCTCCCGGACCGGGATACGATCCGTTCCTGACACCTGGCGCTGGTGGCATTGTCGATCCCTATGCAGGTTCGCCCATGCCCGGTTATACGACTGGATTAAATGGTCCTCAGCCGTTTCGTTTTGGCTGGAGTTCCAGTTTAACCTTTGGTCTGATGCCCAAAGTTCGTACTTATGCACAGCCCGGCGGTGCAGATGGTGGTAATTTTGGTGTCTTCGAAACCGATGTCGACCTGAAATATTCAACTCCCCTGCGGAGTGGCTGGATCTTTTCTGCAGCTCCCGAATTTGATTATCGGGGCTGGAATGGTCCTCAGTTTATCTCACTGCCCGGTGCTGGCTATCGCTTTGGGAGTGACCTGGCATTATCGACGCCGGCCAACGGCCTCTGGAGTGTTCAACTTGGTTTCACGCCCGCCCTGGCTTCCGACTTCGGCAAAAGCCTGAGCTCGCATGCCTGGCAGTTTGATGCTCGTGTCGTGCTGTTCTATCGTCCTTCTCAAACCTGGATGTTTGCCGTCGGTGCCGCTTACTGGGACCGGTTGGGTGATTACATTATTCCTTATGCTGGTGTTGTCTGGACCCCGAATGATCTCTGGGAAATCCGGGCGATGTTCCCCAAATCACGCGTCAGTCGCTTCCTGGGTAACGTCGGCGATAAGAGCGTCTGGCTGTATGGTACCTTCGAATACGATATCGAGTCCTTCGAAGTCGAACGAACCGGTATCGCCAACCGTGACCAGGTGGAATTCCAGGATTATGCTCTGATGCTCGGTTTGCGGGGCGAAGGCGCCTGTATGTCGATGTTCCTCGAGGCTGGTGGTGTATTCCGTCGTCGTGCTTACTTCGGTTCCGGTGGCGGATTTGATACCAAAGACGGCTTCATGGCCCGCTTCGGCTTCCAGTTCTAAATCAGATCTGTGCTTCAGCGAACAACAGGCTGTGATGGAATTAAAATGAAACACGGAGCGGTTTGGCTGATGTCTTTCCGCTCTTTTTTTATAGATAAAGGAATTTGAAGTGAGCGCTCCTGCTGCAGTGATCCTCGCCGCTGGTAAAAGTACCCGGATGAAATCTGAACTTCCCAAGGTCCTGCACCCGATTCTGGGGCGTCCCATGATTGATTATGTGCTGGACGCCGCCCGCGCTGCCGGCTGCGAAAAAATTGTGGTCATCGTGGGGCATAAAGCGGAAGAGGTCAAAACAGCGTTGTCCCACCATCCGGATGTGGAGTTTGCTCTGCAGGCAGAACAGAAGGGGACGGGACATGCCGTAATGATGAGTGCCGATAATCTGGCCGAACATGACGGACCGGTACTCGTACTCGCGGGAGATACACCACTGTTGAAAGGGAGTTCACTCTCGCGTCTGCTGGAAGTTCAGCAACAGCAGAATGCTGCCTGCGTAGTAGGGACCGCGATCACCGAAGCCAACGAAGGTCTCGGACGCATCGTGCGCGACACGAACGGCAGTTTCCTGCGGATCGTGGAACAGAAAGATGCGACCCCGGAAGAAGCTGCGATTCTTGAAATCAACACGGGCTGTTTTGCATTCGATGGCAGACAGTTATTCAAAGCTCTGAATCAGGTCAGACCCAATAACAATCAGGCCGAATACTATCTGACCGACTGTGCAGAAATTCTACTCAAAGACGGGGAAACGGTCCTGGCAGAAACCGCATTCACTATCCAGGAAGCGCTGGGCGTCAATACCCAGGAACAGCTGGCTGAGGTCGCAGACATTCTGCAACAGGAAACGGCGTAATAATCGCTCCGGTTTCCATGGAATCCTCAGCCGTTAATGCCAGTAAAAAATGTGCAAAGCAAGGCATTTGGGTAGTTTCGCATGAAATCGAAAGCTCATGCTTGACATCTTTCTCTGGATAAGCGTGAATAGAGAAACGGACCGGGCAGAACTGTCTGGCTCTCGCAGATCTGAATCCCGCTACCCCAGGTATTGCACTACTGCAGGCTTTTTTTTCAATGTATGACCACCTCACACTTCTCAGTGGACGAGCTCATCCCAAACTGGCCGGAGAAATTGCAGAATATCTCGGCATTCGACTGGCCTCAGTCGAATTATCGAATTTTCCGGATGGGGAAATCAGCCTGAAACTCAATCAGAACGTGCGGGGACGCGATGTTTTTATCGTGCAGCCCACTTCACCGCCGGTCAATGATAACCTGATGGAACTGTTGATCCTGATGGATGCCTGTCGACGTGCGAGTGCCGAACGGATCACCGCCGTCATTCCCTATTTTGGCTATGCCCGCCAGGACCGGAAAGACTCGGGACGGGTTCCGATTACCTCCAAACTGGTCGCCAACCTCATCAACGAAGCAGGCGCGGATCGCGTCCTGGCGATGGACCTGCATGCAGCTCAGATTCAGGGTTTCTTTGATACCCCCGTGGATCACCTGTATGCAGCGCCGATTCTCGACCGCTATTTCCGCAGCCTGAATATTCCCGATAAGGATCTGGTGGTCGTCAGCCCCGATGAAGGCAGCATCAAGCGGACGCTGCAGCACAATAATAATATCGGGGGCACGCTGGCGATTGTGGATAAACGCCGCAAGAACGCCCTGGAAACACAGCAGGCCAATATTATCGGCGGTCCGATCGAAGGCAAAATCGCCCTGCTGTTTGACGACATGATCTCCACGGCCGGTTCGATTGTGGGAGCCGTGAATGTGGTTAAAGAGCATGGTGCCAAAGAAATTTATGTTGGTGCTTCCCATGCTGTCTTTTGTGGACCGGCAATCAAGTCTCTCAGCGAAGCTCCCATCAAAGAGATTGTGGTGACCAACAGTCTGCCGATTCCCGATCAGGACAAGCTTTCGAATTTACGTACGATTTCGATTGCACCCCTGCTGGGAGAAGCCATTCGCCGAATACATCGCAATGAATCGGTCAGCCACCTGTTCGACTGAGAGACGTCTGGGAGTCACAGTGTCTGAGCGGAATAAGAGGTTCTGATGGCGCTTCACGAACAGGACCGCGAAGATCTGATGCGGGAAGCGATCGCCCTTTTTCCCCGGGCAGAATTCCAGGTACCTCGGGAATCAGAACCCGTTTTCTGGGGACAGAAACGCAGTGGGCAGTTTTCGTTTTACTTAGGCGGCGATCCGGTTTACCAGTTCGATGAAGAGGGACATCTGAGGCGCGCCTATCTCGACGGCCACCTCTATCGGACCCAGGGGAACACACTGGCCCGCTTGACTAAGGTGAGAACGGCTGACTCTTCCACACTTGAGCGTTATGATCTGACGCAGGCGGAACTCGAGGATGTACTTGATAGAATGGCGGACCGTTTTACCAGGCTGCAGACAGAGCTTGAAGCCCCGGACCGGTTTCAGTTAACCGAGTACCTGACGGATTCAACAGAAGAGGAACTGCGCGAGCAGATTCAGGCACAGATCGCCCTCGTGTTGCAGGGAGCGACTCAACTGGCCCCCCGTATTCGCGGTAAACGTTGAAGCAGGGCACACATAAAATTTCAGAGAAAACAGGTTCCGATGCAAAAACTGATCATTGGTTGTGGATATGTAGGACGGGAAGTGGCTCGTCGATGGCTGGAGGCGGGGCACGATGTGGCTGCACTCACGCGCTCGGAAGCCAACGCACAGCAGTTTTCCGATCTGGGAATTCAGCCCGTCCTGGGAGAGATCACAAATCCGGAAACGCTGCAGGGCCTCCCCGAGTCGGAA
Organism: Gimesia benthica; assembly: GCF_009720525.1. Lineage (NCBI taxonomy): Bacteria > Pseudomonadati > Planctomycetota > Planctomycetia > Planctomycetales > Planctomycetaceae > Gimesia > Gimesia benthica. The sequence goes on from NZ_CP043930.1 coordinate 6,050,027, forward strand.
ACCGTGTTGTATGCGGTGGGCTTTGATCGATCTGCGAGCCAGTCTCGACGCGAAGTTTACGTCGAAGGTCTCGCGCATGCCCTGTCAGTAATTAAAGAGCGTACACAGCAGATCATTTATCTCTCCAGTACCAGTGTCTATGGTCAGACGGCGGGGGAGTGGGTCGACGAGACCTCGGCATGCGAACCGGAGCGGGAGAACGGGCAGATCTGTCTGGAGGCAGAACAGTTGTTCGCCCAGCAGAAACTGCTCGGAGAAGCAGTTGTCGAGGGAAACGCACGGGCTGTAATTCTCAGACTGGCAGGGATTTATGGTCCCGGGAGACTGCTGGCCCGGATGGAACAGATCAAAGCGGGAGAACCACTGGCGGGTAGACCTGATGCCTGGCTGAATCTGATTCATCTGGATGACATCGTTCAGACAATCCTCCGCTGTGATGGAGACTTGCAGCTCGCTTCCCATTATCTGGTGAGTGACAGTCGTCCCGTAACGCGTCAGGAATATTACGAAACCCTGGCTCAACTGCTCGAAGCACCTCAGCCCCGGTTTGCGACGGGAGAAGCGGCGGATGTGAAGTCAAAATCGACCCGCCCTAATAGCACTGAACGTGCTGCTGGTGTTAATAAACGATGTAATAACAAAAGGTTACGTGAAGAGCTGGGAGTGCAGTTACAGTATCCCAGTATCTGGGAAGGGCTCTCTCAGGCGATTAAAAATACCTGAGACCGATCAGGATCACAGGTCCCTCACTTTAGCTTTGGCGAGCGAACGTGTATGCTGTGTGGGTGTAGACGGTCTGTCGCAGATCCTGATCCGTCCGTATCAGAAGCCTTTCCTAGTTCATAGTTTATCGCATGTCCGACACTTACCAGGTTCAACCAGTTTCCGGTCCGCTCAACGGGGCTGTCAGACCACCCGGTTCCAAGAGCATCACTAATCGCGCGTTAATTGTCGCTGCCTTGGCAGAGGGGCAGACTGAACTGACCGGCGTCCTGGACAGTCGTGATACCCAGGTGATGATCGAAAGCCTGAACCGACTGGGAATTAACGTCGATCACGATCCGGAAAATTGCACAGTCGTCGTTCAAGGCTGCGGGGGCCAGATCCCCGCCAGCGAAGCGTCACTCTGGCTGGAAAACAGTGGCACCAGTATCCGTTTTCTGACCGCGCTCTGCTCGGTAGGGCAGGGGGAATTTCAGCTGGACGGTAACGCACGTATGCGGCAGCGACCGATTCAGGATCTGATTGACGCCCTTGCACAGCTGGGAGTCGATGTTTCCTGTGAATCCGGCACTGGTTGTCCGCCAGTCCGGGTAAAAGCCCGAGGATTGTTGGGTGGAGAAACGGCGATTGCCGGTAATGTCTCCAGTCAGTATCTGAGTGCCCTGCTGATGGTGGCGCCAGCTGCACTGGGACCCACAACAATTACCATTCAGGGCGAGATGGTTTCGAGGCCCTATCTGGACATCACCCTTGGTGTGATGGCGCAATTCGGTGTGACCATAGATCGAGTGCAGAATGATGTCTGGAGAATCCTGCCGCAAACTTATCAGCGACCCGGCGCCTATGATATTGAGCCGGATGCTTCCGCCGCGAGCTACTTTTTTGCAGCAGCTGCGATCACAGGCGGTTCGGTCACCGTGGACGGACTCAACCAGGATGCCTTGCAGGGAGATATTAACTTCATCCGCGTTCTGGAAGACATGGGCTGTGACATCAAGCGGGACCGTAACAGCATTACGGTACACGGGAAACCCTTAAAGGGCATTGATGTTGATATGAATGAAATCAGCGATACCGCCCAGACGCTGGCAGCAGTAGCTCTGTTTGCTGAGGGACCAACGTGTATCCGCAACGTTGCTCATATCCGACATAAGGAAACAGACCGTCTGTCTGCCATCGCGACCGAACTGAAACGCATGGGGATTCAAGTCGAAGAAACGGATGACTCCGTGACAATTCATCCCGGAGAAATTCAGCCGGCGGTGATTGAGACCTACGACGACCATCGGATGGCGATGAGCTTTGCCCTGGTGGGGTTGAAGGTGCCCGGTATTCAGATTGCAGATCCCGGCTGTACTGCGAAAACATATCCCCGGTTTTTTGACGACCTGGAATGGTTGTGTGGTCAGACGTCGTGATGAAAAAAAACGTCTGGGAAGATCAATCAAAGTCCCGTCCGGCGGATGAGCTGGCGCTACCGCAATATTTTCGTTCCGCCCGGCAACTCGCCTTTTTTCTGCTGGAAGCGTATCGCACGGAGGACCAGTTTGTCGCTGATTCCCTGCAACAGTGGAGTCGTCGGATCGATCTGTCGCAGCAGGACCGTCGCCTTGCAATGGAAATCAGCATCGGCGTGATCCGCCGCCAGTTGACACTGGACACACTGATTGAAAGCCAGCTCACACGCCCCCGCGAGAAGGTTGAGCCGGCACTTTGGACACTGCTCAGAACCGGCGTCTATCAGCTGGTGATGCTCGATCAGATTCCCGATCATGCTGCTGTTTCAGAAACCGTCGAACTGGCCGGAAAGGTCGGCAGGGAACGCTGGAAGAAACTGGTGAATGCCATCCTGAGGTCAGTGGGCAGACTGCTGACCACAGACGAAGTCACAGAGCCCCAGGCGAATGCAGTCCCACTCAGCGCACAGCGGTTTCGCTGTCTAACAACGGATCTGTTTCCGGATCCGAAAGTCGATCAGGCAGGATATTTTTCGCGGGCATTCAGCTATCCGCAGTCGGTGATGACAGACTGGTTGTCGCGATATGACAGCCAGCAGGTTCAATCCATCGCGCAATGGTTCAACCAGCGTAATACCCTCTACCTGCGTACGAATCTGCTGCAGAACAGTCGGGATGAACTCTTGAACGAGCTGCAGTCTGCAGGAATCGCAGTCAGCCCGGGCGCAGAGCCGCAATCAATCCGTCTCGAAAACGCAGTTCCGCTTGAGTCACTGGTCGGCTTCGATGCCGGTAAGTTTACCATCCAGGATGAATCGGCGATGGCCGCCGGCAACCTGCTCAGTCCGCAACCGGAGGAAACGGTCTGGGATCTGTGTGCAGCACCGGGAACCAAAACCACACATCTGGCAGAGCTGATGTTCAATCGGGGTACGATCGTCGCCACCGATGTCTCCCCGGACCGTCTGGAAAAAATCGAACAGAATGCATCCCGACTGGGGCTGACCTGCATTCGCACACAGTTGATCAACACCAGGGGGGCTACGCTGCCTGAAGAGCAGTTCGATGCCATTCTGGTCGATGCTCCCTGTTCGAATTCAGGTGTGCTGGGGAAACGCCCTGAGGCTCGCTGGCGGCTGGAAGAGCACTCTCTCCAGGAACTCCAGAAGATCCAGCAGGACTTACTGCAAACAGCACTCAGACAGCTCAAACCGGAAGGCCGGCTCGTGTATTCCACCTGCTCTTTTGACCCACGGGAGAATGGCGAGTTGTTGAAAAAGGTGTTAACCCAATTCCCGGAACGACAGATCGTCCAGGAGAACCTGCACCTGCCAGGAGCACCCAGCGATGGGGGATATCAGGCCCTCGTACGCTGATTTGGCCAGAAATGGTGAACTTGTGTATCTTTTGTGGTGTCGAGAAGAGGCCTGAGGTACATAACTACAGCCGGATAAGGGGCTAAACAGGCCTTGATGGTTGCCGTTTGCCAGGTCAGACTGTAAGATTTGAATTTGTGAAATTTGGCAACAGGTTCTGTGAAAAAGCCCGTTGTACGCTTCCATCTGCGCGCCAGCTGCAATAAAGGAACTTAGTGTGAGTGTCGACGAATTAATTGACGTAAAAGGTGTATTTAACAGCACTGAGAGTGTAGGCTACTCGGATGTCGAGCAATTGAAAAGAATTGTTTGCTCTGATCAGGTTTCAGAGCTCAACAGTGAAGTACAGTCGCTCGTCAAACGCATTGCAGACGGAGAAAGTTCTTCGGCACTGTGTGCCCGGGTCGGCATCGCCCTGCATCTGCTGGGTAAGCATCGGCAGGCCGTTATCGAACTGGAAAAAGTCACGGATAACGCAACCGCTGCTTTTTTTCATGCCGTCTCGCTGATCGCTCTCAAACGTTATGACGATGCAGATCAACAGCTGGAAGCTGCTGCCAAGCTGGGTTACGACTCGATCGAATGCTCGCTGCGGCGTGCAGAAACCCGTCGTCTGGTCAGCAAGCTGGATGAAGCAGAATCGCTGCTCTCTTCCATCGCCAAAGATGCCGCTGGTCGTGCTGAGTACTCATTCCAGATGGGTTGCATTCGGTCCGATCGTGGCGACCTGTATGGCGCAATTGAATACTTCGAACGTGCCGTCGACATGGATCCCCGTCATTCACGGGCTATCTTCCGTCTGGCTGGAGAAAACGCATCACGTGGAAACGACGAAGATGCGATTCGCCTGTATGAGCAGTCTCTTTCCAGCCCGCCGTTCTACCTAGGCGCGATCCTGAACCTGGGTCTGCTTTACGAAGACATGGAAAACTACCCGGCTGCTGCCTTCTGTTTCCGTCGGATTCTGGAAGCGGATCCAACCAACGAGATGGCAGCGATGTACCTCAAGGACATCGAAGCAGCCGACAACATGTACTACGACGAAGAGACTGCCCGCAACGAAGCCCGCATGAAGCAGCTGCTGGATCGTCCCGTTACCGACTTCGAACTGTCTGTCCGCAGCCGCAACTGTCTGCACGCGATGGACATTCACACGCTGGGTGATCTGACACGCGTCAGTGAAAACGATCTGCTGGCCGGTAAGAACTTTGGGCAGACCTCACTGGACGAAATTCGCGAGATGCTGTCTTCCTTCGGTCTGCACATCGGTCAGAACCTGCACGAGGCTCTGGGGCAGGAAGGTGGCTATGCCGCTCTGCCTCCGGAACTGGCAGACAACCCGGTTACCGAAAAGCCGATCTCCGATCTGGGGCTTTCCGTGCGTTCGCGAAAATGTATGTCGCGTCTCGGTATCGGCACCATTGGTGAGCTGCTGCGTCGCAGCCCGGACGAGCTGCTGGCCAGCCGGAACTTCGGTGTGACCTCGCTGAACGAAATTCGCGAGAAGCTGACCGAGATGAACCTCAAGCTGCGTAACGACTAGTGAAATAAAAAGATCCCGTTTTTCTGAAAGAGAACTCTTGTCAGATTTGCGGAGATCCAATAAACTCCGTTCGCCAGGTTCATTACTGGTCTCCAGCGGTGAACCTGAGTTGGGCTACTGTGTCTGAATTGACAGAAACTCATTACCCGGTAGTGTAATGGTAGCACAACAGATTTTGATTCTGTTAGTCAAGGTTCGAGCCCTTGCCGGGTAATATTCATAAAAAAACGCATTCCATTTTGTGGAATGCGTTTTTTTTTGTTTCTTGATGCGAGAGCAAAGGATCACATTCGCTCGCAGGTTCTGATCCCCAGGAGTGACAGGCCATTCTGAACGACCCGGGCGGTCAGATCGGAGAGCAGCAGTCGGCTCGTTCTGACAGTCTCATCGTCAGCCTTTAACACGGGGCAGACGTCATAGAAGGTACTGAAGAGGTCAGCCAGTTCGTAGAGGTAGTTGGTCAGGTAGTTGGGCCGTGCTTCCGCGGCGACACTTTCCAGGATCTCAGAGTACCGGTTGATTTTCATCGCCAGGGCGATTTCGGTAGGTTCAATCAGGTTGAGAGACTGCTGATGCGTCCGCAGTTCTTCTCTGTCGATGCCTCCCTTGCGGAAGATGCCATTCACCCGGGCATAAGCGTACTGCATGTAGGTGGCCGTATCACCCTGCTTGGCCAGCATTTTGTCCAGGTCAAAGATATAGTCGCTGTCCCGGTTGTGCTTCAGGTCGGCGTATTTGATGCCTCCCAGCCCCACAACTTCAGCGACATCCCGTCTCTCGGCTTCATCCAGTTCCGGGCCATTCGGTTTGGCATCGTCATTCTGGGACACGATCTGGTAAGCGCTCTCGATAGCTTCGTCCAACAGGCTTTCCAGGCCGACCGTATCGCCCGATCGGGTTTTATAAGGTCGTTTGTTTTTGCCCAGTACGGTTCCGAAGCTGACGTGTTGCAGTTCCAGATTGGAGTAGCCCCATTCCTTGACTGTGGCGAACAGCAGTTGAAAGTGTTCGCTCTGTCGGGAATCAACCACGTACAGGACTCGATCTGCTTTGAGCTCCTCTGCCCGGTACTTGATCGTTGCCAGGTCGGTTGTGGCATAGGTGAAGGCACCATCCTGTTTCTGCACGATGAAGGGAGCCTCTTTGCCTTCGATGAAAACACAGATCGCTCCCTGGCTCTCAGTTGCCAGACCTTTGGCTTTCAGGTCCGCGACCACATCCGCCAGCATGGGCTGGTAATAGCTTTCCCCCAGTGCCATGTCAAAGTGGATGTCAAGTCGATCGTATACGCCCTGAATGGCATCCAGGCACTGCGGGAGAAACTGTTTCCACAGGTCGTTGTTCTCAGCATCACCGGCATGGAGTTTTGCGGTTTCTTCCCGCGCCAGTCGAGCGATATCCGGAAAGGCGACCGCCTTGCTGTGCAGGTCTTCATTGGCTTCCAGCTGGCTGAGGCTTTCCTGCAGTGAACTGAGGGCTTTTTGTTTGTCATCCAGTTCGGCTTTGAGTTTTTTAAGCTGTTTTTGTACCTTTTTGTCAGTCTGGTCTGCTGTTCCCTCGAGCGTCTGCAGCTTTTCCGTCAGCTGCTCGATTTCCTGTTCCTTCTGCAGAAGAGAGTTTTTAGAAGCGTGGTAATCAGACAACTGGTTGACCAGCCGGTAAAGTCGTGCCAGCTCGGTAACCGGGGCCTCCTGGAAGGCTGCCTGGTTTAGAAAATGCTTGTAGCCAAAGATGATCATCCCGAACTGGGTACCCCAGTCGCCGATGTGGTTATCACCTACGACATCGTGCCCCAGAAATTTCAGGACCCGATAGTTGGCATCGCCGATCACGGTACTTCTCAGGTGACCGACGTGCATCGGTTTGGCAACATTCGGCGCGGAGAAGTCGACCACGACTTTCTGAGGCGTTTCAGCGGCGGACACGCCCACTCGTTCGTCCTGAACCAGCTGCCGGGACTGTTCCTGGAGCCAGTCCTGTTTGAGTTTGATGTTGATAAAACCCGGGCCGGCAATTTCCAGTGGTTCACAGAAATCAGACAGGTCCACCTTTTCGACGATTTGCGCGGCCAGGTCACGCGGTTTCAGGTCGGGAATTCTGGCTGCCAGTGGCATCGCGAAGTTCGCCTGGTAGTCCCCGAATTTGGGGTCCTGTGAGGCTTTGAGCATGTCGATGACCGAAGAGGGATTGTCGGTCCATTCAGTTAATACAGGTTCAAACCGGCTTCTCAGTTCGGCGAGGATATTCATGTTTCTCGTTCCGCTCGGAGCGGGGGCGCTCCGAATTAATAACATCGATACAAAGGGGGTACGTTCCTGGTACCCAGAATACACGCTGCAACGTCAGATTGGTAGAAACCGCGAGAGGCTTACTGCGAATCCGCGGGTTTGTGCGACTGCCAGTCCAACTGGGGGGCATCCCCCCAGAGACGCTCGAGGTCGTATAGCCCGCGGGCATCATCGGTGAAGATGTGCAGCACTACGTCGCCATAGTCACCCAGGATCCAATTGCTGTCCTTGCCTTCGATGTTGCGGCGATTTGCGTGATCCTGCTTCATCAGGACTCGGATTTCCTCGGCAATGGCATGGGCCTGCCGCTGGTTGTTCGCGGTGGTGATGATGAAGTAGTCGAACAGTGGGGTGATTTTCGTGACGTCGAGGACCACGATGTCCTGACCTTTAAACTGTTCGCAGACACGGGCGCACAGGCAGGCACGTTCCAGACTCGACATGCTTTCGACGGAATCAGATTGTTGAGAAGGTTCGGTATTGATTTTGGTGACCTTTAGCCTGTTTCAAATACTTAAAATAGCTCTAATGCGTATTGGATGATAAAACCGGCTATGACAACAGAAACCATACTCATCAACTTGATCAGAATATTCAGGCTGGGACCGCTGGTGTCCTTGAACGGGTCACCTACGGTATCACCTACTACTGTGGCTTTGTGCGCATCAGTTCCCTTGCCGCCATGTGCGCCTGCTTCGATGTACTTCTTAGCATTATCCCAGGCACCACCGGCATTAGCCATCATAATGGCAACTGCGAACCCACTCGTCAAGGCTCCCACCAGCAGGCCTACTACGCCGGGGACTCCCAGCAGGACACCCACGACAACCGGGGAGAGCAGGCCCAGCATAGCGGGCAGAATCATTTCACGCTGTGCCGCAGCTGTACTGATTTCGACACAGGCGGCGTAATCCGGTTCGGCTTCGTTTTCCATAATCCCTGCGATTTCACGGAATTGCCGCCGGACTTCGTCCACCATCGCACCCGCGGCGCGGCCGACAGCCTTCATTGTCATCGCACAAAAGACGAAGGCAATCATCACGCCGAAAAAGATCCCAACCAGTACCTTGGGGTTCAGCAGCGAGAAATTATAGAAACGGGAGAAGTCGGGGACGGTCGCTTTTTTGACTTCCACACAGTCGCTGCGCAGCAGGAGCTCTGTGATGTTCAGACCGTTGATAATCGATCCCACTTCAGCTTCTTCGATTTTGGTTCGCCCGGGCGTAATTTGCGTCTGGTGCAGGGCGGGGAACAGCAGGTAACCCATGTTGTTGTGTTTGGGAGCGTTGCCGTCCTTGTCTGGAATACGGAGCGCGATACAGTTTTTGCTCAGCTTCAGTGCAGACGCATTCGAGGGATCGTCGGTTACCGTTTGCACGATGGCAGAGTTCTCAACCCAGCGTTCAAACCCGATGCGGACTTCTTCCACGTAGGCGGCCAGCAGAGCCAGCGCTGTCAAAGCAGCTGAGCCGATTGCGAAGCCTTTTCCGGTAGCAGCTGTCGTGTTCCCCAGACTGTCCAGGGCGTCGGTTCGCTGGCGTACAAACGGTTCCTGCCCGCTCATTTCCGCGTTACCGCCGGCATTGTCGGCAATCGGACCATAGGCATCGGTGGCGAGTGTCACCCCGAGTGTGCTCAACATCCCCACAGCGGCGATCGCAACGCCATACAGGCCCATCGCGAATACCTGCGAGTTCTGGAAGTCGAAGCCGGTGCATAAGCCAAAGGCGACGATGATGGCGACACCAATCACGAGAATCGGTACCCAGACGCTGTAAAAGCCTTCTGCGATCCCGGCGATAATCACGGTCGCTGGACCAGTTGAAGACTGATCCGCGATGAAGCGAGTCGGTTTGAATTCATCGCTGGTAGAATACTCGGTCCATTTCCCGATCAGCCAGCCTGCAACCAGACCGGAGACGATCGCGCCGAAGACACCAAACAGTTTGTTCCCCGTCAGCAGTGGAGAATCTTCTGGGATTCCCGCGGACTGCGAAGGGATTACCAGCATGATCCAGACCAGGCCCAGGGAGGCGACAATCACACAGAAGGCGGCAGTGTCGATTCCCTTGGCCAGTGCTTTCAACAGATTTTTTTGGGATGCACCTTCCTCTGTTTTCACCATGAAGATCCCGGTGACCGAAAGGAAGATTCCGACTGCGGCCAGACACATGGGCAGCAACAGGCACATCATCTGCATTTTGGGATAACCGTGATATGCGGCGACACCCAGAGCACCACTGGCCAGGATGGAACCACAGTATGATTCATAAAGGTCTGCCCCCATGCCGGCGACATCACCTACGTTGTCGCCCACGTTGTCAGCAATCGTAGCCGGGTTACGCGGGTCGTCTTCGGGGATGCCTGCTTCCACTTTACCGACGAGGTCGGCTCCGACGTCCGCGGCTTTGGTAAAGATACCACCACCCACGCGGGCAAACAGTGCCTGGCTACTGGCTCCCATACCAAAGCAGAGCATGGTGACGGTGATCTCAGCCAGAGGCATCTTGACGATCCAGTGCAGGACACCGAACCAGAGACTGATGTCCAACAGTCCGAGCCCCACAACGACGAGTCCCATCACCGCACCACTGCGGAATGCGACCTGCAGGCCGTTGTTGAGTGATTCTTTCGCCGCATGGGCGGTACGAGCACTGGCGAGTGTGGCGGTTCGCATACCAAACCAGCCTGCCAGTGCAGAGAAAAAGCCCCCCGTCAAAAAGGCGAAGGGGACCCAGTGTGATTGAGTGTTGAGGCCAAAGGCCATGAAGGCAAGCAGTGCACAGACCACGGCAAAGAACAGGGTCACGACCTTGAACTGCTGGTCCAGGTAAGCACGGGCTCCTTCACGGACATGCTCGGCGATGGTCTTCATGCGGGCGTCACCTTCGGACTGCGCGACCATCCAGGAGAAAAAACGATAAGCAGTAAACAGGGCGAAGACCGCACCTGCAATCGCAAGTAGCCAGCTGATGACGACGGATTCAGATGCGGCCACTGGTGGCGAGGCATCTGATGTTTCTGCTGCCAGCAAGGGAGCGGAGCAGAAGAGCATGCTGATGGTTAGAGTGATGAGTTTGGGAACAGGACGAACGAGCGAGTAGCGAGCGACGGTAGAAAACCTCATCCTTAGAGTTAACCCCATTTAATAAGCCGTTGTAAATCTTGTTGTAAAACCTCAAAACCTCATATGATTCCGGGCAACAGTCAGCACAGGTTTTTCAAAGGATCAAAAAACCTACAAGTAAAACTCCAGCAAAAACTCTATCCGGGGAGTGTATCACGTAAGGTTTTTTTTGCAATAACAGTAACTTAACAAAGTTGGTTAAACGCAAAAACTTACGGAGCGCAGCAACGCGCGCAGACGAGAATTGTAAGAGGTGAAAATGGGGACTGACGGGCAGGTGCCAGAGTCGCGGCGAATCGGTCTTTACGCAGGGTTGCGTGTGAAGACTTCGCTGGTGTCGATGATGTAGTTCGCGTCGAACACCTGCTGGAAGTCGTAGATGTCGACGAAATCTTCCAGGCGATCGTTGTCGGTCTTCCGCATTCTGCCATGCTCGATCATTTCGAAGACCATCTTGCCGAAGTCTTTGGTAGATTGCACGCCCCATTGTTTGAACACGGTTTGGGTCATCAGGCCGAACTGTTTGAGGGCCAGAATGCGCACTCCCTCCAGGAGTTCCTGTCCCGAAACATGTGCTTCTTCCTGTTCGGGGAGTTCTGAGATGGAGTGTGCGTAAATCTCTTGCGCCTGCTGCAACGCTTCAAAGATAAAGTCGTAGGCATTCGGGTGATATTGCAGTTTGGGGCGGGTTAGATTGGTTGCAAATGTCATGTTTTCACCCATACCTTCTTACTCGAGCGTTTGCGGTCTCTGATGTTGTTACAATCCAGTGTTTCTGTCACAGAGACCTTCGTCAATACTATCTTAGGAGATTGCGCTTCAGATAGCGAGAAATTATCATTGGGATTTTCAGGAAAATCAATCCCGATCTGGCCAATTTCAGCGGGCCGGTTTTTGATTGAGTGATTTCCCGTTCCCGGGGGCTGGCCTTCCCCTTTTTTCTTCTTGATGACTTCCTGAATATCTTTTCTATGGACAATTGATTTTCGCGAATCGGGATAGATCACCTGAACGCATTCCGAAAGGATATCCTGATTGGTGACTTTTCCTTCCCCCTGCTCCGTGACGACGAATGAACCGACCGGGGGCAGTTCTTTTTTATAACTGCGGTAAGTGTCGTACTCGTAGCGCAGGCAGCATTTGAGTCTGCCACAGCGACCGGAAAGCTTGTTAGGGTCCAGTGAGGTTTTCTGCAGCTTGGCCATCTTCATGGATACCGGTGGCATTTCGGTCAGATGTGTTCCACAACACACTGTTTTGCCGCAGTCGCCGTAGTCGGCCAGCAGTTTGGCTTCATCCCGGACACCAATCTGTCGCATTTCAATCCGTGATCGATATTTGCGGGCCAGCGCTTTGACCAGTTCGCGGAAGTCGACGCGTTTCTCGGCCAGGTAATAAAAGATGATCCTTTCCCCACCAAAAATATGTTCCACATCGACCAGCTGCATCTGCAGCTTGTGTTCTTTCACCAGGTCCTGGCAGCCTAGAAACTCTGTGCGTTCCTCGTGTCGATTCTTGTCACGCTGGCGATAATCATCATCGGTGACAGAGCGAATGATGCGGCCGACGGTTTTGGTATCTTTCATGAAGGAGCGTACGCGGTCCGTGGCGGGAGAGAGAATTTCGCCCCATTCATGACCGCGATCGCTTTTGACAATGACAGAGGCATTCCGTGGCAACTCATCGGGGCCCTTGGTGGAGAACTCGCCAATCATGCGAGTTGACCCGTAGCGGACGATGTAACCTGAGACTTCGTTATTCATCTATGATAATTTCATCGAATGGAGATCAGAAACAGCAGCAGAATGGCCCGCGGATCCCTCGGGAAGAATCCTCTGCAGGAGAAGTGTGGATTCTGCTGTTAAGATTCTATTATAGCCGAACAGCAGGGATCAATCTCTATCGATTCGGGTGAAATCGTTTTTTTTAAAAAGCAGACTGTGCCCAGTTACTGGCACTTGCGTTCAGGAAGTGCTTTTCTGCAGCGACCGGAGGTCTTCGCTCAGGTTTTCGATACAGAGGCTGATCGTGGCGTTCCGATCGATCTGTTCTTCGGTTTCCAGCAGTCGATCCAGCAGCGAACCCAGCTTCTCGATCCGGTCTTCGGTTGAGCCGGGGAATCCGTTCACAAATTTGTCGATCTGCGCATTGTTCACCGCCGACTCATGTCCGGCGGCCGTCTGTAATGCCTGGTGATAGAAGTCGGCACAGAAATGCAGGATCCAGTGAGCAGTTTTCCGCTGAGCTGCAGTATTGCCGCCGATATCATCCACTGCTTTGATCACCGCCTGTGAAAACGCCTGCGGACGGAAGGGATGCTGGCACAACAGGCGCGTGATGCTTGTCCTGAGTTCCTGCAGGTTCTCATCCAGCAACTGGCTGGCGACATCCAGCGAGCCCCCCGACAGTCGGGCAACCTGTTGCGCCTGTTCGGGAGACTCCGCCAGTTGATGCTCCAGCAGCAGTTCGGATACATCGTCTGCAGAGAGTTCAGCAAACCGGATCAGCTGGCAGCGGGAACGAATGGTGGGCAGGATCGCATCCAGCTCACTGGCGATCAGAATCATCAGGTAATTCGCCGAGGGCTCTTCCAGGGTTTTCAAAAGTGCGTTGGCGCTCTCGGCATTCATTTTGTCAGCGTCGTCAATGACTGCAATCCGTCGATTCCCGGTCATGGGACGGAGCGACATTTCATAACAGACCCCTTCGCGGCCCCGTCGCTCTTCGCTGCCGATGATCAGGCTTAAAGGGAGGATGGCTTTGTCGGGAGGGCATTCGATGCTGATCAAATCGGGATGCGTACCGGCGGCCATCTGTTTGCAGGAGTTGCATTCGCGACAGCAGCTGAGCTGGTCTGAGGGAGTCTGTTCACAGAACAGGCACTGGGCAAGATAACGGGCGACCCGGTTCTTACCCACGCCCACCGGACCGGCGAACAGCAGCGCGTGCGGCAGGCGTCCGCGGGACAGGGCCCGGTCGAGCATTTCCAGAATGGTTTGATGACCTCGGATCTGGTCGGTTGTCATGGCATTTCCGTTTCTGATCACTCAGGTCCAGAGTCAGCTGTTTCGTCTGACGGGCTGGCTTCGGAAGATTCGATCCAGCCCAGCACGGTCCCCTCGTGCACTTCGTCTCCGGATCGACATTCACAACGGGCAAGCGTTCCGGTGCAGGGGGCCGCCACATCGAATGTCACACCGGGAATCAGAAGTTCGACAACCCGGTCTCCCCGGTTAACCGGTTCTCCCGTTCGTGTCAGCCAGAGACTGACCGTCAGTTTCTGATCCTGATTTTTCAGGGGAGGAACCGTGATCGGGGTCGGCATTCAGGACTCTTTCCCCAGTACCGATGCCATTTCGCCTGCATGATAACTGGAACGGACGAAGGGACCACTGGCCACCAGTTTGAATCCCAGTGCCCGCACCTGATCGCCCACTTCATCGAATTCTTCCGGCGGCAGGAAACGCTCAACCGGCAGGTTCTCAGGCGTAGGCTGCAGGTACTGGCCGATGGTCACAATGTCACAGCCAACGGCCCGCAGATCGGCACAGACTTCGAGTATTTCCTCGCGTGTTTCGCCGAGCCCCAGCATCAAACCACTTTTCGTGACGATGCTCGGATCAGTATCTTTCACCTGCTTCAGCAGATCCAGGGTCCGCTGATAGACGGCGTTCCGACGGACGCGGTGATACAGACGCGGCACCGTTTCGGTGTTGTGGTTAAACACATCAGGATGAGCTTCAATCACCCGCTGAATGGCATCACGATTACCACGGAAGTCAGGAGTCAAGACTTCGATGTCTGCCCCGGTCCGTTCGCGGACTGCCAGGATGCAGTTATAGAAGTGTTCTGCCCCGCCGTCGGGCAGATCGTCACGCGTGACAGAGGTAATCACCACATGTTCGAGGCCCAGACGGGCGGCTGCTTCCGCTACGCGTTCGGGTTCGTCCAACTGTACGGTTTCGGTTTTCCCCTTGGCGATCGAGCAGAACCCGCAAGGTCGCGTGCAGACATTTCCCAGGATCATCAGGGTCGCTGTTTTATGCGACCAGCATTCGGTGCGATTCGGGCATTTGGCACTTTCGCAGACGGTGACCAGATTGAGGTCTTCGATCACGTTGCTGGTGAAAGCCATGCCGGGCTTCGGCATGGGCCGTTTGAGCCACTTGGGAAGACGCTGCCGGGGTGCGGGGGCGGGATCGGTGATGATATTAAGTGTCGACATAAACTTTCTTCTTTACTCGATGCAGTAACGGGTGTCGTGTAAAAATGTGGGGATCCGGATAGCCGAACTGCTGAGCCAGGTTGCGAATCATGCTTTCGCGAACCGAACCCATACTGGCTTCCCGCGTGAGCGTTGCCGACAGGGAAGTCACGCGGTGGTCAAATCGATTGGCGTCGATCAGACGCTGCAGTTTCATATCAGGAGACACATTAATATACAAACCATAGTAAGAAATCCAGGATTTGATCGCAGCCCCCAGAAAGGCAAACTGTCCACAACGGCCCAAAATTCCTGAGTCATCCGGACAGGTTTCACAGTCGACACCCTGCTCGCCGGCTGCACTGCGTGTTGCCCTCTGCAGATGATCCCGGAATTCGCTGATGCCAATGCCCAGCTGTTTGAGGGGGAACAGGGGATAAACGGCCAGTTGCCCGGGGGCATGCAGCAGGGCTCCGCCTCCCCGATTCGTCCAGCGAACCTCAATCTGTTTCGCCTTCAGGTCGTGATAGGCCCCGGACAGCTGGTGATGGCTGCCTTCACGCCCCACTGTAACGATGGGCGGGTGTTCACAGACAAACAGAACTGCGGACTCGTCCTGCTGGTAATGGATCTCTTGCAGAGCCCGTTCCTGCAGTGTCAGCAGGGAATCAAAGTCCACACAGCCCAGCAGGTAGACCTTCAGCGTCTTGTGCTGACGCATGGAATGGCCTGTCTCTGAAGCGGATAAACTCATATATGCCTGCTGTATGTCTCGAAAATAAGGGATCCGGTGCCGGACTGTAAGCTAACAGTCATTTTGAGTCTGAGTGACCATGAGTCAATCGCCAGAAAATGAAAATCGTGTTTTGCCTGATTTGTGAGCCCGGTTTCAACTGCAGGCTCCTGTTTGCCAGAATGGGAAGGTTAGGGGACTGTGGATGATTCTGGAATCGATTTTGGGATGGTGTGTCGTTCTTAAGTGTTGATCTGATAGTGGATTATGTTATTGGTCGTGCTCTGTGAAGTACAGGCAGTGGTGCAATCGGAATAACCGGAAAAGCTTATAATTCCAATTTATTTTAAAAAATCATTACAACTCGTTCAATTATGTGAATCGTTACACCCGATAGAGAGAGATGGATAAAAGTAGAAAACCTTCCTGTGCATGATCCAGATACTACAGCTCTCACAATTCTCATCATGTCAAATCCAGTAACTCAAACATCCCTATCCAGCAGTAAGTTCCTATCGGTAAGGAGAAACACAATGCGACGCGGAAAAAAGATGCTCGCGATATTTTCAACCATGGTAATGAGTGCGAGTATCGCAACCGCCGATGATCGCATGATGGAATCAAAGTCTCCCTTTGATTCTGCTCCCCCTTCCAATTCCAAAGCCAGTATTCAGTACTTCTCCGGACAGAAGTCTACGGGTGAAGCTGCCGGCACCTCGGGAAATATCACCATTTCCCAGCCGAAGCAGACTGCGGCTCAGCCTGGTGCAGAGTACCAGCCCACCGGTAAAGCCCGTATGTCCCAGGTACCGAACTACTACAAGGAGCTGTTCGGTCAGGAACGCCCTTACCGTCGCCTGGAGCAGAAACAACAGCAGGCTGAAGTCAAGCAGTCCGCTTTTCAGCAGGTAGACCACGCGGAACCGGCTGGAGAGCAGAAGCGGTACCGTTTTGAAGAGTTCAATGCGGATCAGTCTAAAAAGAATATTGTGCATGCTGAGTTTCAGCATCATAAAGGTACACAGGGCAAAATTCAGCAGGTCAGTGCCGGCAGCGGTCAGAATCCATTCCGGACGCCCACCGAATTCAAACAGCCTGCTCCTCAGGCACCTGGTTTGACCATTCCCCGGATTCCGGATAATCAGACTGTAGAAAACAAACATCATCTGACCTTCGGAAAAGCTGCACAGGAAGAAACTGTTGCTCAGCCTTCCGGTGTAACCATTACTTCCACACCTCAGAAACGTCGTGCAGCAGCCGTGCAGGTGAAGCCTGTCGGAACTGCCTCTGAAGTTGCGAAAGCCAAAGTGTCTCACAAGTGGATTAAGAAAAGTGAAATCAACGTTGGCCAGGAATGCGAGTTCGCACTGGAAGTCACCAACGAAGGTAAAGCATCTGCCAGGGACGTCGTCGTGGAAGCCTTCTTCCCGGTATCAGTTCGTCTGACAGATGCCACTCCCCGGCCCAGTGCCAGCCATGATCATCTCGAATGGAAGTTTGAATCACTGAACGCCGGTGAAACCAAAACCATTGAGATCTCAATGATCCCCAGCCAGCGAGGTGCGATTACCGCTGCAGCGAATGTTCGGTTTACCAACTCTCTGACTGAGTCCTTCATGGTTGCTGAGCCTCTGTTGCAGGTCGCAGTTAAAGGTCCTACCAATGTCATGATTGGTGAGCCTGCTTCACAGTCAGTCACCATCTCCAACCCGGGAACAGGTACCCTGCACAATGTTGTGCTGGAAGCTGAAATTCCTAAAGGCCTGGAACACGTGACTGCCGAGTATCTGCAGATGCAGGTCGGCTCGCTGAATCCTGGCGAAACCCGCACCATCCGTCTGGCCCTGGCAGCTGTCCTGGGTGGCGAACAGGTTGTGAAAGTTGTCGCTAAAGCTGAAGGTGGCCTGGCTCAGGAAACTCAGGCTCGTGTGAATGTGATCGCTCCCAAGGTTCAGGTCGCCATCGAAGGTCCCGGACTGCGTTACAAAGGCCGTTCTGCACAGTACACAATTTCCACTGTCAATGATGGTGCAGCTGCTACCAACAACGTTCGCGTGCTGCATAAAGTTCCTGAAGGATTCGAATTCGTCAAAGCCGATCGTGGCGGTCAGTTCAATCCTGAAGACTCCACCATCAGCTGGTTCCTGGGACGTATGGAGCCCGGTCAGTCAGCCAATGTCAACGTCGAACTCAAGACCAAAACTATCGGCAACTACGTGCACCACGTACGTGCTCTGTCTGAACACAACGTGAAATCCGATGCACAGATTCAGACACGCATCGAAGGGGTCGCCCAGCTGGTTCTGGAAATTGCCGACCTGAACGATCCGGTCGAAATCGGAGCCGAAACAGGTTACAACGTGGTAGTCAAGAACGACGGTAGTAAATCTGCCCAGAACGTTTCTGTCTCCTGCGAACTGCCTCCCGGAGTTGAGCTGATCTCTGCCACCGGTCCTACTCAGCACATCGCTGAGAACGGTGTGGTCGTCTTCAAATCTCTGGCAGGTCTGGCACCTGGTGACTCGGTTCAGTTCCAGGTCATCGTACGCGGCAGTGTCGAAGGTAACCAGCGGTTCCGGGCTCGTCTCGCCAGCGATTCGATCCGCGATCCTCTGCTGTTCGAAGAACTGACTCGCTTCTACCGCGACTAAGTTCTCTGCGAATCGAAGATTCAAACCGAAGCCAGGTCAGTACATTTCTGACCTGGCTTTTTTCGTTGAAGCAGAACCCTTGTTGAACAACGAAACGAGTCTGGTTTGAATACGTTTGGGATTATTGGCCCGGCTGTCTGTCTGCAGCGGGATGGCATGTCGAGGTTGGGGAAATCTCGTGCCGGTCTGCGACTACCTCTGCCAGATGACGAGTTGCTGCTGAACGACTCCCGGCTTGCCGCGAGAAATTTTCAGGACGAGCGATTTAAGATCTCGATGCTGATCCAGTGCCTGGCGAAAGTCCTGCAGACTGTGGACTGGTGAACCAGCGACTTCTTCGATTACATCATAGAGATCGACCACGCCAGAGAATGAACTCTGTTCGTCGACACTCAAGACCAGCAGACCTGCCTGGCCCTGTGCGAAACCAAGTTGAGCAGCCAGATCTGCATTCATGGGCTGAACCCCCAGTCCTGCCAGATCCTCTGTGGCGGATGTGTGTTTGACTTTGTGGAAGCTCATCGGCTCAGCAGAGGTGCCAAAACGTCGGGAAGACTGTTGTGATTCGCGCTGTTTGCGTTCCAGTTCGTCCAGAATCCGGCGGTTCGCCAGTTCCACCATCACGTTGACTTTACGGCCATCTCTCAGCAGAACGACACTCACACGATGTTCGATTGGTGTCAGAGAGACCAGGTTGATCAGGTGGTTCTGATCCAGAACGTCAATACCGCCGAAACTGAGAATGATGTCATCGTATTTCAGGTTGGCGCGGGAAGCCGGCGTATTAGAAATCACTTTTACCACGCGGGCACCACGCACACGGTCCATATTCAGTCGGGTTGCAGTCCCGATACTGAATTCCGGATCGAGCTGGACACCCAGGTAAGCGCGATAGACCTGTCCGTACTTCAGGAGCTGCGTAAAGACGTGTTGTACCAGCTTGCTGGGGATACTGAATCCGATTCCGTCGTTACCACCACTGTTGGAAGCGATTGCAGTGTTGATCCCGATAATTTTGCCTTCGAGGTCAATCAGTGGACCCCCGCTGTTTCCCGGGTTGATGGCGGCGTCAGTCTGCAGGAAGTTCTGGTTCAGTACCTCTGACCCGCTTCCCAATTGCAGTGAACGGCGTCCTTTGGCGCTGATAATACCCAGAGTCACCGATTCACTCAGACCAAACGGACTGCCCATGGCCAGGACCATGTGACCAATATCCAGTTTGTCACTGTCGCCCCAGTCGGCCGGAGTGACATCGGTCACGTCAATTTTGAGGATCGCCAGGTCGGTATCTTTATCTTCCCATTTATGAGTCGGGTTGATGACGCGTCCATCGTGCAGTTGGATTGAAATCGCAGGTCCGTTTGAGTCACGCACGACGTGGCGGTTGGTAACAATGAATAACCCTGGTTTTCCCTCACCGCGAACGATGACACCGGATCCGGTTTCTTCAACTGCGCCACGGGGAGTCTGCCGTTCGCACTGGATGTGGACGACACTGGGGGTCGCGAGTTTAGCGATCTTGGCGAGATGCTTGCTTCCATCGTGCAGAGAAGATGCGGAAGACAACATCGCTGCATTTGGTTGACGGGCATTACCCTGAGAAGGAATCTTCGCTTCCAGCTGACGCGAACTGAGCGGTGACTCGAAGCAGGTATTCCACAACGAAATGGAGACAATGATGGCAATGACTGCCAGCAAAGGATATCGATTCTTCATGTTGCAAATCTCTCAGCGTGACCCAGGATCTTTTTTTGCATTTCAGCTTATTGCTGACCACGGCAAAATAAGGCAATCCTTCGCCAAGTGCCGAACGATTTGATTACGGAAGTCCAGCTGAATCCACGCGGGCTTCCAGTAACAAAGCAGGGTCTGGTGATTGACTGCAATCACACTCTCCGGGAATCGTAACAGGAATGAGGGGGCATCGTGTTGTGGAGAGATCAGATAATAAACGCAGTCGGTCGAGCGTGACCCTGTGTCGTTTATTATCGGAGGGGGGTATTATTTTTCGAGATCCAAATCGTGAATTCTGTACTCCTGATCGTTAAGACGTCCTTCGAACTCGTAGGCGTTTTCCCAATCGCCATGAACATCACTCGTGGATAAACCCATCGATTCGCGCTGTTGTGCACAACTGACACAAAACATCGTGTAAGGAACCGCTTTAAGCCGTGCAATCGGTATATTCTTATTGCAGCTCTCGCAGTGACCGTAACGTCCTTCCTGAATCAGGGAGATCGCACGTCGAATCTGCATCAGTTCTTTGTATTCCAGCTCTGCCAGGTGAGATTCCAGATCCTGTCGTGTCTGGCGAATCGCGGCGTCACCACTGTCCTCCACGGAGGACTGGCTGGCGGAGGAGCCTTCTGAACTGTCGTTCACAAGCTTGGTGAGCTCATCGCGGCGGTTCAACAGTTGCTTGTGCAACCGAATTATTGCATCTTTACGTACCACTCGATCTTCCCCTCATAAAAATCAGATTCAGACGACTCAATTCGAAATTGAATACTCCCAAAAGATAGCTTTTAAATTAGCTAAAGTAATCAAAAACCTTTGATGTTTCTGACAGTTTTGAGATCACTCTGCTCCGTGAGTATTATTCACTACGCGGATTAAATGTCGAGAGTTGGAAAGTTCCTAAAAGCTCGAATAGCCCATAAACTGCAAAAATGAAATGACTTATGCAAGTTTCTTTTCTCACTGTTTTTGGAAATTCACAATAAACGCCACTCTGACTGATTTTGAAGTGCCAAAAAGTCATCAAAAACCAGGGTGTGTTCTGGTGTATACATTCAGTTCTGGTTCCTGATATTGACCCATTTCGGGGATTGCGATGTAATACCCGCCCCACAATCTCAGATTTGAGATATCCATTCTCGATTAAGTCTCTGACAGCGACCGGAAACCGTGTTTACAACTTTTGACCGTTATCTTCTGAAACGATATTTCCATGTGTTCATCATCGGATTCATAGCCACCTATGGTCTATATGTCGTCTTTGACGGATTCACAAATATCGATGAATTCCAGGCTGGTCTGAAGGAAGGTGATTCCTCTGGGGGGCTGCTCTGGCTGATGGCCGAGACCTATCTGTATCAGTCCAGTGTCTTCTTTGATATGGTCAGTCCGATTCTGACCGTGCTGGCTGCTGTGGTCGTGTTCTCACTGATGGTAAGACATGGGGAACTCAACCCCGTGCTTTCCGCCGGCATTCCGACGTATCGCCTGGCGATTCCACTGACCATCGCGACGGTCATCGTCAACTGTTTTATCATTGCCAACCAGGAACTGGTTATTCCCAGCATTGCCGACAAGGTTCAGGCAGAACGGGGAAAGATGGATACCAGTGCGCAGTTCGTTGAGCCGGTCTATGATTTCAGTACCCGGATCATGATCAATGGTCAGGAACTTTATCTCACGGAACAGCGGATGGTGAATGCGGAGTTCGTTCTCTCCAAGCCGACCGTGCACGATTTTGTAACCGTCAAGGCCCCCCATGCACACTACATTTCCGGGACCGAAACGCGGCCTGGTGGCTGGGTGCTGCAGGATGCACTCCCGAAGTATGAAGACCTGGATATCGCGGCCTTCGCCCGTAAGATGATTCTACCGGGCAAGAATCCCAATGATATTTTCATCGTAACTGACGTGGGCTGCGATCAGTTGTGTAACCGTAATTCCAGCTCGCTGATTTCGACGCCCGAACTGATCGCCCGGATTAACAATCCCTCGTTCAGTGATCTCTCCATTCGCAAGCAGAAACTCGACCTGCATTCCCGATTGACGCGACCGTTCATGAACCTGATCGCCGTACTGATGGCGATTCCTTTCGTGCTCCGGAAG
Source organism: Gimesia benthica (assembly GCF_009720525.1). Lineage (NCBI taxonomy): Bacteria > Pseudomonadati > Planctomycetota > Planctomycetia > Planctomycetales > Planctomycetaceae > Gimesia > Gimesia benthica. The sequence continues at coordinate 6,071,972 of NZ_CP043930.1, forward strand.
GAGAGCCGCAGCCAGATTCTGAACATCGCCATCTGTTCCTGTGTGATGGGGGTGATCTTTGCCATCTCCCAATGTTTTCTTTACATGGGCAGTGCCAACCTGCTCAAGCCCGATCAGGCTGCCTGGTTTCCGGTGATTGCCAATGGAACGCTGGCTGCCTGGTTCTCGAATCGCGTCCAGACCTGACAGCGTTTAACCACTCTGTCCCAGGTCCAGCAGCTGTCCGAACCGGTCCAGGACGCGAATCTTCAGCGGTGCAAAACGGGGCTGATCAAACTCCCCTTTTTCGACCAGTCGGAGTGCTATCTCGCGGGTTTCCTGTAACAGGTCGTCATCGCGCCTGAGGTCGGCGACACGCAGCGGCAACTCTCCATGCTGGCGGGTTCCGAAGATGTCACCCGGACCACGGGCCTGAAAGTCCGCTTCGGCAATCTCGAAGCCGTTGGTCGTCTGTTCCATGACGGCCAGTCGCTTGAGTGCCTCCTCGCTTTCCGTATAAGAAAACAGAAAACAGTATCCGGGATGAATACCTCGACCGACGCGGCCACGAAGCTGATGTAACTGAGAGAGTCCGAAGCGGTCTGCCTGCAGGATCACCATTAAGGTGGCGTTGGGCACATCGACTCCCACTTCAACCACTGTCGTGGAGACCAGCACCTGGATCTGGCCCTGGTGGAACTGCTCCATGATCTGAGCCCGCTCTTCGCGATCCATCTGGCCGTGCACCAGGCCGATCGAGGCATTGGCCAGCTCGCTTTTCTGCAGTTTGCGATAGACTTCTTCCGCACTGGATCGGCTGTTTTCCTCGAGCTCGGAGTCGATCCGCGGACAGACGATATAGGCCTGCCTGCCGGCCTCGATTTGAGCCCGCAGAAAATCCCAGGCTTTCTTCCGTTGAGGAGTCGTCGAGATCCGACTGGTGGTGACAGGCTGTCTGCCCGGCGGGAGTTCTGAATTGATCGAGATATCCAGTTCACCGAACTGAGTGAGACAGAGGCTGCGGGGAATGGGGGTGGCCGTCATCACCAGCATGTGGGGCGTATTCTCTTCGCTGGTGAAGTGTGCCCGCTGCATCACGCCAAACTTATGCTGTTCGTCGATAATCACCAGTCCCAGATCGTGATATTGCACATCTTTCTGGACCACGGCCTGGGTGCCGACAATCAATTGCTGCTCACCAGAAGCGATCTGTTCCAGCGTGGCTTTCCGCTCTGCTGAGGACAGGCTGCCCGTCAGCACGCATCGTTTGACCCGACTCTGGTTCAGGATGCGATTAATCGTATCCCAGTGCTGGACAGCCAGCAGTTCTGTGGGGGCCATCAGAACCGCCTGTTTGCCAGCGGCGATTGTCGCGAGCATGGCGTAGATCGCGATTGCCGTTTTTCCCGCACCCACGTCCGCCTGCAGCATGCGATGCATGGCGCGACCGGAACCCAGGTCCGTTTTGATCTCCTGGATGGCCTGGTCCTGTCCCTCAGTGAAATCAAATGGAAACAGGCGTCGGATCCGGGCATCGACTTTGGCGGTGACCTTGATCAACGGTGCGTTATCAACGCAGGTCCATTGCCGCCGCCGCATGGCCAGCCCCAGTTGAAATTCCAGCAGGTCATCAAAGATAACACGACGGACGCCGGCTTCGTATTCCTGCATTGTCTGTGGTTTATGCATCTGGATCACCGCCTGTGCCAGCGGCAGCAGGCCGTGTTCTTCGCGAAACGGTTCGGGGAGGTAGTCGGGAATCAGCTGTGCATATTCTTCTACGGCGGTCCGCACCATGCGTCGCATCTGGTACATTTTGATGCCTTCGGTCAGGCTGTACCGGGGCAACACGACCCCCTGGGGATCATCCAAATCTTCTTCGAGGACCTGGTATTGGGGATGCGACATTTCCCATTTGCCCGAACGTCGTTTGGGCTTGCCGGAGAACATCAGCAACTGCCCCTGGAAGAATCGCTTGATGACCCAGGGCTGGTTGAACCAGGTACCCTTGAGGAAGCCGGTTCCGCAGTCGAGAAGAATGGCGGAGATGGTCCGTCCGCGGGAAATCGTACGGGCGTCGAGGTCAACCACCTTGCCGCAGACCGAAGCCAGCTGGTCCTCCTCGAGTTCATTCACGGGGCGGACGTCTGTCAGATCGAGTACGCTCCGGGGCAGATGCCAGAGCAGATCTTCGACGGTTTCAATTCCCAGTTTTACCAGTAACTCGGCGCGTTCCGATCCGACTCCTTGCAGAAATTGAATCGGTGTGTCCAGGGAAGGTTCGGTCATTGCATTCCGGAACCGGTAAATTAGAGATCAGTCTGATTCTGCAGCTTCAACGCATATTCGACAGCCAGTTCATCACAGCGTTCATTTTCGGGATGTCCGCTGTGACCTTTAATCTGAGTGAACCGCACCTCGTGCTGTTGCAGCAGTTCATCCAGACGCCGCCAGAGCTCTTCGTTTTTGACGGGCTTCCAGCTCTTCCCTTCGCGACGGCGCCAGTTGTTCTTTTTCCAGTTGGGCATCCACTCTTTGGACCCCTTCGCAACATAGACGCTGTCGGTAATGATTTCGACCCGCGAACGTTTCTTCAACAGTTCCAGACCGGAGATGACTGCCTGCAGCTCCATCTGGTTATTCGTGGTCTCTGCCTCTCCACCTGAGAATTCTTTTTCGGTACCGGTCGAGGGGTGACGCAGAATAACTCCCCAACCTCCCGGACCCGGATTGCCACGGCAGGCGCCGTCGGTAAACAGTTGCACGAACGGGAGAGAGTCCAGCTGGTCTGAGTCCTGGGGCATTTGTCTTCCGGGAACGCAAGTCGGTCTGGGAGATGAGAACGTATCGAATTCAGCCCGGCAGGCAAAGCAACAACAGGAGATTACACGTTGTCAGTGAAAATTCCTGTGGCTGTGAATTCCACAAGCGGGGCAGGCAGGCCGCGGGCCTTTACCTTTCCCGATACACAATGCGTCCACGATTCAGATCGTAGGGAGAGACCTCAACCACGACTTTATCGCCGGGCACAATACGGATAAAGTGCTTGCGCATTTTGCCGGCAACGTGCGCCAGAACCTGGTGTCCGTTTTCCAGTTCGACTCGAAACTGTGTATTTGCCAGCGCCTCGGTTACAGTACCTTCGACTTCGATGGCCTCTTCTTTGGCCATAACAATTGTATCCTGTCCAATAAAGTTAACGAAATGGGAAGCAGCGAACAGAGTCGCACAATCCTCACTACCGGCACAGCCTGAAAAATGATAACTCAGGTCCGGGAGCGGTCTTCTGTCACTTATTGTGACAGGGATGCACCGATTATGCCAGTCTGAACAGAGCCTCAAGTTGCTTTCCCGCTAATTCCTGCGGGAAAAACCTGCATCTCTCACCGTTTTAGCTGAATTTTGGACACCTTCTCCAGTTTTTCCAGCTTTCGATCAGAAATATGAGTTAAATTTGAACATGCGTCATAGTTTACGGAATTGAGGGGATGGTTCGCTCTCTGACTGATCAGCGGACTCCAGAAAAATATGACAGGTATGAATAGCGGAATCGAACAATGCAATTTTTCAAGAACTTACTCTGTGAAGAAGATGGACCGACGGCTGTCGAATATGCAGTGATGCTGGCCGCGATTGTCCTGGCATGTGTGGCTGCCATCGCAGCCGTGGGTACGAATACGAATGCCCTGTTCGAAAATGCCACCACAGAAATGCACAACCACGGCATGTAAGCCATTCACAGCGTGCACATTTCCGGGAATGCGAAATACTTTCGCAGGTCTCGACGTCTAGTGTGAGCAGCAGCCGCGGAATTGCACTTCTGATTCAATTCACTAAACTGCAGGCAGTCGTCCTCTCATTTTACGCTTTTTATGACTGCCGGAATTCCAATGCCTGACTGCTATATCGCCCTGGGTGGAAATCAGGGAAATGTCCGGGAGACCTTTGACCGGGCCCTGCAGCGGCTGGATGCCCACCCTGATATCGTAGTCGGAAAGCTCAGTCAGTGGATCGAAACCACTCCCGTTGGCAGTCAGACAGAAGAGATCTTTCTGAACGGCGCAGCCCAACTCTCCGTCGAGCTCTCTCCCGAGGCATTATTGACAGAACTTCAGACCGTGGAAACGGAACTGGGGCGGGTCCGCGAGGTTCGCTGGGGCGCCCGCACACTGGATCTGGACCTGCTGTTATTTGATCAACTGATCCTGCAGAATGACAAACTGACGGTTCCACATCCCGCCTGCTGGTATCGTCGTTTCGTGCTCGATCCGCTGGTGGAGATTGCAGCCGATGTTATTCATCCGGTGAAACAGACGACGATCGGCGAGCTCCAGCAGCGATTACTCCAGCGGCCATTCGTATTCTCACTGGCAGGCCTGCCGCAAGCTGAGTCTCTGGCGTTGATTCAAGAGCTGCAGTCCCGTTTTCCAGCGGTCGAATTTTCCCGCTGGGAAAGTAATGAACTGCACGCAGATCCTTCCCTGGTCGCCTGGTTTGGGGATGAGAATACCACTACAGCGTTTGAGTCGCTGCCGTTACTTCCGCGTTTAGACGCTTCTGAGATGCGGCGGGACACTGAACAAATTGTCTGGCTAATGCAATCTGCACTGGATTTCCGCTGAAAAACAACTATACTGGTACATAAGGGCTCGCCGATATTTTTAATATGGCTGACCGGACTGGCGATTGATAAACTGATTCGGTGCGGCTCACCTTCCTCATATATTCCCACCTGAAACGATTTGGAGACCTGATACGATGCTCAAGATTCTGGGTTCTCAAAAGAGTCAATTCTGTGACCGGATTTCGCGCAGGAACTTTCTACAGATCGGTGGGCTCGCTTTAGGTGGACTTTCGCTGCCCCAACTGCTGCAGGCTGAATCTTCAAGCACCAAGCGAAAGCAGCACAAAGGCATCATCATGATCTTCCTGCCGGGAGGTCCTCCGCATCAGGATATGTGGGATATCAAAGTCGATGCTCCCAGTGAAATCCGCGGTGAATTCAACGCCATCCAGACCAATGTATCCGGCATTGAAATCGGGGATCAGTTCCCCCGCATGGCGCAGATGGCAGACAAGTTCACGTTCATCCGTTCCATGGTTGGCTCTGATGGCCGGCACGATGCCTTTCAGTGTCTCACGGGACAGCGTTTCAACAACCAGCCCCTGGGCGGCTGGCCCAGCCTGGGTTCGGTTCTCTCGAAAACATACGGAGCCGTCGATCCCTCAATCCCGCCGTTCCTCGGTCTCTCTCCCAAGATGGGCCACATGGAATGGGCACGTGCGGGAGATCCTGGCTTCCTGGGACTGGCACACGCGCCTTTCCGTCCCAACGGGGAAGGCATGGCTGACATGACCCTCAACGGGATTACCCTGGATCGCCTGAATGACCGTAAAAAAGTACTCAGCTCGCTCGACCAGTTTCGTAGCCAGGTAGACGCTTCCGGCACGATGGACGGCCTCGATTCGTTCACCCAGCAGGCCTTTGGAATTCTGACCTCCAGCAAACTCGCCGAAGCTCTGGACCTTTCGAAAGAAGATCAGGCGCTGCGTGACCGTTATGGTCGAGGAACTCCTAAACTGAGAGCAGACGGCGGTCCCAAACTGCTGGATGACTTTCTGACAGCCCGGCGTCTGATCGAAGCCGGTGCCCGTTGTGTCACGCTGGCCTTCAGTCGCTGGGACTGGCACGGCGGGAATTTCAAACGCGGACGCGAAGACATGCCGATGCTCGACCAGGGTGTGACGGCACTCGTCGAAGACCTCGAAAACCGCGGAATGCTGGATGACGTCACCGTAGTCGTCTGGGGCGAATTCGGACGGACTCCCAAGATCAACGCGAATTCCGGCCGCGATCACTGGCCCCGCGTCTCAACTGCACTGCTGGCAGGCGGCGGCATGAAGACCGGCCAGGTCATCGGTTCGACCAACCGGTTGGGTGAATACGCAGAAAATCGTCCGGTGCACTTCCAGGAAGTCTTCGCTTCACTGTATCGCAACCTGGGGATCGATGTCGAATCTGCTACCATCGACGATCTGCAGGGACGTCCCCGCTATCTGGTCGACCGCGATAAATACAAGGCAATGCCCGAGCTGGTCTGATTGACTCGAAGTAAGCGCACTGTCCAAACTCGGGGCTCTTGCGCCTGAATAAATTTCAGCAAGCAATCTGCGCTGAAATTCAAACCTGAATGTTCGCCAGTTCCTGCCAGAGCAGGGCACTTGCCAGGGTTCCCTGACGGAAGGCTTCCAGCGAGAAACGTTCGTTGGGGCTGTGCAGGTTGTCGGTATTCTGTCCCCAGCCTAAGAGCAGCGTTTCTACGCCCACCAGCGACTGGAATGTTTCGACCACCGGGATTGAGCCCCCTTCACGAATCATGACCGGAGCCCTTCCGAAAGCCTGTTCAATCGCAGTGCGGGCAGCCGCCATGTAGGGGCTGTTGAAATCGAACACGAGTCCTTTGCAGCCATGGTAATCGATGAACTGCATGGTCAGTCCCGCCGGCAACTGTTCGAGCAGGAACTGCTCCAGTGCTCTGGTCAAGGCGGCTGGATCCTGATCGGGAACGAGTCGGCAACTGATTTTGACGCGCGCCTGGGCAGGTACGATTGTCTTCGGACCTTCACCCGTGTACCCGGAGACCATACCGTTCACATCGCACGTCGGTCGTGCCCAGCGGCGTTCCAGTGTGCTGAAGTCCGCTTCCCCTGAAACCGCCTTAACGCCCAGGTCCGACATGAATTTCGTTTCATCAAAGGGCAGGGCTGCAAACTGGTCGCGTTCTTCCTGCTTGAGTTCGATCACGTTGTCGTAAAAGCCGGGAATCTGGACGCGGCCCTGGTCATCGTGTAGAGCAGCGACCATGCGGGCCAGTCCGTTGGCAGGATTGGTGACCGCACCGCCAAACACACCGCTGTGCAGATCCTGTCGCGGGCCGTTGACGATCACTTCGCAGGCGAGGATTCCCCGCAGTCCGTAAGTGATTGCCGGGATGCCCGGTGCATACTGGCTGGTGTCGCTGATCACTGCAATATCGCAGGCAACCAGATCCTTGTTCTCTGCCAGGAAGCGATCGAGGTTGTCGCTGCCGACCTCTTCTTCCCCTTCAATCACGAAGACCACGTTGACGGGAAGTTCTCCCTTCGTCTTCATCCAGGCTTCGACCGATTTAATGTGTGTATACATCTGCCCCTTGTCGTCGGTCGCACCGCGGGCATAGATATGACCATCGCGGATATCGGGTTCGAAGGGGGGCGTCTGCCATTGATCGAGCGGATCCGGGGGCTGCACATCGTAATGACCATAGACGAGGACGGTCGGTTTCCCCTCTGCTTTTTTCCAGGAGCCGTAGACAATCGGATGTCCCGCGGTTTCGATGAGTTGGCTTTCCAGACCAGCGGCTTCCATCTGCTGCTGGACAAATTCGGCTCCCCGCCGGGTTTCGGCTTTAAGAGTCGAGTCGGCACTCACACTGGGAATTTTTAAAAACTCAACCAGTTCTCCGACAAACCGATCCTGATGTTGCTCTAAATAATCGCGAACATGCTCAACCATTGTTTTCCTGTAACCCCGATCCTGCTAAGTTATGATAAACATGAAGGTGAGAGAGATTCCGTGATCTAATTATCGAATCCCGAGTATAAGATGCCGGCAACCATTTGAGTATAGAAGTCATCCATGAAAAATGCAGATGTCGCAATAATTGGTGGGGGTATCGTCGGGCTGGCGACCGGCTGGCAGATCACGCAGCGCTTTCCCCAGACCTCTGTGCTGATCCTCGAAAAAGAAAACGAACTGGCCCTGCATCAGACAGGGCATAACTCCGGGGTCCTGCATTCGGGAATCTATTACAAGCCTGGTTCGCTGCGTGCTGTCAACTGCCGCGAAGGCATCAAGGCGATGAAAGCCTTCTGCACTGCCGAGGAGATTCCCTGGGACGAGTGCGGCAAAGTGATCGTGGCTGTCGACGAAAGCGAGTTCGGTGCCCTGGATAATATCTTTGAGCGGGGACAGCAGAACGGTGTCGTCTGTGAAATGATCGACGAGGCCCGGCTCAAAGAATACGAACCGCACGTGGCAGGCATCCGTGGGATTCATGTTCCCGAAACAGGCATTGTCGATTACAGGCAGGTGGCGGTCCGGCTGGGTGAGCGGATTCAGGAAAAGGGGCATCTGATCCAGACCGGTGCGGAGGTTTTCGGGATCAAACATCATGCGGATGGCATTACCCTGCAGACCAGAGCCGGTGACTTTACCGCGAAACAGGTCATCAACTGTGGCGGACTGTTCAGCGACCGCGTGGCTCGACTGGGGGGCGCCCATCCCGATTCTAAGATTGTCCCGTTCCGGGGGGAGTACTATGAACTCAAGCCGGAAGCGGAGCACCTGTGTAAATCATTGATCTATCCGGTTCCCAATCCTGAGTTCCCCTTTCTGGGAGTGCATTTTACCCGAATGATTCATGGCGGCGTGGAATGTGGTCCGAATGCCGTCTGGGCGTTCGCCCGTGAAGGTTATACGAAATCAAACATCAATCTGCGTGACCTGCTGGAAGCAGCCACCTATCCCGGCTTTCTCAAGATGGCCTGCAAATACTGGAAGACCGGTCTGGGCGAAATGTGGCGCTCCTTCAGCAAGCCTGCGTTTGTTGAAGCGCTGCAGCGGCTGATTCCCGAGATCCGGTCCGAGCATCTGGTCTCTGCTCCAGCGGGTGTGCGGGCGCAGGCACTCGGTCCCGATGGCTCGCTGGTCGACGATTTTCTGATTGACGAATCCGATCGCATGATCAACGTGTTAAACGCCCCCTCGCCGGCAGCGACATCTTCGCTCCGCATCGGTCAGTCGATTGTCGATCTGCTTGCACCCCGGATTGAATAACGGAAAGTTCCCGCGATGACCGCCACGCTGATCACCATCTGGGGCTATGCGACGCTTGTCTTCTGGCTTGTTCTGCTGGGGCCATCACTGGTGACAATGCTGCAGAAACAGATCTCCCGCTGTGTGAACCGGACTGCGATTCCTGACCAGTGGCCGCGGATTTCTGTGATAGTGCCCGCGAAGGATGAAGCAGCGACAATCGAAGTGAACCTGAATTCCCTGCTGGCTTCTGACTATCCCAATCTCGAAATCATCGCGGTCAACGATCGCTCCACAGATGAGACCGGCGCGATGATGGAGCGGGTCGCCGCCCGGGCTGCGGCAGAGAACCGGGTTCAGATGCAGGTCCTGCACATCGAAGAACTGCCCGCTGACTGGCTGGGGAAATCCCATGCGATGCACCAGGCGGCCCAACAGGCTACCGGAGAACTGCTGCTGTTTACCGATGGGGATATTATCTTTTCGCCGCAGGCTATTACGCATGCGACCCGAATCTTTTTGGATCAGCAACTCGATCATCTGGCACTGCTCCCCCGACTGGCAAGGGGAGGTCTGTTCGAGCGGGCCTTCGTGACTTACTTCGGCTTTCTGCTCGCCTCGGGAACATTTTTCTGGCTGATCCCGACCCGCTGGAAACATGCCTATGTGGGCATCGGTGCTTTCAATCTGCTGAAGCGATCTGTCTACCAGGCGACCGGCGGGCTGGAAACGATTCGGCTCGATGTACTGGATGACATCAAGCTGGGAAAGCTGATCAAGCAGAGTGGTTATCAGCAGGATGTCTACCTGGGAATTGATGAACTCCAGGTTCGCTGGCAGCCCTCAGCCTGGGCAGTCATCACCGGAATTGAAAAGAACGCCTTTGCCTCACTCTACTATTCGGTTCGCAGACTCTGTTTTGTCACGACGCTGTACGTTCTCTTTTTTCTGTTACCGTTCGTGATGCCCTTCATGTTTCCCCTGACAGAGACGGTCGGCTTTCTGGCGACACTCGTATTGTTGCACCTGACTTACGGGCTGCTCGGCTGGATCTTTTCCTCCGGACTGGCAATCACCCCGTTTCTGCTCTACGCCTCGCTGGCACTCACCTTCGCCTTCTGGCGTTCCGCCTGGATCACACTCAAGAACGGAGGCGTACGCTGGCGCGATACGATCTATCCCCTGGATCTGCTGAAGCGGCATCTGTATTGAAAAGTCTATTGAATACCTAAGCTACCATTCCTATCAACCAACGTTGATCCCAAGCCTTGCATTGCGCGATCAGCGATCCGACTGTCTGCCCGGCGTTCAGCCCGGGGGCTGTTTCTGCCCTGCCGAACTTCTATCCGACTTGCATTAAGCTGAGAAAACGCCTGCATTTCGTACAACCAGTATGACTGGCACGGAAACTGCTTTTCATGTTCAGGCAATACAGGCTTCCTCAAGCAGATCGCTGACGAGTGAGGAAGCGACCTGAAGATACATCAGATTACAGTGAAGTCAATTTGCTCATAAGTGGCCCGCTCAGACGTCAGTGAGGACAGGGTTCGCACTAAGGAAAGCACAGGAGAAAATCATGTCTTTAATGAAACTCAGCTCTGCAACAGCACTGGCCGCTCTGGTTCTCGTTGGATGCCAGGCCAATTCCGAATCGATCGAAGAAGCCCGTAAGGAAATCGATAAGGCGAAACAGGAAGGGCAGCAGCAGGTTGCAGAAGCCAAACAGGATGCGGAAGAACGCGTTCATGAAACCCGCCGTATCGGCACCGAACAGATCCAGGAAGAAATGAAAGAGCTGGAAGAAGCACAGCGCGAAGGGGAAGCTCCGGAAGAGATCAGTGAAGAACGTCATGATGTAGAAAAGGCCAAACGCGAGCTGGATAAAGCTCTGGCAGCGGCACAGATGGCAGCTAAGCAGGACGTTCAGGAAGCAAAAAAAGATGCTGACGAACGTGTTGCAGAAGCACGTAAGAATCTCGCACAGACCAAAGTGGATGCTCTGAAAAACGCCAACGAACGCATCGCTGCGATTCAGAAAACCATCAGCCAGGAAAAGAAAGATGTTGTGGAAGCGGAGAAGCAGGTTGCCGAAGCGAAGCAGAAGCTGGAATCGGCCAGCGATAAAGAAAAGGCCGATGCCCAGGATGAGCTGAATAACGCTCAGGAATCGCTGAAAGCACAGCAGGAAGATGTCTCTGCAGCTGAAAAGCGTCTCAAGGAAGCTCAGGAAGAATTAAAGAAAGTTGAAAGTCTGATCGACGCCTAGTCCTGGTCCTTTAGACTTAAGGCACGAGAGCTGGCTTAACTAGTCGGCCCTGACTGCCTGTCTCTGTCAGAAATGCTGAACCACTGGTGCAGCCTGACTGACACGACCTCCCGTCCCCCGGATCAGCTTCTGATCCGGGGGATTTTTTTTGTGACAGGGATGAGTTTGAATTACGAAAGACACAAACAGCACGAAATTCCGTAGATCCTGAATAAGGATTCAGAACTGAGAATGCCAGGTGTCTTTTCTGTGTTTACTCCACACTCATCACTTGGTTAATCACGTAGGCTGATTTTCCGCTTTGATATTGAAACAGGACGCGGAGTTGACGAACCAGCAGATCGTCTGGCGATGTGAATTCAAGTTCCACCCAGCCTTGAAATTTCAATGCCTGTCGAGAAGATTCGGTCGTCCAGCCCGAGACACCCAACCATTCACCACCATCAATGCTGATAAAGATAGCACCATTACAGGTATCATTTATTTGGGCTGCATGCCCCTGGATTCTCAGTCGCAGGTCATTGACAGAAACGGGATGTGGGAAATTCAGGTAATAGGTTGTTGCCTCCGGGCGATCACCGGCATTACCCCGGTGCTGATCCTGGGCAATCATTCTGGAGTATTTTCGAGGCGCCACCAGGGTAGCTTTAATCGATTCTGTCGGCGCCAGTTCGTTCAATTTCTGTTCTACTTCCGTTTTCTGGTTGCCTTCCAACTGAGGCAGGGCTTTGCGATACCAGACTGCAGCGTGCTGTCTGACATGTTTCGCAGAAAGTCCCTGCAGCATTTCCGCGGTTTTCCACCAGGCTGCTCCCAGTTCGAGTGGGTCAGTTCCTTTTTCTGATTCGCTTCGTGCCAGGTTTGCCAGCGGTTCATCACCCCCTTGTGCCAACCTTTGGAGTCCTTGAGGCCATTCGTTTTTGACAAAACAGAGATATCTACCAATTTCCAGATTCAGTTTTTGATCTTGGGGAGCCTGCTGAAGTGATTTCTGGTTCTGAATGAATTCACTGTACTGTTTCTGCAAGTCGTTGAGTTCCAGTCTGGTTTCATGGGCGGCTGTTTCATAACGATGGACCCGTGTTTTGGTTGCTATCTTTTTGGCCAGATTTGCTAAGGCGGTCGCTGTCTCAAAATTATTGTTTTGAATCGCTTCCTCGATGAGCGGCGGGATCAAGAAGTAGACCTGTTTGAATTGTCTGTTAAGTAACCGTTGAGAAGCCGCCGTTTCCAGGATTTCTGTTTTAGTTTTCAGGCTGTCGATCTGGAAATCATTTTGTAGGAGATCCACAATCTGGAAGGCGCCGATAAAATCATCTCCAGTGAGATATAACTTCTGGGCAGTCAGCAATAAGGCGTAACGACTTGCCGAGTCTTCCGTCCTCTCTGCCTCACCGATCAGTTTTTCTGCCAGCTGTTTTCGCTGGATTGCATACCTGGCATTTCGTAATTCCGTGGCATTCAGTTTTCGCACAAGTTGTAAGTGCTTGTTTAAAATCGCTTCCTCAGGAAGTGGTGACTTCTCCGCAGAGTAGGACGGGGAAGTCATCATCAGGATGGTAAACAGGATGCAGACTTTTATCGAAGACATTGCCATCGGGCTCCGGAATCGCTTTGGGGTATTCAATTTGGGTACAGGCTGTTCATTGTATTGTACATGTTGCTCTGATTCATGGTTTATATAAGAGTGATCTGTAATTAATTCTGAAACAGAACCTGATCTCATCAGGGCTCATCTGATCTGCTATACTCCTGAGACTGAAGTAGATCTCCCGTATCTCATGGTACTGTCAGCCTGTTTGACAGTAAATCAATCACCGTCTCGCTTTTATCGCTCGAATCATCATGAAATATCGAAACCCCCTGACTGGTGTCTGTATCCTGCTCACATTTCTGCTGACCGGCGTCTCGACAACGACGGCCCAGGTGACGTTTCCCAAGCAGGAGAAACCGCAGGGCGCGCCTTTGAAAACGGACGTGACTGTGACCCTGTTAATGGAAGCCGACGGTTCGGCCCTGTATGCCCAGCAATGGGGGCAGACGTTTCGGGATCTGGGGATCTCGATTCGCACCCGACGTGCCGTTCTGGATGATAAACCTGCTGTCGAGGAAAATGTCAGGGGGACTCTACGGGAGGTGAGGATCACCGGTACTCTGGATCGCAACGGTGTGATTCAGTTTCCTGGACGCAAGTTTGCCCGTAACGAAGTCGCCCGCCTCAAGGAATGGATTAATGAGCTGAGAGTCTATGGTGCCCAGGGATCGCCTGACAGTAAACCGCTGTGGGGACTTTCGAATGAACAGTTCAAAAAAGTCTTTGCTGCCCTCTCTGAAGCAACACCAGTAAACCTCCAGGGCCTGACCCTGGATCAGGCGGTTCGCAAGCTGGAGTTCCCGGGTTCGCTGCCAGTCCGCTTTGATCTGGAAGCACAGAAACGTTTTTCGCAGATACCCGCCGGTGATACGATTTCTGCCGATCTCAGCAAACTGTCCAAGGGAACGGTACTGGCGATTGCCCTCAAGCAGTATGGCCTGGCCTTTCATCCCTCACGCACCCCGTCGGGCTCGCTGGAACTGCTGATCACCCCCTGGGAGGCCACAGAGTCTCCCTGGCCGATTGGCTGGGAACTGAAACTGTCGCGCCAGAAAACCGCGCCTCGCTATTTTGAATTGATTCCGGTCGAACTCAGCAATGTCCCCCTGCGTGATGTTCTGGTAGCCGCTTCCAAGGCCTCAGAGATTCCCATGCTGCTGGACGATTATGAGGTTCAGCAGAAACAGATCGACGTTGATGAAATCAAAGTCAACGTTTCCAAGAAGCGAACGACCTGGGGCATTCTGATCCGCGATGCCATCGGCGGAACCGGGCTGGTACGCAAACTGGTCATTGATGAACGCGGGCAGCCCTTCGTCTGGATTACCGCGTTTGAGCCCCGCGTGCAGTCACCGAAGCCGTAATCAGAATTTCTCTGCTGCCGGTGCGGGAGGCGGCGGGGTGTAGCCGCCGGCTTACGAACAGGCTTGGGCTGCAGTTTGAGCTGAGGCGGTGCAGGGAGCTTCGATTTCGGAGCAGGCTGTGGTGCAGGGGGAATCGACATGGGACCATTGGCACTCACCGCGGGCGCGGATTCGATGACAGCTTTCTGTTCTACGAGCATGCCCGCCTGGGTGATACCACCATAGGTGTCTGAGACGGGCATATTTTCCCGTACCAGATCCGGGCGTACGTATTTCAGGTTCCGGCCTGGTGTCACGCCGTACTGCCAGTGAAACAGAGAGACCTGGGACGCCTTGTAAGGAAAGTGGTCCCGCTTCTGGAAGAAGATCGCCGGAGCCCGTAATGTGTTGTAGTCGATCCAGAAGCTGGACAGGCTATACCGTTTGCGATGCACGCAACCCTGCTGACTCAGTACAGCCGCGGTGAGCAGCAGCAGTACGATTCGATGCCAGCGAAATTTCGATTGACGATGCATGCGACAGACCTGTGGGATACGGAACCGTTCCGGACCGGAGCGGGAGGCAGACGGATAATACCTGCGCAGTTTCCCTGACCGGTTTAATGTTATTCATCGTCGATATAAATCGGCTGGATTCAGCCAAATCCCGAGAGGAGAACGACTTGGTATCGAAAAGTATTTCGATATCGTAAGACAGGTAAGATGGGTGGATTATTTCCGCCACATTCGCGCGAAGATCTTGCCCAGTTCCGGGAGCTGATAGTGGGCGTTCAACCCGCTGGGGTTGGGCAGCACCCAGACGTCGGCTTTCCCGATCTGGCGTTTCTGCAGTCCGAGCTGCGCATCTTTCTGCCGAAACGCTTTACGGTAGGAGGTGATCCCCAGAAAGACGACCTTCTGCGGTCGGTACCTGATGACCTTTTCCGTAAGAATGCGGGCTCCCTCGTAGAGCTCCTCTTTCGAGAGTTCGTCGGCCCGTTTAGAGGCTCTGCTGACAATGTTGGTCAGTCCGCCACCCCGCTTGAGCAGTTTATAGTCTTCAAACGGGGAGTAGAGTCGTTCGGTGATT
The DNA here is from genome assembly GCF_009720525.1 of Gimesia benthica. NCBI lineage: Bacteria > Pseudomonadati > Planctomycetota > Planctomycetia > Planctomycetales > Planctomycetaceae > Gimesia > Gimesia benthica. Next base: position 6,087,100 of record NZ_CP043930.1, read on the forward strand.
TTCCCCCGATGCATGGCTGGCCAGAAGCGGTTGCCGGGTCGGGCAAAGTGATGCCCGACCGCAGCTGAATACAGACCTGGATTAGTCCCGACAAACAGGGCTTTCAGCCCCTCTTCAATCAGATCGGGAAGCTGCTTATGGACGGCCTGTTCGACCTCCTCGGCGGTTGGCTTCCAGATTTCTTCCATGCTGCACAGACTCCCTGTTGCGTCAGGTAGGACCTCAGTCGATCAAGCCGTCATTCCGCAGTGAGTCAATGGCGCGTTCAAATGCATTGACTGTGAAATCGATGTCTTCGTCAGTATGAGAAGCGGTTGTCATCGCTCCCCAGCCGAACCAGTCCACGCCGTTGAGCAGCAGAGCACAACGGAACGCGTGCCCCAGTCGGGCATCATGTTTACGGTCCAGCTTATCAAAGTCATTGTCATACGGAACGAACGAATCGTCTTCCGGCCGCGGGCCATCGTAGCCGGGGAAGACTTTGATGATCGAGAACTGGCCGTAGACCGCCCAGTTCACGTTCTTGCGAGTGAGTACTTCATTCATACCCCTGCGCAGCTTCGCTGCACTTTCATTCGCCTGGCGACAGGGTTTACCAGTGGCAACTTCTTTCAGTACGGCGATCCCGGCGGCGGCGGAGAGCGGGTTGGCATTATAGGTGCCGGGGTGTTTCATTTTCTGGCCGAAGGGGTTGTCGAAGGCAATCGCCTGCATCAGGTCGGCCCGTCCTGCCAGACAACCTCCTGGCAGACCACCAGCAACGATTTTCGCCAGAGAAGTCAGGTCCGGTACAATGCCACAGACTTCCTGCATACCCCCGGGGGCCACACGGAAACCACTGATGACTTCATCCATGATCAGCAGCACGCCTTTATCTGCGGTCAGCTGGCGAAGTCCCTGCAGGAAGCCCTCTTCCAGGGGAACCACACCCCAGCGGCTGCCGGTCGCTTCCACAATAATACAGGCCGGGTCGTGTGCGTCGATCGTACGTTCGACCAGTTCGAGATCATTGGGACGAATGATAACCAGTTCGTCGGAGACCCCATTCGTGACGCCGGGCATCGAGTAGCTTTTGTCATCGTGGGGAGGCTCAGAAGCCTGGGTGAGCAGATCGTGCCAGCCGTGGAAGTGGCCGGCAAACTTGATCACTTTGGTCTTGCCGGTGGCGATCCGAGAGACTCGCAGGGCCATCATGGTCGCTTCAGTTCCACTGCTGGTAAAGCGGAGCATTTCACAGGAAGGGACCAGCTGGCGGACCAGCTCTCCCCATTCGAGTTCTAGTTCGTGACAGGCACCGAAATGAGTTCCTTTCGCGACCTGTGCCTGAACCGCTTCGACCATCGCCGGGTGACTGTGCCCCAGGATCAATGCACCATGGCCGCTCCAGTAATCGATAATGTCGTTCCCGTCGACATCGTATTTATGGGCACCCTGAGCGCGGTCTACGTAGATCGGGAACGGTTTCATGTACCGTCCATCGTGGGTGACTCCGCTGGGGAAGAGCTCACATGCTTTCTTGTAATCTTGCGCAGAGGTTGGAAATTTCGCAAAAAAGTCAGCTTCAATCTGCTGTCCCACGGCCTGGCTCATGGTGATGTACTCACAAAATCAGGAAAGAAAACGTTCTGATGCAATCTCAGAACCGGGAAGAGCGGCGGTGATTTCTTAAATAAAGTCACAAATCCGCATAGCGCATTTTATAACGGAAATCTAGCGAAATAGCAAAGAGATCGCTTCGCAAAAAACTAGACCCGGGTGGGCCCGAATGTAATTCGGGCCGAGCGCAACGAGCAGGAGGTTTCGTGTGATCAAACAACGCAGAGAGACTTTCTGAACCCGATAATCATATCTGGATTCCAATCAATTAGGAAATGATTTACCGATTCGTATGTGTCAGCTGAAACCTCTTGTTGCCTGCGGCAACCCCGGATTGCATCCGGGGCCACCCGGCATCGTTACTTAATACTCGTTGGCCTGTTCGGTCTGACCTTCCAGGGCTTCGAACGTATTTTCCGCTACCTGACGGACGCGGCGTTCTTCGACCTCTTCCTTCAGCTTGGCAATCGCGTCTGCTAAAGGTATCGGACCCAGGTCACCGTCGATGCGATCGCGGACAGCGACAGCAGTCTGTTCGGCTTCTTTAGGACCAACGATGAACATGTAAGGAATCAGTTCCAGCTGGGCATCGCGGATCTTCGCGTTGACCTTGGAGCTGCGCGTATCGACCGAAATCCGGAAGCCGTTCTGCCGTAGTTGAGCAGCGACTTCGTTGGCGTAGTCGAGTGTCTTGTCGCTGACGGGCAGGACTCGAATCTGTTCCGGAGCCAGCCAGAGCGGGAAGGCACCGGCGAAATGCTCGATCAGCATCCCGGTGAAACGTTCCATCGAACCGAATGGGGCCCGGTGAATCATCACGGGACGATGCGAATGGTTATCCGATCCAGTGTATTCCAGCTGGAACCGCTCGGGCAGGTTGTAGTCCAGCTGTACGGTTCCCAGCTGCCATTCACGTCCGATGCAGTCCGAGACCATGAAGTCGGCCTTGGGACCATAGAATGCGGCTTCCCCTTCGCATTCGGTGTAGGACATACCGGAATCGGCGAGTACTTTCCGCAGACTGTCTTCGGCGTGCTGCCAGTTCTCTTCACTGCCCACGTACTTGTCGCTCTTCGGGTCACGCAGCGAGAGCTGCACGCGAAAGTTGTCCAGACCGACCGAGGCCAGCACGAATTTTACCAGTTCCAGTGTGGCCCGGAATTCGTCTTCAACCTGCTCGGGAGTGCAGAAGATGTGGGCGTCGTCCTGGGTCAGACCCCGTACACGAAGCATCCCGTTCAATTCCCCGGTCTGCTCGTGACGGTACACGGTCCCGAATTCCGCCAGACGGACGGGCAGATCGCGATAGCTGCGGGGCATTGCCTGATACATCTTTGCATGGTGCGGACAGTTCATCGGCTTGAGCAGGAACCGCTCATGCTTGTGTTCCCAGTCCTTGAGAATTTTAAGTTTCTCTTCCCGGCTCGCACCAGGTGGGAATTCGAAGTCGCAGTTCATGACACGCGAGGACTGGAACAGGGTCTCTTCCTGCTCAGCGGAAAGATCATCTTCTTCCAGTTTACGTACCCAGAAGTCGACCAGCTGACCGGCGTCGTGGCCGAACAGCGGAGCGAACTGGGAATCGCGGTAATAAGGAAAGTGCCCACTGGTTTCGTAGAGTTCCACACGACCGATGTGCGGCGAATAGACGGGCTGATAACCCAGTCGGGTCAGTTCCACTTTGATGAAGTCTTCGAGGACCGCACGGATGGTCGCCCCTTTGGGTAGCCAGAGGCAGAGTCCCTGACCGACTTCGGGATTGATCTGGAACAGGCCCAGCTTTTTCCCCAGCACACGGTGGTCGCGGCGTTTAGCTTCTTCCACCTGTTCCAGGTATTTTTTCATGTCCTTCTTACTGAACCAGGCAGTGCCGTACAGACGCTGCAGCGGTTTGTTGCCGGCATCCCCTTTCCAGTAGGAACCAGCAATGGAGAGCAGCTTGAAGGCTTTAACTTTCCCTGCATTGGGAATGTGCGGACCGCGACACAGGTCGACAAATTCGCCCTGGCGGTAGAAGCTGAGCTGCGGATGGTCGGCCAGACCTGTAGCGATATGCTCGGCTTTGGATGACTGGTGCATCTCATTCACGAAGGAGATGGCTTCTTCCCGGTCGAGCGAGAAGCGTTCGAAGGGCTCTTCTTCCTTGATGATCTTCTTCATCTCTTCTTCGATTTTGGGGAAGTCATCTTCGCTGATGGTGTGTTCCAGGCCAAAATCGTAGTAAAAGCCGTGTGGCAGAGTGGGACCGAAGGCCAACTGGATATCGGGCCAGAGCCGCATCACCGCCCGTGCCATGATGTGGGCACAGGAGTGTCGCATCACGCCGAGTGCTTCGGCGTCCCGCTCGGTAAGCAGGCGGAGTGAGATTTCATTAGAGTCAGAGATGTCCTTCAGAGGGCGGAACGCATCACAAATGGTTCCGTCCACTTCCGCGGCGACGACTGCATTGGCCAGCCGCTCCCCAATTGACTGGGCGACATCGAGTGCTGAACTGTTTTCGGGAAATTCCTTTACGCTTCCATCGGGTAACTTGATCTGAATCATTCGATTTATTGAACTTCTTCTAAAGTCGGAACCGCCACAGTCGCCGTTACAAAGGGCTCACTGATCAGGCAGTTCGAAAGAGGTACGGTCTTTATATTCGACAGGCACAGCCCGCGTCAATGTTCGCAGTTTTGCAGGCAAAATGTGCGAATCTAGTGAAATTGATATGATCGGTCAGACAGGTCGACCGACTCTTCCAATCAGCAGTTTTTTTCACAGAAAGTGTTCTGGAACTTGACGATATCGAACCTGATCCGTAATCTTTTGAAACCTCAGGACGATTAGCTCAGTTGGTTAGAGTGCCACGTTGACATCGTGGAGGTCACTGGTTCGAATCCAGTATCGTCCACTTGAAAGCCCTTGTCTGTTATAGACTTAGGGCTTTTTTTGTGCGCACCTGAATCTGCTGTGCAAACCTGCTTTCCCGACTGGGACGATCCCTGTAATCGCTACTACCCGATGCGGAATCCCTCTCGAATCCTCAAATTCGTCAGCATGCACACAGGCGGAGCGGGGCTCCAGTCGATCATTATTCTGGACCGTGCCATTTTTAAGTCATACTTCTGATCGTGTATTGCTCCAGGAGGGAGTCTGGATCAGAGACAGCTATAAGGTTTCAGGATGAAGGAACATCCCTCTGGCAGAGCGCGCGGACTGGGGCTGGCACTCTCAGCTGCACTCATCACTGGCTGTGCCTCGCAGTCAACCAACGTGCAGACCGCTTCGACTACAGCTTCTGTGGATTTAAAGCCAACTCCCGTTGCCGAGACAACTGTCGTTGAAGAACCGGTGATGGAAGCGGAGATTCTCCAGACCAGGGGTATTGAATCTGCTCCGGAGGCATTGACTGACGGTACCCATTCTGATGTGGTTGTAAATCACCCTGCGATCTCCCAGCCTCTGAGTGAACTGGAGATGCTGGCTGTGGAACAGAACCCCAAACTGGTCAAGCTCTACCAGGAGTACAACGCCGCATCCTCCCGTTCCCGTTACGTCAATAAGTTGCCTGACCCGAAACTGGGGGCGAATGTCTTCGGGGCTCCGCTGCAGACGGCTTCCGGTTCTCAGCGGGCGGTGATGAGTATGAGCCAGACGATTCCCTGGCTGGGTAAACTGAATGCCATGGAGCAGCAGGCCTGCTTTGAAGCGTTTGCGGTCCGGGCTGACTATCTCTCGGAACGGCTGCGCGTCATCGCTGCAGTGCGGACGGGCTGGTATCGGCTATATGTCATTGACCAGCAGATTGAAACTGCAGAAGTAAATCAGCAACTGCTGCAGTCACTGATCGATGTGGCGAATGCCCAGATTTCGACCGGAAGTGCCACCCAGGGGGACGTTCTGCTGGGAACGCTGGAACTCAGCAAGCTGGAAGAGCGACTGCTGACATACCGCAAGTTGCGGGTCGCGATTCAGGCAGAAGTCAATCGGCTCATCGCCCGTGATGCGGATACATCAATTTTAACACCGCAGGAACTGAAGATCGATCTTCCGACTCTGTCTTCACAGCAGATCTTTCAGCAGGCCCGGGACTCTCAACCAGAGATCCAAGCGGCTCAACTCCGGACGCAGGCCACACGTTGGGGGATCGAAGTCGCTCATTTGAGCCGTCGACCGGAACTGACACTGTCGGCGAACTATTTCTTCACGGACAACAACCGGCCCCCTTCGAATCTGTATAAGGTAGGACAGGATCCCTGGTCGCTGGGAGCTCAAGTCAGTATTCCACTCTGGAAAGAGAAATACGACGCGCTGGAAGATGAGGCGACCTGGAAGCATCTGGCATCCACGTATTCCGAAAGTGACCTGCTGGACCGCTACGATGCGCTGATCACTGAACTGCTGGCCGAAGCCCGTCGGGCGGAAGAGACGGCACAACTCTATCGAGATACGATTCTCCCCCAGGCGCAGCAGACGTTGCGGGCCGACCAGGAGTCTTATTCCCGCGGGGCTGTCGAGTTTGACCGCGTGATTCGTGATTATCGCAATCTGCTGACGCTTGAGCTGGGATATCATCAGGCAATCGGTGAACTGGCGATCGCCCTGACACAACTCAGTCGCGTTTCGGGACAGGATGTGCCTTTGCATTCTCCGGCACCACCTGCACTACCGGAACCTGAGTAAAAAATCCGGGTAGACTTCAACAGGCTCAGACTCTATATTGATATAAGAGTCTGATGTCCTGTTATTTGTGGAGCCTTCGATGGCGTCTGCCTGTCAAATCCTGTTGATCTGGATCACCACAGTGATGCTGTGTGCGCAGGCCTTGGGTGCGTCTTTTCTCTTCGGCTGCTGTTGTCTGCAGAGCCGCTGCGACCGCCAGGCTGTCGAGATGGACCACATTTCAGATGCCGTTGAAATGTCCTGCTGCCATCAACAGACACAGGCTGACCGTGAGGCTGCCGAAGAGGAATCCTGCGAGAGTACTTGTGGCCAACTGCACGCTCGATGTCAGTGTGTCCAGAAGAGTACAGAGCCCGCACTCCCGGAACAGACGACGTTACAACAGACTTTCATATCTCTGGTCAATGTGCTTGCCTCCCCCCCGGTTACAGGCCTGTTTTCCGACGCATCCGTAGTTCGTCCTGCCCGTCATGAGAGACAGGATCATGGCAGCCCTTCGCATTTTGCGCAGCTGCTGTTCTGTGTCTCGCTGACCTGATTGCTCCCGGCGCAACTCTTATCGTAAAAAGAGTCTCGCTGCGCCCCTCTTTCCAGTAAGTCTCTGTCATGACGTTACAGAGATGTTCCACTCTTTGTCGTATGCATCAGTTTCAGACTGAATTTCCAGAGAAACAGGGCGGCTGGCCGGTTCGTCCGGCACGGTCCACCGCTGGTTGTTAACAATCGGCTGGTCGCTCTTTTAGAAAACCGGGAAACGCAAGATGACTTCATCTTCAACTAATGATCAACCGCAGAACTCACCAGACACAAAACCGCACCCCGAAGGCAAATCTGCCCGCTGGTGGTTGAGAAAAATACTGCCGACCGCCCTGTTTCTGGCGGTGGGACTGTTACTGATTGTACTGGTGGGCCTGGCACAGAGAGTCGGCTGGATCCAGTCGGGCACATCGACCACTGCGTCGACCAGTGACGGTGGTAAGGAAACGACATATACCTGTCCCATGCACCCCCAGATCCGCCAGCCCAAACCGGGACGCTGTCCCATTTGTGGGATGGAACTGGTGCCGGCGGCGAAGAAGGGGCCAACATTGATGAGCTGGCGGTGACGATAGAACCGGCACAGCGTCGCCTGGCCAATATACAGACGGCGGAAGTGAAGACGCAGGCAGTCAACTCTACGATTGAAACCATCGGTTCAATTGAAATCGATGAGAGCCGGCAAGCGACAATCGCCGCTTATATTGATGGACGGATCGAAAAACTGTTCGCCGATTATACCGGCATCGAAGTAGATAAGGGGGACCACCTGGCGATTGTCTACAGCCCCGAATTGTATGCAGCGCAGATCGAATTGCTGGAAGCCCGTAAGGCGCTCAAGAAAATGAGTTCCGCAGCGTTGGGCGTGGTGCGCGAGGCACAGGAAAAACTGGTCGCGAACTCCAGGCAGAAACTGGTGGAACTGGGGATGACAGAGGAGCAGATCCAGCAACTGCTCGCTTCCGGTAAGGCTGAGTCGCGGTTAACAATTTATGCCCCGATGGGGGGAACCGTCACGGAAAAACTGGCCGAAGAAGGGAAGTACATCAAAGCGGGGGAGCCCATTTATCGGATCGCCAATCTGACGACGGTCTGGATGATGCTGGAACTCTATCCCGAAGATGCCGCCCGCATCCGCTTTGGTCAGCAGGTCGATGCCGAGCTGCAGTCGTTACCCGGTAAAACCCTCAAGGGGCGTGTCGTATTTATCGATCCGACAGTGAATCCCCAGCGACGAACTGTTGGTGTGCGGGTGGAATTCAGTAACGAGCATGGACAGCTCCGACCCGGCGATTATGCCAAGGCACAGATCACAGTTCCCATTGGTCCCCAGGGAGCCGTTTACGATGCGGAGCTGGCAGGGAAGTGGATCAGTCCGATGCACCCCCAGGTGATCCGGGATCAGCCGGGGGACTGTCCCATCTGTGGGATGAAGCTGGTACCCACTTCGCGGTTTGGTTACAGCCAGGAGCCTGTTAAGCAGAAAGAGGCACTGACTGTGCCCCGGTCCGCGGTGCTGATGGCTGGCGATCACAGTGTCGTGTATGTGGAAACAAAACCGGGCCGATTTGAACTCCGAAATGTGACACTCGGCCCGATGCTGGGGGATACCGCGGTGATTCTGGACGGCGTCAAACCGGGAGAGCAGGTCGCTACGTCGGGTAATTTCCTGATCGATTCCCAGATGCAGCTTTCGGGTAAGCCGAGCCTGATTGATCCAACGAAATATCAGCCGGATAAAAAATCAAAAGAGAAAAAAGGACCATTGAAGTTTGATTCATTTCAGATTGAGAAGCTCGCAGGAGAGACCGGTACGCAGTTAGAAAAACTGTATGCGGCTTATTTCAAGATCCAGAAACAGTTTGCCGGTGATCAACCCGTGAAAGAAGCGGAGGCGACTAACTTACAGAAACTGGCTGCTCAACTGGCCCAGGCTGCTAAGCTCAGTCCAACCGTCAGACAGGAACTGCAACAGATCGCTGAGAACGCGGCGCATCTGCATCATCTTTCGCTGAAAGAGGCCCGACAGAAATTCAAGCCGATCAGTCATGCGGTGGTGAAACTGGCAACGCAGGTACGAGGTGCGACAGCGAAAGAGGCGTATCAGCACTTCTACTGTCCCATGGTTCCCGAGGGGGGCGGGGACTGGTTGCAGCCGGATCTCAAACTGGTGAATCCCTATTTCGGCAGCCAGATGTTGCGCTGTGGAGAACTGGTGGAGACATTCGCTCCGACCGGGAAAGCGGATAAGAAATCGGAGCAACCCACTGCCGGAGGAACGAAACCGAATCAGCAACCGAATTCTGATCAGGGAGGGAAGTAAGACATGTTGCGTGCCCTGATTCGTTTCAGTATTCGTGAGCCGCTGATCATGTTCTGCGTGACCGCTGTTCTAGTCGGTTTTGGCTGGATGAGCGTCCGGGATGTGCCCATCGATGCAATTCCCAACATCGGTGAGAACCAGGTGATCATCTTTACGGCCTGGCCGGGTCGGTCTCCAAAAGATGTGGAAGACCAGGTGACGTACCCACTGTCGGTGTCGATGCTGGCAGTTCCCGACGCCGAGTCGGTGCGGGGGAAAAGTCTGTTCGGTTACAGCTTCGTGCAGGTTACCTTTAAAGACAGCACCGATTTCTATTGGGCCCGTTCGCGGGTCGCCGAACAATTGGGAACCGCGGCGGCTCTGTTGCCGGAGGGCGTGGTGCCGACTCTGGGACCGGATGCCACCGGGCTCGGGCAAGTGTTGTATTACACGCTCGAACCACCGCCGGGAATGAATCTTGCGGAGTTGCGGAGCCTGCAGGATTTTGTGGTCAAATACGAACTGCAGGCGGTGCCCGGCGTCAGTGAAGTTGCCAGTGTGGGTGGTTATGTACGGCAGTATCAGATTGAAATCGATCCGGATAAACTGCGGTTTCATAATATTCCCCTGAATCAGGTGATCGATGCCGTTCGTAAATCGAACATCGATGTGGGGGCGAAGACTGTGGAATCCGGAGGGATGGAATTCATTATCCGGGGACGCGGTTTTATTGGAGCCGAACAGAGCACCGAGAAGGCGGTTGGTGACATCGAACAAACGGTCGTTCGTTCTGAGGAGGGGGTTCCTATCCGCATTCGCGATCTGGGCCGGGTGCAACTGGGGCCGGAATTCCGCAGAGGCGCTATCGATTTAAATGGCGTCGAAGCTGTGGGGGGCGTCGTCGTGATGCGGTTCGGCGAAAATCCCCGCAAAGTGATTGATCGCGTCAAAGCCAAGATGGCCCAGATCGAACCGGGGCTGAAGGGCGTTAATTTCAAACTGGTTTACGATCGTACCGGCCTGATTAACGAAACGATTTCGACATTGACTGACGCGTTGACACAGGAAGTAATCATCACTGCAGTGGTGATTCTGCTGTTCCTGTTGCATCTGCGGGCCAGCCTGGTGGTGGCGATCACACTCCCCATTGCCGTTTTGATGGCGTTTATCGCGATGAATGTGTTTGGCATTGATGCAAATATCATGTCATTAGCGGGGATCGCGATCGCGATTGGGACCATGGTGGATATGGGGATTGTGGTTTCCGAATCGATCTACGATGCGCTGGCCCAGTGGGAAACGGAAGGGCGTCCCGGCGGCAAGGAACAGCGGCTACGTGTGATTTATGAAGCGGCGTCCGAAGTCGCCCCGGCGGTCGTGACGGCGGTGATGACCACGGTTGTCAGTTTCTTTCCCGTCTTCATGCTGACCGGACGTGATTACAAATTGTTTGCGCCGCTGGCCTGGACGAAAACCTTCTCTATTACCGCGGCCCTGATTGTGGCGATCACACTCGTTCCCCTCTTGAGTCGACTGTTTCTGAATTCGAATCCCAGGCCCTGGAGACAGCGTCTGATTGTATCGGTCGTGTTCGCACTGGTCTGTGGAATCCTGACCTGGTCTTTCGGTTCAGATTTCCTGCGGTGGTTGCCATTGAGTTTACCGGTACTGACGCTGATTGCAGTGGGGCTGGCGGGAATCAGCTGTTTCTGGCTGCTGGGAGAACGCTTGCGTCCTGTCGATGAAAACCCGGTTGCGCGGCTGATTCATTATTTATACGAACCCACGCTCCGCTTTTTCATGCGGCACAAGTATCTGTTCTTCGCTGGCCCCACACTGATCGTGCTGCTCGGTCTGGGAAGCTGGATTGGTATGCCCACAGTGCTGAAGCCTCTCGAAAAAGGAGCCCGGGCTCTGGGGGTCGAGCCCAATGAAGTGCCCGGCTGGGTGGAGGTGAAGCACCTGTTTCCCGGACTGGCAACAAACGACTGGATTGCCCTCGATGAAGGGAGCTGGTTCTATATGCCGACGCTCTATCCTGCAGCCAGCTTTTCCCAGGCGATGGAAGTGCTGCAGACACAGGATGCGTTAATCAGTGAGATTCCCGAGGTTGAAAACGTGCTGGGGAAGATCGGCCGGATTGAGTCGGCCCTCGATCCCGCACCTGCGGCCATGATTGAAACATACGTCATGCTTAAGCCCGTCGATCAGTGGCGGCCCGGTGTGACTACCAACGATATCTGGGATCAGATCAACGCGGTCGCGACACTGCCCGGCGTGACACCCGCGTCTCCACTACAGCCGATCGAAGGACGCGTAGTGATGTTGCAGAGCGGGATCAAGGCTTCCATGGCCATCCGAATTTACGGCGACAGCCTGGATGGACTCGCGCAAGCTTCGATCGCCGTGGCCGATCATCTCAAACAGATTTCCCAGGTCAATGCCGCAACTGTGAATCCGGATATTGTGCTCGGCAAACCTTATGTTGAATTTGATGTGAGTCGGGAGACTGCAGCCCGATACGGGATGTCGACCGCGATGGTGAATGAGGTAATTGAAACGGCGCTGGGGGGATCAAACGTGACGCGGACCGTCGAGGGCCGCGAGCGCTATCCGATCCGTGTTCGCTATGAGCGAAATCTACGGGAACAGATTGACGAACTGAATCGACTGCCCGTGGTCACACAATCGGGAGAGATCATTCCGCTTTCGTTGCTGGCAGAGATGAAAACCACCTGGGGGCCCGGCGTGATTAACAGCGAAGACGCGCGGCTGGTGGCTTACGTCTCTTTCTCTCCTTCGGGGCAGGAAGGGGCTCTGGAAACCGTGGATACCGTTGAAAACAGCCTGCGGACTGCACAGCAGGAAGGTTCGCTGGATCTGCCGGCAGGTTACGCACTGCAGGCGATCGGATCGTTTCAGAACCAGATCGAAGCCAACCAAAGGTTGATGTGGGTAGTGCCCCTGGTGATCTTCACCAACCTGTTTATTATCTATCTGCAGTTCCGCAATCTGTCGATCGCGCTGACCGTGTTTGCCGGGATTCCGGTCGCGTTTGCCGGCGGTATGATCTTCCTGGGCTGGAACCAGATCGAAATTAACACGGCGGTCTGGGTTGGCTTTATTGCTTTGTTTGGTATTGCCGTTGATGATGGCGTGGTGATGGCAACGTATCTCGATCAGGTATTCACCCGGAAGCGACTCAATACCAGCGAGGATATTCGCAATGCGGCAGTGCAGGCAGGGCTTAAGCGGATTCGCCCCTGTCTGATGACAACGTTTACCACGATTATTGCGCTGATGCCCGTGATCTTTTCGACCGGTCGCGGTTCCGATGTGGCCAAGGCGATGGCCTGGCCGGTGGTCGGCGGGATGACTGTCGAACTGATTACGCTGTTCGTGGTGCCCGTGCTGTTTGTGGCTTACAAGGAATTCAAGATGAACCTGGGACTCGATGATCCTCACTGGGCGGGTGTGGAAGATTAGCGAGATCAATCTTTACGATTGAGTATCGCTGACCAGTGCGTTTTGAGTGACTCCGGGTCCAGATCGCCATCCCATTTCTGATTCCAGACAATGCCGGATTCGGACTTAAGCTCCGGTCGCAGTCCCAGCATCAGGCGATGGTAGACGGGGCTCTGGATCAGGTCCTGGCTGGCTTGTCCTTCGGCGAGTGCCTGCAGGGTGAGGCTGATCATCGCAGCACTCCAGCGGCTGGTGAGATCAGCCTGCAGATCTTCCTGTAAAAAGGGGACGTGATTTAGAACCGTTTCGATGGCGGCCTGATCCCGCGTGCGAGCCAGCGCGATCAGGGCGACTTGTTTCTGGAAATGGTTCTGACTGCGTTCCGCCTGATTGAGTAGATCCGTGAGAACTGGAACAGCTCGCTCACCGGCACATTCAGCGTACAGACAACAGATCGCGGCTTCCCATTTCGCACTGGAACTGTCCTTGAACTTCATGCGGTGTTCAATGATGTCCTGTAGTGTTGCTTCCGCCTGGGGACCGCCGATCTCCCTGAGGCAATAGGCCATGCGTGCGGTTGGGTAAGCGCTGACCTGTTCATAGCGTTCGAAGTTTGCAGCCAGGGTATCGCTCAGAGGAGTAACGACTTCTGGGCCGCGTTGGGACAGGCGTGTGATTTGCTGGTGGACAGTAGCTGGATAGAAGGGGGAAATACCGCCCAGCGATTTGATCAGTTCCGGTGTGGTATTGGCCCAGGCTGTGGTGACGAAGATCAGAGTTAACGAGAGAAGCAGTGCGAGGGTATTGACGCTTAGGGGGAGCAGATTTTTGAAAATGCGTTCCTGTCTGGTCGAGAAGAACTGCAGAATCTGATACGGCAGGTAGATGATCCAGCAGAGAATGATGGGCACACCCATTCCCAGGGGAACGAACATCAGAACTCCCAGTATTAAGAAGGGGATTCCGAAATAATAAAACCGCCTGGTCCCTTTCGTCAGCGGGCGACAGAAAATCAGGGTGAGAACCAGCCAGCCGGTAAAAGCGAGGAGCAGAGAGTTCAGAAAGGGCAGCTTTACCTCGGTGACACTGTTCACGCAATTCATACAGGCTTCTGCCACCCGTTGGGGCAAAGCGAGGAAGAGTGCCAATGTGAAAAGGGAGATCTGTTTCATGCTGCTTGAGCGACTGGCTGAAAAAATGATAAGTGTTATCTCTTTCATTGTAACTGATGGTGGCGCGATTCCTACTCTGGTTTGAGTGTCTGTTAGATGGGGGGGCAGGGAGCTGGATATCGGGTTTGAACAGTCGGCGGTTTTGCTCACCACAGAAATCTTTCGAGAAAAATTCCAGAATACATATTGACGCGACGATAGTTTATGTATAAACTAAATGCAGGGAGGTTACACAATGAATATAAAACCCACACAACTGCAACAGGAATTGAAGAAGAAGCAGGCATTTCAGTCCCCTGAAATCGAGGCGATTCTGAACATATTGCGTACCAGCGATCAGCTTCAGAATCGTCTCGGTAAGATGTTTCGGGAGTACGGGTTAACTTCATCACAGTATAATGTATTGCGGATTCTTCGGGGCGAGGGGAAACCATTGCCCAGTCTGGAAATCGCCAGCCGCATGGTTCAGGTCGTACCTGCGATTACCGGGCTGATTGACCGCCTGGAGAAACAGGGACTGGTACGGCGGAAACGCTGCCAGAAAGACCGACGGGTGGTTTACGTGGAGATCACATCAGAAGGAAAAGATCTGCTGGATGAGATGGATGCACCTTTAAGTGCGCTGCATGAGGAACTGTTAGGGCATCTGGCTGAAGATGAACTGCATGAATTGAATCGGCTGCTGGTCAAAGCGCGACAGAACTGTTGTGTTGGTGCCAGGATTTCGGGTTGATTTTTTTTAGCCTAATAGTTTACATGTAAATAAAGTGGGAATTAAGTAAATAGGAGAAGGGGCTCTACAATGATTCGTGTACGCAAGGCTGAGGAACGGGGCCATGCCGATCATGGCTGGCTCGATACTTATCACACTTTTTCGTTCGCTGGTTACCAGGATCCGGAGCACGTTCACTTTCGTACGTTGCGGGTCATGAATGAAGATGTGGTCCAACCGGGGCAGGGCTTCGGGACTCATCCCCACCGGGACATGGAGATTGTGACTTACGTTCTGGAAGGTGCTCTCGAACATAAGGATTCGATGGGCAACGGTGAAGTCCTGCGGGCCGGCGAGTTCCAAAGGATGTCGGCGGGGACCGGGATTACTCACAGTGAGTTCAACCCGTCCGCAACTGAGCCGGTGCACCTGTACCAGATCTGGTTGTTCCCGGAAAGTAAGGGGATCGAGCCCAGTTATGAACAGAAACAATTTCCCGTGAGTGAGCAACAGAATCAGCTGCGGCTGGTGGCTTCGCCCGAGGCAGAAGCTGGTTCATTACGGATTCACCAGGACGCGCGAGTTTATCTCTCGCAGATTGAAGCAGAGCAAACCGTTACCTACGAACTGGCTGAAGGACGGCATGCCTGGTTGCAGGTTCTGAGGGGAAGTGTGCTGTTGAACGATGTTGCTCTGGATGTGAGCGACGGTGCCGCCGTGAGTGATACTCGAAACTTGAAGATCCAGGCAACCGACGATGCCGAGATCATGCTGTTTGATCTGAATTAAACTGACAATAACAATCACAACTGAAAATCACGACAAGCAAAACTTAAGGGAGAACCGAAGATGTCTCAAAATCCACTGGCAGGACTGGCGAGCTTAGCAGGCCGAATCATGATCGCGACCATTTTTCTGATGAGTGCTGTCGGAAACAAAATTCCACAGTTCAATAACGTGGCCGGCTACATGGCTTCGGAAGGAGTTCCGGCACCCCAAATCATGCTGGCGGGGGCGATCGTGTTTCTGATCGCCGGGAGTCTGTCTGTTATTCTTGGTTTCAAGACGCGCATTGGAGCCGGCCTGCTACTGGTGTTCCTGGTACTGGCTACTTACTTTTTCCATGACTTCTGGACACTGGAAGATGCCCAGGCACAGCAGGCTCAAATGATTCAGTTCATGAAGAACCTGGCATTGATGGGGACGATGCTGTTCCTGATGGCTAACGGCCCGGGGCAGATGAGTCTTGATCAGCGCAAGAAGTCACGGGGATAGGACAGTTATAGCTTAGAATAAAAAACGTTCGATCTCCAAGACTTGGTTCAGTAAGATAGCAGTTGACTCTGCTTACTCTCATTCAATTCATCATGTATCTTCAGAAGGAAGCGAGACTCATGGCGTCACCTAAAATTCTAGCCTTTGCAGGCAGTACCAGACAGAATTCTCATAACCAGCGTGTGCTCGAAGTCGCAGTGGCGGGGGCCCGGGCAGCAGGGGCGGAAGTGACAGTGGTCAATCTAAAGCATTATCCATTGCCTCTGTTTAATGAAGACCTGGAACGGAGTACGGGTGAACCCGATGCCGCTGCAAAACTGAAGCAGCTGTTCTTCGAGCACGATGGTCTGTTGATTGCATCACCTGAATACAACAGCTCAATTACGCCACTGTTGAAGAATACAATCGACTGGGTTTCACGGAAAGTCGGCGATGAAACGCCACTCCAGGCTTATCGGGGTAAGGTAGCCGCACTGGTATCGGCCTCACCGGGAGCCCTGGGAGGCCTGCGGGGACTGGTCCACGTCCGCTCGATTCTGGGAAACATCGGCGTGGTGGTTCTGCCGGAACAGGTCGCGGTTTCCAAGGCCCACGAAGCCTTCGATGAAAACGGGCAGCTCAAAGATGAAAATCAGCAGAAGTCTGTAAGTGGAGTCGGAGCAAAACTGGCTGAGATGCTGCAGAAGCTGGCAGATTGAACTGACAATTCACCGCCGGACAATTGATTCAATCGGGAAGCCACTGGTTCTGATCTGGACCAGTGGTTTTTTATTTGGATGACAATGTCTGGAATTGCTGCATTCGCACTACCGCTGACTGCGCGGCTTAGAATCGGACTGACCCGTATAATCGTATCCTTGAATCGTGCAATTCCCCCGTATTTCACCTAAGTTGTTGCTGGGGTGGCCTAAACTTTCAACGCACGTCAGGAGGGAATCGCTGTACCAGTGAATGCGACAGCGAAACTGAAAGAAAGGAATTCAGAGCAAAGCCGAGTATTCAACCGTTTTAGATTCAGTAGCACGCCCATGTGGGGGACGACACTGAATTAAGGGCACATCAAATTGACAGATCTTAACTCCGAATTGAGTTATCTACAGGCATTTCGCGACGCCGTCGATGAGGCGGGGATCGTGGCGATGACCGATGTGCGGGGTAAGATCCTGGATGTCAACGAGAATTTCTGCCAGATCTCGGGCTACAGCCGCGAGGAACTGCTTGGTCAGAACCATCGTATCCTGCGATCCGAACAGCACACTGATGAATTCTTTCGTGAGATGTATCGGACCATCGGGCAGGGAAATGTCTGGCGGGGAGAGATCTGTAACAAATCCAAAAGCGGTTCGCTGTACTGGGTGAATACCACGATCGTGCCACTGTATGACGATCAGGGCAAGATCAATGGCTACCTTGCGCTGCGGATTGATATCAGCGAACAGAAACACCTGATGCAGCGGATGCAGCACCTGGCGCACCATGATCCCCTGACGGGACTGCCAAACCGCGTTTCGATTCTGGAATCGATCCAGCGAGTGATTGATCGTCAGCCGGAAAAACATTATGCGCTGCTCTTTATGGACTTTGATCGCTTTAAGCTGATCAACGACAGCCTGGGGCATGACGTCGGAGACAAACTGCTTGAAGCAATTGCAGTTCGCCTGCGGAAATCGGTACGAGCTACAGATACGATCCAGGCCGCCCGACTTGGCGGTGACGAATTTGTCGTTCTGCTGGAGAATCTGAAATCGCCTCAGGATGCGACCAGGGTTGCGGAGCGGCTGATCAACACCTTATCTGAACCGTACAATCTGGGCGGATATACAATTTACTCCAGCGCCAGTATCGGGATCGTGACCAGCGAGCATCCCGTAAGTTCTGCCAGCGAGATGCTGAGTAATGCGGATCTGGCGATGTATGAAGCGAAAGCGGAGAAGCTGGATCGGCCGGTTGTGTTCGACCGCGTACTGCGGGATAAGGCGCAACGGCGGCTCTATGTGGAAAATGAGCTCCGCGATGTGTTGTCACGCAATGAACTGACGCTCTTCTATCAGCCGATCATTGATCTGGAAACAGAGGAACTGCGGGGCGTCGAGGCGCTGATTCGCTGGTTCCATCCGGTGGGGGGCATGATTCCTCCCGATGAGTTTATTTCGGTCGCCGAAGAGATGGATATGATCATTCCCATTGGTAACTTCGTGATCGATGAAGCTTGTCGACAGCTGGCCGACTGGCGGAACCGCCTGGGCGAGCACGCACCAGATAATATGCATGTGAACGTCTCACGGAAACAGCTGGAACATCCGACTTTGATTTCCGTGGTTGAACAGGCCCTGCAGAAACATGGGCTGCCTGCAGGATGTCTGCACCTGGAAGTGACCGAAAGTATGATCATGCACGACCGGGAGGCCTCGATTGCCACCCTGAATGGCTTGAAAAAACTGGGAGTTAAACTGGACGTCGATGACTTCGGAACCGGGTACTCTTCACTGTCATGCCTGTGTGATTTTCCCATCGATGCCTTAAAGCTGGATCGGGAATTCGTCAAGAAATCGGACCGGGACCGTGAGGTCACCCTGATTCACGCACTGATCATCCTGGCCGAAAAGCTGGGGCTGGAAGTGATTGCAGAAGGGGTCGAAAATACCGAACAGCTGGCACTTCTGCAGGATCTGGGTTGCTGCCTGGGGCAGGGCTATTACTTCTCCAGGCCGGTTAGTGGCCAGGATCTGGAAGAATCCATTCTCGTGGGACTGGGGACAACTTCCCCGGTGGCGAAAGTCTGAACAGAGAGTTCCTGAAAGTGGGCATTCCGCCTTGACTGATCTCTGTACACATCATTAAAACCTCTTTTTTAAATGTTCATAAATTCATGAACCGCAGGCTGCTGGTTCGTGTCATGAACCCATTATTACATTAAAATGATATACGGAAGTGTCGTTTGTGATATTGTGTTAAAAGAGGACAGTGTAAAAGAGGATGGTTGCTTTCGATCAGAATTCCGGGGAAAAGGGTGACGATGCGTGCGAGCTCCCCGAAACGCTGCCCTGGGATATTCGCCCCTCCATCTACGATCATCTCTGTCTGCATATCGTTTCGGGGCAGCCCGGTCTCGTGGAAGCAGGCTATCAGTTGCCCGATGAAGAACGGGTGAACGAAGACCTGGAGCTGCGCTGGGCAGCAGGCGCCCTGGATGGAGTCATGACTCATCATACGGGGGCAGCGACTCAGAGGAACGGGTTGAGAAAACGATCTGGCTGCTGCTGACCTGTTGCGAAGAACCGACGGCGATCAACAAATATCGACTCTATCAGCACATTGTGGAAGAGCACATTGTGGCGTTGATAGATGCGGTCATTACGCGCCTGCTGAATGAACCGCAGCTTAAACATGATCGACTGTACGAACTGGCACATTCTTTTGCTACCGAGACTACGGACCGGGAAACGGTCAAATTCGGAATCGCGCTGCTGGGGCTCTACCAGGTCGAGGAAAATTCGGAGCTGTTTCATATCCTGGGACGGCACGATGAATTCACGCTGTTTTGTGCTGTGGCGTTGACAAACGTTGCGGACGACAGTGAGCAGGCATTGTGGGAGCTGGCGCAGAACGTGTTTGGCTGGGGACGAATCCACATCGTCGAGCGGCTGGCAGAAACTGAGAACGAAGAAATCAGGGACTGGCTGCTTCGTGAGGGATTCCGTAATTCCGTGCTGACAGAGTACCTGGCTTATATCTGTGCTAATACCGGCGGTCTGCTGCCCGCGTTACATAATTCAACTCAGGATCGAGAATTGTTGACCGCAGCCGGCGAATTGATTGAAGCGTTGATCAACGGCGGTCCCGCTGAAGATATGGACGACTACGATGATGGTGCAGCGGCGGTCGAACTATATCTCCAGCAGATTGAGGAAGCGCCTGTAACCCTGGATGATTTTCTGCACATCCGCGCAATTCAACTCTATCTCTCCAATCAGGAAGCCGACTGGGATGTGCGCAGTGAACGGGGCTGGTCCCGTGAATGTCGACAGAGATTAGAGGCGGCGTGTAAACGGATCCTGGAGCGTCCCGAATGGGAGACCCGGGTCAGACAGGGACTGAAGAGCGAAGATGAGTATGAGTTTTTCCAGGCAAATCAGGCGGCGCGGGTTTTAAAGCTGCCAACCTGGGATTATCACTGGGACCGACTGCAGGAGCAGCCGGACGACGCTGGACGCTGGTTTCATCTGCTGCTGGTCTGTGAAGAACCTCAGCTGACACAGGTTCTGGACTTCGCGGAACAGCAGCTGGATCTCGACCGAATCGCCAGTGGACCCGGTGATGCGCCGGGAGTGGGCGATGACTTTAAACAGCATGGCTGCCTCGATTATATTTTACAGGAACTCCGTCGTTTCCCGGGACAGGGAAAAACGTTGATTGAAGCCGGACTGAAGAGCCCCGTGATCCGCAATCGCAAGATGGCGGTCGCCGCTCTGGCCACCTGGGGAGACACGTCACAACGATGCGCGCTCCTCAAACAGGCGGTAGAAATCGAACCGGATGGACATCTGCAGCTGCAGATGCAGAAGCTGATTGATGGCCAGCCACTGGAAGAGTAAGTCTCATGGATCAGAAACGTCAAATCGGTGCCGAACAGCGCTATTGTGAACTGCGCACCATCGTCGATGATGGAAACCGTTTTGCCTGTGCCCTGTTCGCTGAACTGTCACAGGTCAATTCCGGAAACCTGTTCTTTTCGCCGGCCAGTATTTCCACTGCGCTCGCGATGACACTCGCAGGCGCCCGCGGGGAAACCGCGGAGGAGATGAAACGGGCGCTGCGACTGACTCAAGAAGGACAGCAGCTGCATGAATCGTTTCACCATTTGTTGACTGAGACCCGTACGGGAGGCGTGGAGCTGAACGTTGCCAACCAGCTCTGGGGGCAGGCGGATTATCAATTTCTCGCTCCGTTTCTGGATACGGTTCGCGAGTATTACGGCGGCGGTTTGCAGAGCGTCGATTTTCAGGGGAATCCTGGAGATGCGGCAGCTCAGATCAATCAGTGGGTCAGCCAGGAGACGCGCGGCAAGATTACAGAGCTGGTATCTCCCATGAGTTTTAATGAACTGACGCGGTTGATCCTGGTGAATGCGATCTACTTCAAGGGGGGCTGGGAGGATGAGTTCGATCCGGAACTGACACGGGATGAACCATTTCACATCTCGGCGGAGCAGCAGACGCCAGTTCCGATGATGCATCAGACAAATACCTTTGGCTATTACGAAAATGAACTGGTTCAGGTACTGGAATTGCCTTATCGTCAGCAGAATTCCATCATTCAGCCAGTCGAAGCCGAAGATGGCAGTTTTCATATGGTAGCACATGAAATCCCGGGAGGGGGGAGCGACTTCAGCATGTGCATCATTCTGCCTCGCCAGCAGGGGGCATTGCAAACAGTGGAATCGGAGTTGAATTCGGAGACGCTCAATCAGTGGCTGAGTACGAATTACCGTGAGGTCATTGTCAGTCTGCCCCGCTTTCAACTGGAGCTGGAATATGAGCTGAATGCGCCTCTGCAAGCTTTAGGGATGCAGCAGGCTTTTAAATTGAATGTAGCAGACTTTTCCGGAATCTCAGATGATCCGGAAGGTCTGTTTATCGGTTCGGTGCTGCATAAGACTTTTGTTGATGTCAATGAAACAGGGATAGAGGCAGCAGCTGTGACTGCGATTATGATGGCCGGAGCTGGTGCGATGGAGCCCGAACCTCCCAAAGTATTTCGAGCCGATCATCCGTTTCTGTTTTTGATCCGGGATCGTCAGACTCGGCTGATCTATTTCATGGGGCGGTATCAGCAACCTGATTAGCTGCCCGGTTCCGTTTTCTCAAGCAACCGTTGAATCTCATTCCAGAGTCCCGGAGCGATATCGCAGGGACCTGCGGCAGCGACCTGCTGGAGTGCTTCGGAAAACGGACAGTCATGCACCAGCGACAGTGCCCCGGCCACGATTGCGGGGGAGCGGCTCATACCGGCACTGCAGGCGACCAGTGTTGGCAGATCGGTCGAAATGAAGCGGGCTGCGGTGGTCAAAGCGGTCTGCAGTACCACAGTCTGGTTTTCGTCACCATCGATCAGGGGAAGACGACAGTAGACGATTTCACGGGGATAGCTGATGGGCGGCTCTTCCCGTGCCAGATCTATGACTGCGGTAATGCCGAGATCGAGGACCTGATTAAAGTCGCGTGCATCCCGGGCATTACCGATCCAGAGCAGTCGAGGCAGGACTTCTCGCATGACTGTGACTCACTCCGGCTTATCAGCCGCCGGTCCGTCTATGCATGAACGTGTTCTTCTGATTGCCCTTCGCGCCCTGATCGCCTTTGGGAACGGCTGACTGCATAATTTTCGTACGAGCGGGAACCGGTTGTTTCGATTCCTCGCTTGTTTTTTCCTGGGTTTTCTTTTTGACGCTCTCCAGGTGCTTTTTCTTAGCGACCCGTTTCTCGCGATCTTTCTTTTTCTGTTGTTTCTTATTCGCCATGGGAATCTTCTCCGCTGAAGGAATGCTGGATGAAATCATTTCGGGAGAAGTCCAGAGGAAATCTTCGAAACAAAGTACCTTGTGAGTGCACCGCAAGCGGTCACCCGATACTGGCATTATATTAACAACGCTGAATCCAATTAGATAGAATTCCGGGTAATCTGTTCAGACTTCTTTCAGAATCCAGAACACCACCAGAGTTTTTTCAGATCGGCATCTCTTCTACTCAGAGTGACGGTGTATAATGCAACCAGGCCAGCATGAAGCAGATTGGAATATGCGACTGTTGTGCTTCGTCAAATAAGGTAACAGGAGACCCGAGCGATGCAGGAAGAAGCCAGTTATATTTGTGATGCGTGCGGTGAAGAAATCGTCATCCCGATTGATGTTTCCCAGGGGGCCGATCAGGAATACGTAGAAGACTGTCCGGTCTGTTGTCATCCCAACGTAATCCATGTGCACGTGGGTCGCGATGGTGTAGCCGACATTCAGGCGGAAGCCGAATAGAGTCTACTCGGGACCAATAAACTGAAAGCGGGGAACGACGCGTCCGTCGACCTCAACTTTTTCCAGAAACATTTCCTTGGGACGCACCCAGAGACCGAACTGGCCGTAATCCGCACTGTAAACGACCATCTCTTCTTCGGTCTCACTATGTCTGGCGACTCCGATAACGAGATAGTCGTTTCCTTTATAATGTCGATAACGGCCGGTTTTCACGGTCATGAGTCTCCTTACATTCGGTTAAAAATTACGCGGTCACCGATTCCATTTCGGCACTGTATTCTCCGCGTCGGGCACTGCGGTTACAGTTGGCACGATGATACATCGATTTCTGAGCCGCTGCGACATTCGCGGAATCTCCGCCCCAGATCTCCATGCCGGGCTGCTGAATCGCGCGGGCAAAGGAGAAGGAGAGTGCCCAGGGAACTTTGGTTTTGTACTTGGTATTCATCATGTTCAGACGCTCGGAAGCGAGTTCGCTTGACTGACCGCCGGAGAGGAAAGCGACGCCGGGAACCGCGACGGGGACCACGCGTCGGAAACAGCTGACTGTCGCATCGGCGACTTCCTCGACGGAATTCTGCTTGGGGCACTGCAGACCCGGGACGATCATGTTTGGTTTGAGGATCATGCCCTCCAGCAGCACCCGTTGTGCTGCGAGCTGGGCGAAGACGAGTCGCAGTGTCTGTTCGGTCACTTCAAAACAGCGTTGCAGAGTATGCGCCCCATCCATCAAAACTTCCGGTTCCACGATGGGGACCAGGCCGGCTTCCTGGCACAAGGATGCATAGCGTGCCAGCAGGTGGGCGTTGGCTTCCAGACAACCGGTTGAGGGTGTGCCTTCACCAATGGTAATCACGGCCCGCCACTTGGCGAACCGGGCGCCTAACTCTACGTATTCTGCGAGTCGTTCCCGCAGGCCATCCAGCCCTTCGGTGATTTTCTCTCCGGGGAATCCCGCCAGGGAAGTCGTGCTTTTGTCGACCTTGATACCGGGGATAATGCCGGCCTCCTGCAGCACCTGCACGAAAGACTTGCCGTCTTTAGTCTGCTGGCGGATGGTTTCATCATACAGAATCGCGCCGCTGATCGCTTCATTCAGGCCGGGGGTGGTGACCAGCAGTTCGCGGTAATCGCGTCGGAATTCTTCGGTCTGGGGAATATCAAGTTTCGCGAACCGTTTGTGGCAGGTGGGCGTGCTTTCGTCCATGGCCAGCAGGCCCTTGTCGTCTGCGACCATTGCGTAGGCTGTTTCGATCAGTTGCTGCAGACTCATTATACTGCTCCTTCTGGCGGACCCGGAATGACACAGTTCACTACCTGACAACAGCCTCTCTCGTTTATGAGGGCTTTGCTCGGAAAGAGTGACCTGACAATCTTCACTTTAAACCATCGGCTTCCCACTCTGCAAGGGCGCGGTGCAGGGGGCAGTCTGTCGGAGGAGTGGAAGGGCTGCGATACTCATTCAGCAGTTCCTTGGAACGACGGGCCAGCATTCGCCGGACTTCGCGTCGTTTTCCTTTCACACGCGGAATGACCATTTCGTCATAAGCGGTTGTCTGGTGCCGCATCCAGGCGATGACAGCTGCTTCCGCACGTTGCTCCAGGGGGATCCGTTTTGTACGGGCCACCGTTCCGCTGCCGACGGGGGTAGCGTGAGCCGTGATTGCCTGTGCCATCTGATGGGCGATCTGCTCATGCGTCGGGTGGAAGTCCAGGTAAGACAGTACCGCAGTGAGAAAATCGTCTACGTAGGTGGACTGTTCCTGTTCCCGGCGTGCGGCAGCCGCAGCCTGCTTTTTTGCATAGGCGGGAGTGGCACGCTCTGCTGCCAGGTCGGCTTGTATCTGAGTGATGGTTTCTGCGGGCGCCCAGATCCCTTTCGAAAAGGTTCGCCGGCCTTTCTTTTCCTGTACGCTCCAGAATTCCCCCGCTGCTTTGACTCGTCGCGTCAGACCGGCGTCGCCGGGAGGGAGCAAGGTCCAGCCTGTGGGAACCGTATGGATTGAACCATCAGCGGCTTTGACAGAATCCGGTGTCGGGCCGGGCGAGAACGTGTTGCTGGTCATGTCGTGATCACATCCGTGTGAGTTGATTTTAAATTATTTGAAACAGGAGAACTGACGGGGGCTTTTTGTAATAAATTACCCTGTGGAGATTCAAGCCAGAGTCGCATAAAAACGATGGATATCACGTACTGAGGAGTAACAACACCTCGCATCATGGATCGAGATCGGTATAGGCCTGATTTCTTTCATAATAGTGCAGCTGTTTTTCGCAGTCTGTTTTATCTTCATTTTGGGCCAATTTCATGGCCTGGGTGA
Organism: Gimesia benthica; assembly: GCF_009720525.1. Lineage (NCBI taxonomy): Bacteria > Pseudomonadati > Planctomycetota > Planctomycetia > Planctomycetales > Planctomycetaceae > Gimesia > Gimesia benthica. Next base: position 6,112,172 of record NZ_CP043930.1, read on the forward strand.
TCCACTTGATCGCACCTTCAAAGTCGCCGGACTCCGCAGAGGCGGCTGCGACTACACTGAGGGAGTTCCAGTTTATTTCAGGAAGTAACTCCAGATTGCGGTGCGCCAGTTCCAGTGCTCTCGGGCCATTGCGATATTGTGGTTCCGGGCAGGTGGCCAGCATCCAGGCCAGACAAATATAAGTGGTCGGGCATTCGGGGGCGCGCGAAAGTGCGGTTTCATAATCCTGCTTCGCCAGGTCATATTTGCCCAGTTTCAGATAGGCTGATCCCCGTGCAGCCAGTAATTCTTCGGACTTCTCACCCAACTTCAGGGCGTGGTTAAAATCGTCAATCGCTGATTGATATTCCTGCAGTTCAAACCGGAGTATGCCACGATCGAGATAATTGCCGGGATCACCGGGGTTCTGGTCGATGTCTGCATTATAAACATTACTTTCCAGTGCCTGTCTGAAGATGGCTTTTGCCTGTTGCACTTCACCCAGCTTCAGGTAACAGAATCCCAGAATGGTCTGCTGATCTGGAGTAAGCGTGGTCTGTTTCTGTATCTGCAGAAAGTCCCGCAGGGCGTTCTGATACTGTTCAGCATAGTAATAGAGATTTCCCCGCAGGATGTAGTTGTCGAGGTCATGTGGGTCGAGTCGAATGGCCTCGTGGAAGAGGCAATGTTTTAAGGCGAGATCAAAATCTTCACGTGCCTGTTTCAAGTGTCCCAGTTTTGTATGGGCGATTCCGCGCTTCTGGTGACAATCCCAGCGGTAATAATACTCCCAGGTTTTGTCGCGTTGTTTCAACGCATGTGTATAGTCTGCAATCGCCTCTGGATACTTGTGGAGATTCAGGAAGCAGTTACCCCGTTCAAAGTAATGATCCGGGTTACGAGGGGCCAGTTCGATGATCCGAGCAAAGTCGCTCAGTGCCGCATCAATGTTTCCGAGACGGGCATAGGTATGGGCGCGATTGATCAGTGCATCGAGTGTATCGGGTTTTAATTCGAGACAGCGGGTTGTTTCATCGATACATTTCTCATGCTCATTTTGTAGACCATAAATCGCACCCCGGTTTAAGAATGCATAAGGGTTATCTGACTCCAACAGTGTGACCATATCGCAATCGGAAAGTGCCTCTGTCAGGCGCTCCTGCTGGATGTAAGCGCTGGAACGTGCCAGGTAGGATTTGGTATCGCGAGGATTCTTTTGAATCAGCTTGCTGTAACTTGCGATGGCAGAATCCAGATTCTTGAGGTGTGAAAATTGATGTCCCTGTGATCGTGATGAAAACAGACCACGGATCATCAGAATGAGATAGATTTCGCAGAAGACGGCTGCGACAATGTAGGCAATATTTTCCAGCATAAAACATCCCTGAACCGAGAGAATACCAGTCTATTATAACAGTCGATGGAGGGCATACCACTGCCCGTCTCAGAATGGCCAGATCCAGGGAACCAGGATCACCGCGGTGATCCAGAGCAGCAGGTTGAGGGGTGTGCCGATACGGATGAAGTCAGAGAAGCGATAGCCGCCCGGGCCATAGACCATGAGGGTGGTCTGATAGCCGATCGGTGTCATGAAACTGGCGGAGGCAGAGAGAATCAGGGCAATGAGAAACGGCAGCGGACTGGCGTCATACAGTCGGGCTGTCTCCAGGCAAAACGGAAATAACAGAACAGCAGCAGCATTATTGGTAATCAGTTCTGTGAGGATCGATCCCAGCAGATAGATTACCCCCAGGGCCGCGATTGGTCCCCAGGCTTGCGTTGAGGAGACAAACGCACTGGCAATCTCGGTAGCGGCACCGGAGTTCTGGAGAGCTGTGCCGACTCCAAATGCTGCGGCAATGGTGATCAGCACCTGCCATTCAATACTCCGACGGGCATCACCGGTAGAGAGACAGCCCAGGAGAACCATGAGAACTGCGGTCAGCATGGTGGAGAGTACCACCGGCATGACACCTGAAATCATCAGGCCCATCAGGATGAAGAAGAGCAGGGCGGCGATCCAGGCTCTGTCTGCCCGGATGGGACGCCAGTCATTGACATCACTGATCAGGTAAAATGCCGGATCGTGGCGGTAGGCACGCAGAAAATGAAGCGGAGTCTGCAGGAGCAGAGTATCGCCCGCTTGCAGACTGATATCACCGATTTTCTGTTCGATGCGTTTTCCGGCGCGATGAACGGCGACGATGGCCGCTCCATAAGTGGCGCGGAAATCGGCCTCGCAGATGGATTTTCCCACCAGGGGCGAGGTGGCGGAAATCACAGCTTCACATAGCGGGCGTCTACGCTGCTTGCGGGGCGAGATTTCGTAGTCTGGATCGGCAATGGGGATGAGATGGGGAATTTTTTCCAGTTCAATGATACTGCTGACAATGCCTGTGAAGATTAAGTGGTCGCCCGCTTCCAGAATCTGTTCGGGACCTGCAGGGGAGAGAATCTTTCCGCGGCGATCAATTTCGATCAGGAACAGGCCCGGCAACTGGCGTAAGCCGCCCTGTTCGATAGTCTGGGCGATCAGACGACAGCCGGACTGCACTTCCATTTCGACCAGGTATTCCCGCTGACATTCGCTTAACTGTTCCAGCAGTTCCAGACGCTCAGGGAGCAGGACGTGTCCCGCAAAGAACAGGTAAGCGATCCCAATGCAGGCATAGGGGACACCGATTTTTCCGATTTCAAAAAGTGACATACCCGATAATCCACTTTCCAGCATCAGTCCATTAATCACCAGGTTGGTTGAAGTGCCGATCAGGGTGCAGGTGCCTCCCAGAATAGCCAGGTAGGAGAGTGGAATCAGCAGGCGGGAGGGGGCAATACGGTGCCGACGACTCCAATCGATGACTATGGGAACAAACATCGCGACGATCGGCGTGTTATTCAAAAACGCCGACAGCGGAAGCACAACGCCCGAGAGCCTGAGTAAAGCACTGCGTTCACTGCGTGTCTGACCCAGAACATGATGCCCGATCAGATCGAGAATACCGGTTTCACGCAGCCCGGCCACAACCACAAACAGGGCTGCGACCGCCAGCATTCCGGAGTTGGAAAATCCGACGAAGGCTTCCTGGGGAGAAATGATTCCCAGGATTGCCAGGATGGTTGTGGCACTCAGAAACAACAGGTCCGGGGGAGCCAGATTTTTTAACAGCGAGAAAAACAAGAAACCCACAATACACACGGTGATCCATGCGTCACTATTCATTACAGCAACCCTTCCGGGATTGAAACGAGGCCAATAAAAAAAGGGTTGAAAGCGATGGCTTTCAACCCTTTGGATGAGATATGGTACTTTGATCAGATCTGATCAGGTTTTGATAACAATCAACACACCCTCTCCCAAAGAACGAAAGCCGTTCCTGGACAACAGATCTGACAACAAAGTGTGATGATGGATTTCATGTCGTGGAATATCGACTTTCAGGTGAATCGAGTTTGAGCTAAAATAACGCAGAGAGAAACAGGCACCAACTGGGATTCCGCGCAGACCCTCATCGGCTGCAATACCTTGCGAATAAGACAGTCGGAAACGCGACCAGGTTCACCTCAGTTTGACCATTGGACGAGGATCGTCTATTCTCGGAGTATTCAGCGTATCCTCAATACACAGGAGTTTTGACTGATGATTCGAGTCTGGCTGGCCCTGGTAGGTGGGCTGTATCTGATGCTTGCAGCCTGGTGTGCGATCACCCCTGCATCCACATCCCAGTCGGTGGGCTTTACGCTGGAGGGAGGCTCCGGGCAGTCGGAATTCCTGGTGGTGTATGGCGGTCTGGAACTGGCTTTAGGTCTGATCTTTCTCTGGCCCCTCTGGCAGGCCGGAGTGACGCGGTATGCGTTGACGGTCTGTGTGATCGTGCATGGTTGCCTGGTCTTATTTCGTTGTGCCAGTTTTTTCCTGTTCGAGGGAATCGGCGCGACGACGTACTCACTGGCGACCGGTGAATGGCTGATTTTTCTGATCAGTCTGGGCTTCTGTCTGACAACACGAAAATCAGTTTTTACTTCTGCAGAGTGACTGCATCAGTTTCAGCACCGCCTGTTCCTTCGCTTTGGCTTCGACTTCGACGGTCAATTCGCGGTCTTTCCAGCAATCAGGGAAATCACGCACATTGATGAAATCATGGTGCCGGTGGGGTTTCGGTCCCTTCCAGCCTTCCAGAGGACTGGAAATGTGAAACATGGGCTCGCGATCCCAGGTCTGGATTGCCTGTTCGGTAGCCTCTTCAACAGAGAGCTCATCAGGCAGACAGCGGTGATGATGCGCGTCGTAGACCAGCGGTATGCCGATCTTTCGACAGAGCGGTAGCAGATCCGCGGGAGTGTAGGTCGTGTCGTCATTTTCCACAGTCAGTCGGCTGCGGACCCGTTTCGAGAGACGCTGGAAGTTCTCCGCAAACTGAGCCAGGGCACTTTCCTTGTCTCCGTAGGCACCCCCTCCATGAATGTTGACCACATCCGCATTGACCCATTCTGCCACTTCGGACTGATACTCGAGCTCTGCTATCGAACGTTCAACGACTTCCACGCGCGGGGAGTTGAGTACCACAAACTGGTCGGGATGAAGGCAGGTGCGAATATGATGTTCGCGGGCGTACTGGCCACACTGTTTGAACAGCTTGACGATTGCCTTCCCCTCGGGCAGGTCCTGCATGTCGTAGCCACACTCGGGATGAGTTTTCAGGGGCAGAATCTGACTGTTGATGCGAAAGCAGCCGATGTTGTGTTCGGCACAGTATTCCAGCGACGATTGGAGTGCCTCTGCATTTTCCCGACAGAGTCGCGCCAGTTTCTCCAGGGCGGCGGTCCGTTCCATCTGGCTGTTGGATTTGACAGTGGTATTTCGAAATTTGATCGGTTCTTCCAGAAACTGACAACAGAGCCCCAGCTTGATCGATGATTGTGATTTTGTTTTTGACACCAGACTGCCAGGCTCCTCAATTCATCCAGAAAATACTGACCTGGATCGTCGTGGCGATGGAAACCCAGATCAGATATGGGATCTGAGCCAACGCGACCCATCGGGAGCGAGGCCAGATCCTGTAGATTATCCAGAGGATTGTAGACCAGACGACCAGAATATCCAGTGTGGCCAGCGGAACATTTCTCAAACCGAAAAACAGAGGCGTGAAGCTCAGATTGGCAATGAGATTAATCGCGAACGGAACTGCTGTCGCTGCAGGATAGCGACGCCGTGCTGTCTGGTAAAAGACGTACCCGAAGGAAATCAGGATGATCGGATACAGAATCTGCCAGATCAGGCTGATGGTTCCCGGGGACGGCGTCCAGTCCGGTTTGGAGAGCGTGTTGTACCATTCCATCCAGGTCATGATTTGGGCTTAATATAACAGTAAGCAGGTGATGAGAAGATTCTTCAAACAGGAGTCTGGATTTCCGATGAGTTTCCGAAACTATGGTAGTGAAGCGAGACTGGAAAACAATCAGGAAAATCGATTCTGACTGAAATCAGGATTGAAGTGGCAGAATCAAATACTGATCCTATTTTCAAACCCGGACTCGTAATAATTAGCAACTGGGGAAAAGTGGCAGAAAACAGGTTTCCCATTTACTGGAGCTGTCCCTGCGCGGTGTTTATGCTACAATCAGGTCCAGAATCCCCGCGCAGGCTGATTGCCGCGGCTGTCCGCCTGATGAAGGAACAGGGGAGGATTTCCTGTCTTGCAGCGATGGTAACAACATGTCTAAAGATCGGCTCCAATCCGACTTGTGTGCTGAAAAACTGAAAGCATTGGGAGAGCCAATTCGGCTCCGCATCATTGACCTGCTTCGTGATGGCGAACGGACGGTCAGTCAGATCGCCGAAGCACTCGAAGAAGAAGTGGTCAATATTTCGCATCACCTGGGGATTCTGTATCACGCCCGACTGGTCACGAAACGCAAAGAGGGACGGTTCGTCGTCTACAATCTGCATCCTGAAGTTGCCGCCGTCAGCAAAGCGGGCAAACAGCATCTCGACTTTGGCTGCTGTCGCCTCGAAGTCCCTGACGCCTGATCCCAGACTCTTTCTAAGAGCGATCCCATGACCGGCAGGATCCAGATCAAGCGGGTTTACGATAAAGCCCAAACCGCGGATGGCTTGCGGGTGCTTGTTGACCGTCTCTGGCCCCGTGGTGTAGCCAAAGAGAAAGCCGCCATTGATGTCTGGGCGAAAGAGCTGGCTCGCTCCAACGAATTACGGAAATGGTTTCACAGTCATTCCGATCAATATCATGAGTTTACAGTACGCTATCGGGTGGAACTGGAGGAGCGTCTGCCTGAACTACAGGAGCGGATCGCCGAACTCTCACAACCCCGGTTGACGCTGGTGACTTCCGTGAAAGAACCGGAACGCAGTCATGTGCCCGTGCTTCAAAGATTTCTCCTGGCTCAGTTTTCTGATTGAACCGATCGCATTTTGAGTGTTGACGTTTAGGACGGAAAGGGGTAATATGGTCATATTGCCATGAAAGAAAAAACACGCCAACAATATGAAGCCCGGGCCAAAATCGCCAAGGCGATGGCTCATCCCAGTCGGCTGCTGATGCTGGATCTGCTCCAGACTCAGGAGTTGTGCGTGGGAGATCTGACCGAACAGGTGAGAGCAGATCAGTCTACGGTTTCCAAGCATCTGGCAATTTTGAAAGAAGTAGGGCTGGTCGCAGCCCGCAAAGAAGGGGCGCTCAATTATTATCGAGTGACCTGCGGCTGTCTGGATGGATTCTTTTCCTGCATGGAAACGGTGCTACTGTCTGACCTGGAAGCCCGGAAACAGTCACTCGAGTAATTTTTTTAAACTAAATATGGCTATATGGCGTAATCGCCATGGTGTAGCACGAGGAGCAAAGACGAAATGTCTGCAGATGCCAACAGCGCAGGAGTTACTTCCAGTCAGGGGATCAGCTTCTTTGAACGCTATCTATCCGTCTGGGTCGCGCTCTGTATTGTGGCCGGGATTGTACTGGGAAAACTGGCTCCCGGGATTGCCCTCAAACTGGACAGCATGGCGATTTATGTCAACGAAGCTCCCGTGGTGTCGATTCCCATTGCGGTCTGCCTGTTCTTCATGATGTATCCGATCATGGTCAAAATCGATTTTGCCGAAGTTCTGAAAGCCGGCAAAGCGGTGCGTCCGGTTGGCCTGACCCTGTTTATCAACTGGGCGATTAAACCCTTTTCGATGTATGCGATTGCCAGTTTTTTCCTGGGAACACTGTTTTACCAGTTCATTGGTCCCGACGCGGTGGACTATGTTAAAATGCCGTTCGGACTCGATCTCGATGTGGGAGCCGTCTACGGTGCCGGTAAAGTCGTGCTGGTAGATGGGGTGAAAATGCTGGAAGTGCCTCTCTGGCGCAGCTATCTGGCAGGCTGCATTCTGTTGGGGATCGCCCCCTGTACTGCCATGGTACTGGTCTGGGGTTTTCTGGCGAAAGGCAACGATGGGCATACGCTGGTCATGGTGGCGATCAATTCGCTGACGATGCTGTTGTTATTCGGTGTTCTGGGCGGCTTTCTGCTGGGGGTGGGAAAACTACCTGTTCCCTGGCAGGCATTGTTGCTTTCCATTGGAGTTTATGTCGCATTCCCTCTGGTTGCCGGGTTCTTCTCTCGAAAATGGTTAATGGCCACGAAAGGGGAAGTCTGGTTCAAGGAAAAGTTTCTGCATACGCTCACACCAGTCACAATTACGGCTCTGCTGGTCACTCTGATCCTGCTGTTCTCTTTCAAAGGAGAAACAATTCTCAGTAATCCCCTGACGATTCTCTGGATTGCGATCCCGCTGTTGATCCAGACGATTGTGATTTTTGCCTTGGGATACTTTTTGTCAAAAGTGCTGGGGCTTACCTATGAAAACGCAGCACCGACTGCGATGATCGGCGCTTCCAATCACTTTGAAGTGGCGATTGCGACGGCCACGATGCTCTACGGACTTTCTTCGGGGGCAGCGCTGGCAACCGTGGTGGGCGTGTTAATTGAAGTGCCGCTCATGCTCACGCTGGTCAGGTTCTGTCTTAAAACGCAGGACTGGTTTCCACATCAGACGTGTGCGGTGAATTCTGAAGCCGACAGCAGTCAAACCGCTGAATGATTAACGACGGATACACAAACTTATTATAAAGCTGGATCTTGATAAGGAACTATGATGAAACGCGTATTAGTGTTATGTACCGGTAACTCCTGTCGTTCCCAGATGGCCGAAGAGCTCTGGGAGTTTTTAGGACAAGGAGAATGGGAGGCGGAGTCGGCTGGTTCGAAGCCTTCGGGGTATGTGCATCCCCTGGCGATTGAAGCGATGCGGGAACTGGATATCGATCTGTCAGAGAATACCAGTAAGCATCTCGATCAGTTTACCGAACAACAGTTCGATCTGGTGGTGACGGTCTGCGATAACGCAAAAGAATCCTGCCCGGTTTTCTCGGGAGCGACCCAAACCCTGCACTGGCCGTTTGATGATCCCGCTGATGCGACGGGAACCGATGAAGAAAAAATGAAAACATTCCGTCGTGTGCGGGATGAAATCAAAACCAAAATCCAGGCCTTTCTGGCTGACGAATCTGCTTAGGTTCAGTTTCAATACGAGGGAGATCATGATGACTCAGGAATCAGCTGTCGACTTTCCGGGTAATTTCCGTGTGCATGTCGCCTTGACGGTTTCCGATCTGGCGCAGTCAAAAAAGTTTTACGAACTGCTGCTGGGGGTGGCTCCCAGCAAGGAACGTCCCCGTTATGCGAAATTTGAACCGGTGGATCCTTCGGTAAATCTGACCCTGAATGAAGTGGAGGGGGACGTCACCGTTGAAGGGGGCTCAGCTCACTTTGGGATCCAGGTGAAATCCGTAGCGGAAGTGCATGCTGCCATCGAACGATTTCAGGCCGCCGGGATTAAAACCATCACGGAAGAGGCGACCACCTGTTGTTATGCCGTGCAGGACAAAGTCTGGGCCGTGGATCCCGATGGTCATAAGTGGGAAGTGTTCGTCGTGTTGAAAGCAGATGCGAAAGATGAACTCTACGCACAGTCGGGCTGCTGTGGTCCGGAGATGGTGAATCTAACAGACTGCAACCATTCGCAGGCAGACTGAGTTTATTCTTCAGTCAGTAGAACCCACTTGGCATCGTGGATGGTACCGTTCCGTTTGTGTTTGGAGACATCCGCAAGCGTGGTCTGGTCAGGCTTTGAGAAATCGAGCAGCAGCTCTGTATTCGCGTCCGGTGTAAAGGATTGAGCAGGAGTAAATTCCTTGTCATAGCGGACGACATTCGAGACGCGAAACATCCGCATGATTCCCTTGCCGAACAGGGCTGCCGGCTTGGTTTGTTCCTCATCCCATTTTTCCTGGGCACCGAGAAAGAATTTTCGATCTGCAACAAACGGACCTGGCTTGGGGGCATTCTGTCGATGCACTTCTTTGCCGTTGACGTAAATGACCTGCTCGGTGCCGGTATAAATCATGGCGACATGATCCCAGCCTTCGACCGAGTTCGGGTCGACGCGCGTAGAATAATTGGTCCCGTTGTTACTTTCCCAGCCTGCAGAATGGCGGCTGGCCCGGATGGAAATCCAGATGCTGTTCTCGGGATCTCCCTGTTTGCCTTCGCAGCAGATGCGGCCGGTCCAGTCTTTGACCCAGGCTTCGATGGTAAACGTATTCCATGCAGTGAAATTCAGATGGGGCAGAGTGACATAGCTGTCTCGGCCGTCAAATTTCAGTCCGTAGTATTCGCCTTTTACCTGTTTGGGTTCCTGTGCAGTTAGCTCTGTAGAAAGTCCGGTGGCACAATAGATAAAAAGCGTGATCAACAATAGATTTGCAGATCGCATATAAATGTTCCTGTCGCGTTGCACCTGGTGAACGTGGGTGCCTGAAATCAGTCATGTTTCTACTCGATTTTACTCAGAGAAGATGACTTCAACAGAAATGAGTCAGTAAAAATCACATAATTTATACGAACTTAACAAAAAAATTGTTAACGTTTTATTTTATACAAATGTGAATGTGCGATTCTCTGAGTACGATTCGAAGTGGCAGATTTCACGCACCCTGAATGAGAAAGACGCTCGTTCTCAAATAAAAACGAGCGTCTTTCAGTTACTGGTTTGAAAATGCGAATCAGGTTCCTTTCCGCTGAGCCAGACGGATCCGGACCAGCAGATCATTCAACGCATCACCCGAACTCGGTTTTTCGGGCAGGCTGGTGGTTTCCATCGCCTGTTCCAGTTCCCCCACAAGACGTTGGTATTCGCGTCCATGGAACTCCATGTCGGCGGCATCCAGCGTGGAACGTTCAGAACCTTCCAGCTTGCGTTCGATCAGTTCGGGGATGTAGGACAGCCGCGCTGCTTCATTCAACAGGATCAGGTTCGGTTCCAGTTCGCCAGTGCGCATCAGATGCAGACCGGTGAGTAGAACCCGATACACGTAGAGCAGGGGTTTGACCCGGGGCGGATCTTCCTTCTGGAACAGTTTCCACTGCGTGGCCGCGAAACCCAGGTAATGGTAGGCGTGATATCTGGTCACGCAGCCGGGCGCCAGTGCTTTCAGCTCTTCATACTCGGGAGTGGCCTGCAGGACCAGCGGCGAGAGTAGTTGCTCCAGCACGTAGCCATTCTTTTTGAGCATGAGTTGAAAGAACTTACCCACATCGTGTGTGACCAGATCGATTTCCAGACCGTCATCAACGCGCGAACGCTCCACCGTGACCTGTCCCTCTCGCAGACCGATCACGGTCTCCAGCGGCAGTATGTGTACGCCACGGAGATCGTAATCAGAATCGGGAGAAGGAAAGCCATAGATATGCGATCCACTGATAGTGGCGAACAGCAGAGGATAAGGATGTTCCTTGAGCTGTTGTTCCAGTCGGGGATCGAAGTTCATGGCAGTGCCTCCTGCGTCGCCAGTCGACGCGCTTTGATGAGATAGTTATTCGCAGTTTCATAATCAGGGCGGGCCGGTAGTCTGGTCTGCTCCAGCGCCTGCTCAAATTCTTTGTGCAAGCTCTTCCGCCATTTCTCGGTTTCGTCCCAGGGGAGTTCACCACGCTTGATGGCCAGCAGCTGCTCCCGGTGTGGTCCCACATCGACGACAACATAGCCTTCACGCAGGAGGGTGACTCCCGAGATCAACAGCCGGATCAGGTGCATCACATGCTTCCATTTGACCTTCCCCTGGTTCTTGATATCAGTCTGCATCTTTTTGAACTGCGACATCACATAACCGTTGTAGGTCTGATAGACGATGCGCGTCAGAAAGATTTCCCGCAGATCCAGCAGTTCCTGGCCGAGGGGCGTGACCTGTTCGACCAGGGGAGTATAGAGGCACTCCAGGACGTTCGGGTTCGCTTTCAAAGCCAGGACCAGAAACTTCTGCAGCTCCCAGTAGGTTTCCTGTGTTTCATGACAGTCGAGCTGTTCGGGAACGCCGTACAGTGACCACTGCAGCTCCGCGGGCGGCAGGTAGATGCCGCGATAATCGGTGTCGGACTGCTCATCCTCCAGACCAAAGGCCCGGGAGCCAATGATGCACTTGAAGATCACGCGGGAGAACAAGTCGCTGCGGTTTGCGTTGATCTCGCTGTTGCCGATCTCCCCCTCTTTGAATTGGGCGAGCAGGGTCAGCTCGTCTGCCTTGAGGGCAACTTCGACACCATCCGGAAACTTAACGCGATACGAGTGATCCAGGTCACGCGGCGCACGCACTACCACACCAACCGATCCCCGCGGATGCTGCGTACGACCGTTCGGTCCGATGATATCCCGGACTGTGACCACCTGTGTGCCGTCAGAATAGATCAGGTTCGGTTGATAGTGGACGCGCTTGTTCATGGTTTCACTTCCTGTTTTCGCTGGGGGCGAAGTTTTACAATCGGGGATCGACCGGCTCACTTTCCAAAGCCAGTACCCCGAACACACATTCATGGACCCGCCTGAGCGGTTCCCGGTTCACGAATCGTTCCAGGGCTTCAATGCCCAGGGCGAATTCACGCTGCGCCAGCGATCGTTTGCGGTGCAGACCCCGTTGGCGCAGGCGGGTCAGATTTTCTTTCGCGTCGTAGTCTGGACCATAGATAATCCGCAGATACTCTTTCCCCCGGCACTTGATCGCGGGCTGCACCAGTCCTTGGGAACCCCGCTGCACCCATTCCAGGGGTTTGACCACCATCCCTTCTCCACCCGTGCCTGTCAATCCCGACCACCAGTCGATGCCGGCCTGCACGCTGTCATTGTCGGTCAGATCGACTTTCAACGACGGCGTTGCCAGCAGTAGATTCTCATCCTGCGCACAGATGCGTGCAATGGTCTGCATGTGCCAGTCATGATTCTGGTCGCTGTGAACTCGCCCTTCGGTGGCCAGCAGGTGAAACGGGGCCAGCTTCAGATCATCCAGAGTTTCCACGGGCCAGCAATAGTGGCGATAGGCGCGCACGAATTCCTCGATCGCAGTCTCCCGATTACGGAAGTGGTTTGCGATTTCTGCAGCATGCGAGGCTTCGTCAGCAGTCAGCCGGGCAGTTGCCTGTTCCAGCGCAGCGACGACTGGGGGCAGCGCCGCTTTTCCCGCGGCTCCTACGGCTGCGTACTGCGACTGCAACAGCGCCTGAGCTTTGGCTGACCAGGGCATCAGTTCGCAGTCGAAGCAGGCCCAGTCCGTCTGGAACTCATTCCAGAAGTCTGCAGCACTCAAAGCCTGGCGGACCCGTTCCAGGAAGGCGGCTTCCAGTTCAGGCTGGTTGAAGAAACGCCGGCCCGTGCGTGTGTAAACGATGCCGCGTTCCGCTTCCTGCACACCGAACCGCTGACGGGCCGTTTCCTGATCGCGACAGACGACAACCACCGCCCGCGAACCCATGTGCTTTTCTTCGCAGATCACCTGGGGGATTCCCTGGTTGCGAAAATACGCAAATGCTTCTGCCGGATGTTCCAGCAGTCCCGGTTCCATAGATGTTTCCGGGGGCGACATCGTTGGCGGCAGGTAAATCAGCCATTTGGGATTGGCGGCGAAGCGGCTCATGACCTCCAGGGCCGCGGTCGCGTTCTCCTCGCGAATGGTGATGTTCGTCTGCAGACGCGTTCTGATAAACCGCTTACCGATGACATCCTGCAGGTCGAGCAGGTCGTCGTACTGCTGCTGAGCAGTTTGTGATGCTGCATCCGTATTCCGATACATGGGTTTGGCGTATTCGCAGTAGACTTCTTTCGCCGGTACGGAGACGAACTCTTTTTCCGGATAGCGGAGTGCCGTCAGGCAACCACCAAAGACGCAGCCCGTGTCGATGTTGACCGTGCGGTTGAGCCACTCCGGGTCGGGAACCGGAGTGTGACCATAGACCACGTGCGCAGCGCCTCGGTATTCGGCGGCCCAGTTATAGCGGACCGGAAAGCCGAATTCGTCGGTTTCGCCTGTCGTCTCGCCGTAAAGAGCGAATGAACGGACCTTCCCCGAGCCACGTCCCTGCAGGTCTTCTGTCAATCCGGCATGGGCCACGACCAGATTACCCTGATCCAACACGAAATGACTGATCAGGCTGTCGAGGAATTCGGCCAGCGCCTGGCAGAACGGTTCCCGCGTCTCTGTTGGTAGCGCTTCGATTTCAGCGACCGTTTCTGCGAGTCCGTGCGTCAGTTTGACATCTTTCCCTTTCAGCTTGCGGAGCAGTTTCATGTCATGGTTGCCGGGAACGCAGAGGGCCGTCCCCTCTTGGACCATGTTGCGTACGATACGGACCGTATCCAGCGACCGCGGTCCCCGGTCGACGAGATCGCCCAGAAAGACAACCTTGCGCCCCTCGGGATGCGCATAACAGACATCGCCCCACAGGGGATCTGCTTCCTCAACGGAGGTCGGTGCATAGCCCAGCTCTGCGAGCAGCAGTTCCAGTTCGTCGCAGCAGCCATGAATATCGCCGATGATGTCGAAGGGGCCCTGTTCCTCACGACGGTCGTTCCAGAGGGGGACCCGTTCCAGGCGAGCCGCATCGATCTGTTCGACCGAGTCCATTTCAAATACATAGCGGAAGCCCTCGCGACGGAGGCGTTTCAGATTGCGTTTTAACTGCGAGCGCTGATTGCGGACCACGTGAGATCCAAACGAACGGTCGGGGCGTTCCTGGTTCCGCGCATGACAGATCTTTTCGGACAGGTTGAGCACGATGGCGACCGGCAGAAAGTGGTACTTCCGCGCCAGTTCGATCCACTGTGCCCGGGCCTCCTGCTGGACGTTGGTGGCGTCGACGACGGTCAGCCGCCCGGATTTCAGGCGTTGGGAGACGATGTAACCCAGCAGTTCGAAGGCTTCTTTCGTGACATTCTGGTCGTTTTCGTCATCGCTGATCATCCCCCGGCAGAAATCGGAAGAGATGACTTCAGTCGGCAGGAAGTGTTTTCGCGCAAACGTACTTTTGCCTGCCCCGCTGGGGCCGACGAGTACGACGAGAGAGAGTTTCGGGATTGAGATTTCCATTAATTGATAATTGCCTGAGTCTGAAGTTAAGCAGGAAATCTGTTTTTAGAGTTCCTGAATGGATGAGAATGTAAACGAGTGAAATTCAAGGCACGGTGATCAGGTATCGGTGTGCGACTTCAATTCAAACACTCCCATTTGTGTGGGGGCACCTACGGCTTTATCTTCCGGTCCGACGGGCAGGAAGCGGACGGAGTAACCGAATTGGTCTGCAATGCCCGTGGCCCATGTCTGAAATTCAGTCCGCGTCCATTCGAACCGGTGGTCGGCGTGACGCAGCTGGTCGGCGGGCAGGGTTTCCCACATCACGTTATATTCCCGGTTCGGTGTGGTCAGCACGATGGTTTTTGGACGGGCGAATTCAAACAGCATCCGTTCCAGCGCCGCCAGACGGGGCGGATCGAGGTGTTCAATCACTTCAACCAGAGCCGCGGTGTCGAAACCTTCGAGACGACGATCGCGGTAAGTCAGCGAGCCGTGCAGCAGCTTAACCCGTTGGGCCTGTCGTTCCGGCAGTCGATTCAGTTTGAGACGTTTCGCAGCGATTTCCAGCGAACGGACCGAGATATCCAAGCCGACGATCTGTTCGAACTGTCGATCGGCCAGCAGCTCGCAAAGCAGCTTTCCTTCGCCGCAGCCCAGGTCGAGCACACTTTGCGCACCAGAAGCACGCAGGGCAGCCATTACGCTGCCCAGTCGCTGCTGGTTCAGGGGAACCGCTTTGTCGGGGAGGTCCTCTGCTGTCTCTTCGCTTTCGTTTTCCAGTTCCGTCTCTTCGGTCTCGGTTTCTTCGACCAGACGAGCCAGGGCGGTGAGGTACAGGCTAGGTTTATACTTCAGGTAGCGGCGGCTGATCTGATCTTTTAAGGGATGGTCGGCCAGCCAGCCGGCTCCTTTCTCTAATAGTTTTTCCAGTTCGTTCTCGCCGACGAAGTAATGTTTGCGGTTGTCGAAGACCGGGATCAGGACATAGAGGTGGTTGAGCAGTTCCGCAAGTGTTTTCGTACCTGTCAGGGTGACTGTGTAACAGGGACTCTCACCCCAGTCCGGGAACAGTTCATCCAGCGGATATGACTCGATGGCGACTTCGTAACCCAGCGGTTCGAAGATTTCGCGAATCAGTTCTTCCCCGCCGCGTACGGGCAGGACGGCGATCTGTACCGTGAGCGGCAGCGGCGTGCTGACCAGTTCCGGACGATCCTTGCAACGTCCGTTGAGTGCGGATCCCAGGACCTGTGAAAGGGCGACACTCATAAAAGACGAGGCGACATAGGGCCGATCGTTGACGTACTGGTCGAGCAGGAACGACTGGTGATGTCCTTTGCCACGGACCATCCCCACCGGATCGACGTCCAGCAGCAGGCAGGCGGTGCACTGTTCCTGGGAAACCGTGGGATAAAACACGTGGGCGTTGCCGAAACTCAGATTGAAACTCTGAAAACGGTCCGGGTGTTTGTGGAGCAGATAGCTCAGATCGCTGGCGGGTTCGTGTGTCGTTGTGATGGATAAGAGCATGTTGGATTTCCAACCGTAGAGAATGATTCAATGTGCACTGTAAGTCACTATGTGAGCCTCGGTCAGGGTGGGAGGTTCGACTTTTTCTACGAGACGGCGTATGACTTTTTCCGGGACTGGCTGGGGACGCTGACTATTCTGTTTCAATATCGTTTCCAGCGACGGTTCCAGGTAGATCAGTTCGATACGGGCACCGTAGTCGGCGAAGAGCTGCAGCCAGCGTTTTCTGATCTGTCGGGACAGGTTAGTAGCGTTGAATGCGAAGTCAGCCTTGTTGCGTAAGAGTTCGCGACAGCGTTCCCTGGCCAGTTGGACGACTTCTCCCTGGTTGTCTGTTGGCTCAATACCCAGGTCATCGCGCACATCATCCAGGGAGACGACAGGCAGATCCGTGCGGTGCCGCGCGAGCCAGGTATCTTTTCCCGAGCCCGGCAGGCCGGAGAGCATTGTGACCGTGCAGTTGAATTCTTCGTGGGGCACATAATGCACGTTCGGTTCGGGGGAGTGATAAAACAGGAATCTCGCCTGATCGTTGGCGAACGGATAGGGCTGATCGAAGCAGTGCTGTTCCTCGGCGATCATTTTCCAGAATCGCAGGTGTTCTTCGGGACGCGACATGCTGTCGGTCGCCCGTCCGCGGGTATCAGCCAGGGCGAACAGGTAGAGCAGACGATGGTTGACCAGCCAGGAGAGGGAAATCACTTCCTGTTCCGGATTCGGTTTTTCCAGCAGAAAAGCGGGACGACCATGGTAGCGGACCAGTCGGCAGATGATTTCGCGGGTTTCCAGGTCGCAGCCCAGTCCGCGCAGAATATTTCTCGCCAGGTATTCTCCCTTCACGGCATGTTTAGGCGAACGCAGGCGGCCGGTTTCGGGATCGAGTTGCGTGGTCAGTGGTTTGGCGGCATCGTGCAGGAGTGCGGTGAAGATCAGGATGGACTGTTCCCGGTTTGACAGGGTCGCCCACTCACTGAGTTCCGGCAACTGGCGGCAGACGAGCTGGGTATGCGTCCAGACATCTCCTTCGGCGTGCCACTGGGCATCCTGCGCGCAGTCGGACATCGCCTGGCACCAGGGCTGCGTAGCGGCCCAGTGCAGGATCTCCTCCAGAGTCGATGTTGTCAGTGTCTGCCAGTTCATGACCAGATATCTGCCTGTTTGGAGAGCAGGTTGGGAACCATGGCCTGGTGTTGCCAGTGGCTGCTCTGTTTGATTTTTTCTACAAATTCGGGACGGACAAACTTGGACCTGCCGGTGACGGCTGAGCCCGCTTCGGTGCGGAGATAAACGCCTTCCATCAGGTTGTCCGTGTTGTTGGAAAGTGGATTGTCAAAGACACTGTCAAAGGCGGACTGGCCAATCAGCGTCTCCAGATCTTTGCGTGCCAGCGGACCGGTATGGATAACGGGGACCGTTTCGATACCGGTGCCTGCGAGCAGTTCCAGTCGGCAGGCGAGGCTGAGAAAGACCTGTTGTACTTTATCGTAAATGTCAAATTCAAAGAAGTAGTGCGGCAGACTGCGATAATGAATCGAGTGCCGGGCATAGACCCATTCGCCGAACAGGATGAACCGGTCTTCCAGCATCTGTTCCAGGACCGGCCGTTTGACCATGGCCCATTGTTTGAACAGATCGTACTGCGGGTGCATGCCTTCGTTGATCAGGTGCCCCCGACACTGCAGAACGAGTTCTCCCGTGGGAGAGAAATGGAGTCCGACGTTGGTGCCGTCAATCTTTTCCTCCACGATGAGAGACGGATCGGCAATGAACTGCAGCGAAGCCTGTTCGCTGAGCCGTTTGTCGTCTGCCGTCCCCGTAGAGCCGAACAGATGAGGTGTCCGCGGATATTTCACAAATTGATCGTGGGAACTGCCCATCGGTCCGGACTCTCTTTAACAAAAGTGAAGGGGATGTATCAGATTCAGCCGTTTCAGTATGCGCAGACTCTCTATGTCGATTCTGGCAGAAAACGGCTGACGTGAAAACTCAGTGACGGACAACCGGCGCACGGTAATTCCTGCGCACGGTTGTTATTCTCTGAAAAAAGTGATTGCGGTTCACGCCGTCAAAAGCAGCCCCGCGTGAGGCAGCACTTTTTGAAGCGCTGGCCTGAGCCGCAGGGGCATAAATCGTTGCGGCCGAGTTTTTCTTCGAGCAGCTTAACGCCATGCACGATGCGGACGCCCCGTTTGACTTGTGTTTCAGACGGGAAGCCTGTGCGGCGTTTGCTCATCGTTTCAAAAAAATGGCCGGTCGTCAAATTCGGAATAGTTCATAGCACACCTCCGATTAGGTCAGAGAACAGAGTGGTTTGAGAAGGGAGACACGGCGGCTTCAGTGAGGTTCGCTGAATATCAGAACTGACCGGAATTCTTCCAGTACCGTTTTTCAATGCGACGCAGATTTGGCTCACCGCATAACTTTGGCAGATAGGCTGCCAACCGCTGCAACTCATTATCGTGTCTGTCATCACCGAACCAGGGAGTGACGTAGATCGCATTTCCATAGTTGCGTTCCAGTTTGCGGGGGGTGTCATCCACGATCAGTGTGCGGTTCAGATCGTAGCCGCAGCGTTTCACTTTCCGCAAATCCTTGACGTAATAGTAAGACTGCCATTCCGGATCGAAGCGGGTAATGCAGCGGTCCCGGCTCCAGGCAAATTCGAGTGAGACGGAAGCAGGGATAATCTGACTGACGATCGCCTGGACATAATCGGGACTGGACGAGGACCAGAGTGCGAGCTTGAACAGCTGAGAGGTCTGTTCGAGGAATTCAGTGAAGTAAGGACGCAGATAGACCACATACGGGCCAATGCGGCAGTCCGGACTGTGTGCCAAAGTCTGGACCGTGGCATGCAGTAACGTCTCGTCGATATCGAGAATCAACAGAATTGGCTGTGTGTGATTCACCTGTCTGATTTCATGAAAAAGCCGAACCGTTGTTCGGATGCTGTGTCAATGTCGATGAGAAAACGGAGGCCTGTTGTAAAGGGACTCCCCAATAATGACACGAGAGCCGGAGTCTGGTTCTCTTTAGTGCCTGTCGGGTACTCTGCACCACGAGGTGATATTCATGCGAATTCGTACTGGTTTGATCTGACAAATCTCTAGCGAGCATATCAACGGCGTTCTGCGCCAGGGGTATGACTTGGGGGGGCGATGTATGCGCATCGCTGGTCTGATTATTCCTTTTTCTCAGTACGGTAACCATGAATTCTAAAAACCGAAAACACCACGCCGCACGTTGCGTGGATGCGCTGATTGCGCAGTCGGCTGCCATGCGAACAGCGCATCGGAAAAAATACTGGCGATTGATTCGTGTGATTCGTTCACAGACCAGACTGTTGTCCGCTGAGCAGCATGGTGGTTTTCTGGCTCCCGTAAACGCGCAGGCGGTGATCGCAGCCTGTAAGAGAATGGCGCGGCGTAGCTTTGCCTGGAACCGTCATCCGGAAGATTGGGGAGTACCCGCGGGCAGCCCCCTGGTTCAACTGCGGTCTCTGGTGCATCATCTGTTCGATCAGTATCCCGTTCCCGAATTTCTGACCGCCGCCTGGTGGGATGAAAACGAGGCAGCGTGGGAACTGGATCTCTATCTGCATCTGGCACAAGGCCGGAGTGTGCGGCAGTTTCCCAATCCATTGTTTCAAAGCATGACTAAGAAAATGGGAGCATTTTACATGCAGTCTCCCGATGATCTGTCACCCTTTGCAGCACTGAACTGGGCACGCGTTCGCGCACTGGGGGGTGATGAGCGGCTGGCGCGGATTCTGATTTCACGGACCCCACTCTGTTATCCCTTGCAAGATCAGCGTTTCTGGGATTCGGTATTTCGATTTCTGATCCAGAACCAACCGATTTCCGTGGATGAGATCGTCGAGATTGTCCATTTTGTGAACCAGCAACGGTTTGAACCTGCAGAAAAGGTCTGGTGGAAAGGGACCGGTCCCTATCCGCTGCAACCCGATTTCTCTCTGAAGGGGCGTTCGCTGATGTCGCTCCGACGGCACATGGTTCACTGGAAAGCGGATCTGATCGAAAAAGGGGTGATGCCTCCGCCGGAAGTCGACCCGCTTGATTTCCCCTGGCAGAGGAGTGAGATTGGCGAATTCCAGTGCGAACTCGAAGGGCAGATCTGGAGTATCGAGGAAGTTCTCACGCCGCGCCAACTGCAGATTGAAAGCAAGATCATGAAGCACTGCGTGGAGACGTATCTGAATGAATGTGTCCGCCGGCAAACGACGATCTGGTCGATGAAGGTCAAAGCCGGTCAGCGACGACGGCGTCAGTTGACGATTGAAGTTCTGCCAGGGAAGAAGGAGATCTTTGAGGCACGAGGTAAAAACAACAGTAAGCCGAGTTCGACGGTTCGAAAGGTTTTAAACAGCTGGGCACACCAGGAGCATTTGACATTCAACGAGACCGTGTAAGGCAGCATAAACACGCTCCCGGCTGCAGTTGTTCCGGGAGCGTGTATCAGGAAGCGTCGAGCAGTTGCGTCAGAAACTCAGTGTACTCTCTTTTACGGGGAAGCTGATCGTTGACGATGAGCCGGCGGCGCAGCGCAACAACCGCTTCCCCGGTGAGGGGATTGACGGCCGGTTTGTCAAACTCTTCCCAGTAGACCGCGATTCCCTGTTTCTGCCAGGCGGGCAGATCGTTGAAGTTGATGCCCCGCTGGAACAGGAGTTCGTTTTTCTGACCGAAGGTCAGGCCGGAGAGCTGTTGCGTGGCCTGTCGGGCGTCGCGTCCCTCTTTGCGGAGGCACCAGTAACAGTGTGCGTTCAAGGCATTGCGAGCCGCATCGGCACTGCGCCAGCGGAAATAGTCAATCACCCGTTCCTGGTTGGGCAGTTGTGAAATCCGGCAGTCAAACGTGGCGACCTGTCCCAGTTGCAGTGAGAACTGCGCGCTGGCTTCCCCGGCCAGGAGGGAGTTCAGTTTGCGGAGCTTTCGCCCGAACAAATGCTCTTCACGGTCAAAGAGCAGCGAGATTTCGTCGCTTTCGGTAAAGGCATAAACAATGCGGAAACCGCAGCTCAATAAGGCTTTAGTGGTTCGGACCATCATGTCCCGGAATTGCACATCGAAGGGGCGTTCGAATGCGCAGACTTCTTTTGTGAGCCGGGTAAATCCACGGCCATCCAGCCGGGCGACCATATACATGTCGGGCAGAACGCAGGTGTCCGCAGCGGATTCATAGATCCGCATCTTCTGATCCAGTTCATCAAAGTTCATCGTTCCACTCCTCAACCAGGAATTCTCCCTGTTCCAGACTGACATAAAACAGTTGATCGAAGCCTTCCTGCAGCGACGGACGCTGCAAGCGTCGGGCTGCAGACAGGATTGCGGCGTCGGGAACCCGAGCGGGGGGCTCGCGTTCTGCATTCCGCTGCAGGCAGGGATCTACGCGGGAGGCAAAATAATAACCGGTGATGCTAAAGCCGGCCTGGCGGGCCAGCTGTATGTATTTGGCACGTTCTTCGCGGCTCGGACTCGTATTGTCGACCACGAATTGCTGGCCGGTCTGCAGGCAGGTTTCCAGGAAACGTGTTTCCCGAGCCCGCGTTTTCAAGAGGTCCAGGCTGATGCGCACGTGGGTTGCGAAAAACATTTGTCGATAAAACGAAGTTTTTCCGGCGCCCGGAATGCCTGTAAAGATGATGGCCTGCATTGTTGTTCCTCTCAATTGTGAACCCTGCCATCGGGTAGTGTGTCGTAGATCAAAGTTCACCCCAATTCTTATTTCGAAAGGAGGAAAACGATGTTATACAGATCGACTCTGAAACACAGACAAAGGTTCAAACAATTGATTTCATTTATTACAGAAACGACAGTCAGTCATGTCTCACAGAAAAGAAACGTCTACAAAACAGGCAGCAGATCCTGAACTGCTCGCGCATCTTCAATGTCTCGGCCTGAAGACGCTCGGGAGTATCGCCAGTGGTGCGTCGAAAATGGATTTCGCACCAGTCTCCGAAAGAGGCGGTTTCAGCGGCGCGAGGAACTGCTTTATTTCCGTCGCCAGATGGCAGTTAACTGTCTCAGACAGAGGAAACAGGAACAGCGGTCGATTGTTGATAAGCTGGATACTGTTTGTTCTAAGGAGGTCAGTAAAAAATCCATTACTGATCCTGTATTGAGAATGATCTGGCAACTGCATGATCAGGAAAGTCCCTGCATCAACCATAGCGAAATGACACGCGATTCATTTATGAGGCTGATCTCGCATCTGTATTGCTGTAAAACAAAGTTTTTAATGGATACTGTTGCAGTCACACAACAGAGGTATCCTTGGGGAGTGCGATACATTGACGCACTGGTTTTCATTGCGTCCAAAGCGAGTTACTGGATTCGACCGATTGAAACCTGGAAACCCAGAGGTACAAGCGCCCGGCGACAGTTTTCGTCGCTTTTGAGACACCTGTTCGTCAAATACCAGATGCCTCGTTTTTTCGATTCCGTCTGGCTGGTAAATTACACTCCGGAGTGTGAGGACTGGAGGGAGTGGTATCTCGAAGTCGGACAAGGACAGAATATCCGAAACTGCCGTTTGCCGGTTTCCTATTCGAAAAAAATGGCGCACTATTTTATGCAGGCGCCACAGGATCTTACGATCTTACAGGCGCTGCGCTGGGGACAGGTTCTGGGGATGGGCGGAGATCCTGGTCTGGGCCGGGCAATCATGCAGTCCCCTTTTCCCGAAGAATTATCAAATGACCAGTTTTGGACCACGGTCATTCAATGGCTGATTCATCATGCAAGTCTGGATCGCCGACAGATTCAGTCTATCGTTGAATTCTTACGGTATCAGCGTTTTGGAGTCTTCACAATACCTGGTGATTATGGTGTGTATGATGAAGTTGATGCTCCTGCACCTGATTATTCCATTAAGGGACGGACTCCGCGTTCTTTATTGCGGGATGTTGCCGACTGGCACCGTGAACAGGAACAAAAAAGTAAAATTCCCGAATGTACCTGGGTTGCGAGCGGAATTCGTGAGTTTGATTTTGAAGATGATAATCGCTGGATGATCCGCGAGATATTAACCAGCGATGATCTGGTTACAGAAGGGAACCAGATGAAGCATTGTGTCGCGAGTTATATTGAAAATTGTACCGGCGGCGAAAGTTCGATCTGGTCGATGCAGATTGAGCTTCAACAGGGCTTCAAAAAGGCGATTACCATTGAGGTCCGTAAAGAGAACAACCTGATCAGTGAAGTGCGTGGCAAGGCGAATCGATTGCCTAATCGGAGAGAACGCAATGTCCTGCGTCGCTGGGCAGAGACAGCGGGGCTCAAGTTTTCGCGCTATGTTAATGTCTGATCAATGCTTGCAGGAACCCTGTGTGATCAGGGATGCGTTACAGGCAGGTCTTGCACCGAGCTGACGCAACGGAAGCCGAGGCAGCGGCCGCGGGCGATGGGGGGGCGGCCGCGGCGATAGGAACTGCGGCAGAGAATGTTCGGGCCGACCCAGCTGCCGCCCCGTTC
Organism: Gimesia benthica; assembly: GCF_009720525.1. Lineage (NCBI taxonomy): Bacteria > Pseudomonadati > Planctomycetota > Planctomycetia > Planctomycetales > Planctomycetaceae > Gimesia > Gimesia benthica. Next base: position 6,135,633 of record NZ_CP043930.1, read on the forward strand.
GCTGCGGACGCGTGTGGGATGGTGATTCCAGGCATTCGGCTCTGTCGCCTCGGGGTGCTGGTAGAAGGATTCGTCGTACCAGTCGCGGCACCATTGCCAGACGTTGCCCGCCATGTGATGCAGGCCGAAAGGGGACATACCCAACTCTTCGTTGACAGCGGCCAGGGGGAGTGTCTGGGCTGTGTAATCCAATTTCTGGCGATGCAGGCCGGCTCGCAGTTTTTCCGGGGTGGGGCCTGCATCACCCCAGGGATAGACACGCGGAGTGGCACCGCGGGCCGCGTATTCCCATTGGGCTTCGGTGGGGAGAAAGCTTCCCTCGGGATCGCCGGCTTCGTCGCGGTAGTTGCTCCAGAGTCGATTGTTGGACCAGAGCGAATAGGCGTTCGCGCCATACCAGGAGACCAGAATCATAGGCCAGTTTTCGGTGCCGAGCAGTGGCTGCCAGCCGTAGGCGGGCGTATGCTGAATAAACATATGTTCGTCTCGGTCATCTTCCGGATCGAGGACAAACCAGTCGGTCAGGAACGATTCGGGGAGCTGGCCGATGGAATTCAGAAAGCGACAGTAGGCGGTGGTTGAGACCGGTTCAGCGTCGATCAGAAAGGAATCGAGTTCCACCTCATGCAGGGGGCGCTCATCGGGGTTGGCTGTGGGAGTGTCGCTGCCCAGTAATACGGTATCGGCTGGAATGTGGATGCAGCGCATGCCATCGGTGCGTCTGCGCCACATGGTACAGGGACGCGTGGAATCCATAGGGGCGAACAAGTCTGGTTCCGTCAGTGCAGACCGTTTGCCGATGCCATCCAGTTGAGTGAAAGGAACGCGCTGTCCCTTCCCGGGTTGATTGGCTGGTTGACGAAACCATTTGGCACGAGGTACAGCACGCGTTCCCATCTGCAGGGTTACCAGTTCCACCAGGTCACAGAGTCGAAACGGCTGGCGGGTGAAGATCTCTTTATGGATGGGATCGCTGGGATCATCGGGAATCGTGATCTGAAACGCGTCTTCCAGGCTCATCATCAGTTCCGTCAGGTCCAGACTGTCGGCACGCAGATCTTCAATGATGCGATCATCCAGCGAGAGCTTTTTCAGAGGAATGTCCAATGTCTCGGAGACGACGGCCAGGAGTTTCTGTTCGATTTCGATCTGGGGTAATGCGGGAAACGACATTGAAGCCTCGCTTGATAATGGATTGAGAATACGACCCGCCTGCTTAATTTCCTCGACCCTATAACCGGTATATTTTACCTGACCGGTTCTGGCAAGAGGAGTCGGAGAACACTTATTCAGAATTGGAGATTTCTTCAGCGAGTGAAATCCCGCGGTAGTCGAAGAAGAACCTGAGCCACCATTTTAATCGTTACAGACTGGAATTGATCACTCTCGGAACAATCCCACTGACAGGATAATAATGAACGCTAGAGTTTCCTCTCGACTTCTAGCCCTGCTGCTCTTGACTGCGCCAGGTCTGTTTGCGCCTGCGTACGCACATGGTCAGGATCCGGAATGGCTCCAGGAAGATGATTATCTGTATCGCGCCTATTTTGATTTCTCAGGGGCAGCCGGCGGCTACCGTGATGTCGGACAGGGGCTGCTGTTTATTCCACTGGCGCAAGACGACGAAAGTCTGTTCTTCGCGGATCTGCGGGGAAATATCTTCAACGATTCCTCTGCTGAGGGGAATTTCGGCCTGGCCTACCGCAAGATGGTCAACGATCAGTGGATCGCGGGCATGTACGGCTTCTACGATGTCCGCCGCAGCCAGTACAATAATATCTTTCGCCAGGGAAGTTTCGGCTTCGAGCTGATGAGCATCGAATGGGATTTCCGGGTAAACGGCTATATCCCCAATCAGAAACAGCAACGCGTGGATGGTCTGTCGACGGCTTATCTGAGCGGCAATAACGTGGTCGTGCGGGCTGGTGAAGAACGGGCTTACTGGGGAACCGACCTGGAAATCGGGCGGCTGCTGAAGACCTTCGATCAGATGCCGATTGATGCAGAACTGCGGGGTTACGTAGGCGGATATTACTTTGATAATAATGCCCCCAACTTCGAAAAAATGACCGGTCCCCGAGCCCGCGTGGAATTCCGGATGTTCGATCTGCCCTTTCTGGGGAATGGTTCGCGTGTGGTACTGGCGGGACAATATCAGCATGACGATGTCAGAGGTTCGCAGGGGGAAGGACTGTTGACCGTGCGAATTCCGCTGCCCGGCAATGGAGACAGTCAGAAGCTGACCCGCTTCCAGCGTCGGATGGTTAATCCGATTCAGCGTGATATCGACATCGTGTTGAATCAGGGACAGGCACCAGAGGAATGTGCGAAGCTGCAGCTAAACGGTCAGTCGCTGGAGAATATCACCGTCATCGACGCCAACACCGCGAACGCCGAGGCGGTATTCAATGCAGCTGGGGCGGACAGCGTTATTCTGTTTGACGGGAGTGCCGGCACGATTGATACCGCGACCGGTTTTGTCTTCAACGATGGACAGCTGGCACTGGCCGGCGGTACCAGTGTGAATGTGGTAGGTTGTAGCTCGGGAGCCGTCACCAGCTTTCAGTATGGCGTGCAGCCAACTGTCAGAGGGGTGAATACGATTAATGATATCTTCACCATGGCGGACAACTCGACAATGGTGGGACTGACATTGACCGGCGGTCGCAACGGGATTTACGGGAATAACCTGAGCGGCTTCACGATTACCGGCAACAGCATCAATGGTGCGTTTGAAGACGGTGTGCACCTGGATGGCGATACGAATGGTACCATCACCAATAACACATTTACTGCCAACGGAGTCGTGACCGGCAACGATGGTCTGGAAATCGAACATATGACCGGTGGCCTCGTATCGGGTAACACATCGCGGGCGAACGAATATGGATATTACTTCAGCCGGGTCAGCGGGGGGGCGATCAGCAACAACCTGGCTGAGCTGAACGTGACCGATGGTTTCGATTTCGATAACTTCGAAGGGGGAACACTCACGGGGAATACCGCGCAGTATAACGGTGAAGACGGGTTCTACTTCGATGACGATGTGACCGGTGGTGAAATCTCAAATAACATCGCTCGGGAAAACTATAACTTTGGTTTTAATTTCTTCGGTGTGGATGGCGGGACCATCAGTGGTAATCAGGCGATTGGCAATGATTATGCTGGCTTCGCGTTCTACGGAAAAATCAACGGCGGAACATTCACCAATAACATCGCGAATCTGAATGACGCCGGTTTCTACTTTGATGAAAATGTGGATGGTGCTACCTTCACCGGGAACGTTGCCAACGAGAATAATTTAAATGGTTTCTGGTTTACCGAATCTGTGACGAACACCAGCTTCACAGATAACAGTGCCAGCCAGAACGGTGTCAACGGGATCAAGTTTGCCGATACCGTTGGTGCAGGGACCCTGATCAGCGGTAACTCTGCTCTCAACAACCTGGATGATGGTTTCGACTTTGAAGATGTGAATGGCGGAACGATTATCAATAACCTGGCACAGGGGAACCAGGAAGACGGCTTTGACTTCGACGATCCGTTCGTGAGTGGAACGTTCAGCAATAACACCTCGATCGGTAATACAGGCAATGGGTTTGACTTTGTTCATCCCATCTTCGGTGGCACACTGGACGGCAACACTGCCCAGAATAACGGCGGGGCTGGTTTCTCGATCTGGAGTTTCTCCGGTGCTAACACCGCAACCTTCTCGAATAACTCTGCCATCGACAATGCCCTGCAGGGTTACGATGTGCAATCGGGGACTCCCCAGAGCGGTACGGGAACGAACACCGGCTCTGGTAACGCCAGTGATAACAGCTTCTGATGCTGATATCACCGTTTGCTGAAACAGACGTCTGATTTTCTTACTGGCCTGATTCCGGTAGCGACTGGAGCCGGGCCAGTTCTGTTTTGAGCTGACGGTTTTCTTCGCGCAGCTGTTCGAGCAGTGGCAGGATCTCCTGCTGGGGCAGACGCGGGTGGATGTGCTGCGGGCAGTTGACGTCCCAGGCTGAGATCGTAAACAGGATGGCCCGTTCGACCCGTCCCGGGTACGTGGAGTCGTGTAGACGCGTCAGCAGTGCGGCGTCATCTTCTACGACGCGCGCCGTGCCCCAGATTTTGACGCGGCGACGATGGACGTAATCGATCAGGAACAGAAAGGCCTGCGGGTTCTCTGTGAGATTCCCCAGGGTAATGAACTGTTGGTTGCCCGCGAAGTCGGCAAAGCCGAGTGTGGACTCATCGAGGACTTTGAGAAAGCCGGGATTACCGCCCCGATACTGAATGTAAGGCTGTCCGGTGTGGCTGGCTGTACCCAGGTAAAACATATCGAGGTGCGACAGAAAGTCCTGCAGATCGTCGGTTACTTTCGTCTGCCAGCCTGGTCCCTGTTCCATACGGGCATACTGGGAGCGGGAACCGTTACGGGACTGTAATGCTTTGACTGATTCAGTAAAGGCGATATCGCTGGGAACCGAGTGCATGACATTCCTGTCTGCTGAACAGAGATGAAAAGAGGGAAGGGGAATGCGCTCGAGAGCGAATCCCCTTCCGGAAAATGACTGCAGACTGTCAGTGACTGCAGGCGTTGCCCGCACAGAGCGGTTCGACTTCCGGGAAATCGACTTCGGTCTGGGCGATGTTATTGAAGTAGTTCGTAAAGATGTTGAGGGCTACATTGGCGGCGATTTCGGCGACCTGTTCGTCGCTGAAACCGGCGTCACGTACTTCCTGCAGATCCTGGTCAGAAACCTGACCCCGTTTGTGGACGATTGTCCGGGAGAACTTGAGCAGGGCAGCCGACTGCGGATCGCTGTCGACCCCTGCGCGGCTGTCCCGGATCTGTTCCGGACTCAGTCCTGCCATCTTCCCCAGGGTGCTATGGGCGGCCAGGCAGTAGTCACACTCATTCGCTTCCGCGACGGTCAATGAGACCTGCTCCCGATGCTGATCTGTCAGGGCTCCCTGTTTCAGCAGTCCGCTGAACTGCAGATAAGACTCGAGGACTGCAGGGGAGTGAGCCATGGTTCTCATCAGATTGGGAGTCATCCCCAGTTTCTGTTGAACAGCATCCAGCAGGGTGCGGGCTTTGTCGGTAGCGGCTGCGTTGGTGAGGGCGGTTAAACGTGGCATGATCGTTCTCCTTTTAAAGTGAAAGTAACAGTGAAACGTAAATGGATATAAACAGACAGGTCTGTATATGTGTTGGCAAAATAAAAAGTGAAGCTTACTGTGAGAGTACGCCGGCAATCAGTTGAAAGGCAGCCGCTTCGGCGATTTCAGCTGCCTCGGAATTCCCTTCGCTGACTGAGGTGACGATGGCCCCTTCGACGAGGACGGAAATCGCGGGTGCGACCGCCGCGGCCTGGTCCCCTTCGGATTCGATAACGATGTCAGTCAGTTGCTGTTTGAAACGACGTTTATGCTCGGCACAGAATTCGGTTGCTACCGGGTTCGAGTCAGCCAGTTCCGAGGTGGCGTTGATGAAAGCACACCCACGGTAATCCGGACATTCGAACCAGTCTTTCAAGGCAGCGAAGAAGGCACGTAGCGGTTTCAAGCCGGCTGACTGATGTTCCATCATCCGTTGTTTGATATACAGGTCAAATTGTTCCTCCCGATATTTCAGTACCGCCAGGACGAGGTCGTCCTTGGAGGCAAAATGATTGTAGAGCGTCATCTTGGCGACACCTGCTTCCGCGATCACCCGGTCGATGCCGACGGCGCGGATGCCCTCTGCATAAAACAGTCTTTCGGCTGTTTCGACGATGCGTTTGCGGGCACTGGATGCTCTGGGTGTCTTATTCATAATTGAAATATACAGACCTGTCTGTTCTTTGTCAAGTGGTAATTCAAAAAAAATCGAATTCAGTTTGCGTCGCCAGAATCATACCAGCAGTCGACCAGAGGACCGAACTGATAATCCTGCACAGCGGGGTGCTGCTCCAGCCAGTCGCGTATTTCAGTCAGGCGTTCTTGCAGACCGTGACTTGCCATACCAAGCTGAATGATACCTTCCAGGAGCGGAGACTTGCCGCCCCCACCAAACTGGCACTGATTGCCTTCTATGGCTCTTTCAATCCAGTCATCAAGAAATGCTTGATAATCGACTCCCGGATCGAGGCGGACTTCCACCGTGACGCACCACTCCTTGAATTCCCCCCGATGTTTCTTTTTACGGAGTCGTTTTCGCATCTTCCTGAATTTCGGTTGAACAGGATAAAGTGAGTTGAGGTACAGATTCTATAAGTTCATTTTCCAGGCCTGATTTACCGCAGGGCTGCCAGAATCAGCAGGATAACCGTGACCAGGGCGAGAATGACCATGGTGCAGCCCCAGTCGAAGGGGCGGGACTCGGCTCCGACAACTGACTCGTAGCGGATCAGGTCTGCCAGCTTTTCGGCATTATGGGGGTGTCCGCATTCGCAGGGAGTGTCGATTTCTGCGTAGCGAAGTCCGGCACATTTGGGGCAGCGACCACAACAGTTGCAATAGGGGAGCTCGCACTCCGGGCAGTCTTTGATCTCCGGTTTTACGCGTCTGAGTCCACATATCGGACAGCGACCGCAGCCGGGGCAGACAGCGCGGGTGGGATCGAAGATGGCCTCTTCACAACCCAGGCAACGGATATAAGGAAACTCGCTCATCTCTGCTTTCTGCGGGCGGGGCACAGGGGCAAAGTCAGTCGACGGACACCGGTTCCGTACGGGGGTTATTCAATTTTGAAGGGAATGGTCGTATCGAACTCTTTTCGCTGTTCTTCGGTCAAACTGTCGCGGACGACACGCAAGGTGTATCCGCCGACCAGTTTACCGTCATCCACGTACATCCAGTCTGAAATCTGATCCACGGGAATGTTGATCTCATCTCCCACGACATATTTTTTGATCTGATAAGGCTCGTTATCCAGGGTGCCGTAATAATTGCCGGCTTCGATACGGACTGGAGTCGTCCAGACATGTTCCTGGTGCTCGCCGTCTTCCACGAGTAACTTTACTGAGAAGAAGTCCTGACCGGGCTGCTGTTTCTCAAATGCGGTCTGGAACTGGTTGAAGCTGCTGCGGGCCTTATCGATCGCAGCGACCATTTTCGGATCATCTGATTTGACGTAGGTAATTGCCGGCTCGCCTTCACGTTCGACCATCTCACCCGAGCGGGGTGGCTGATTATCACACCCGGTGCTCAGACTGAGGGCTGTCAGCAGAACCAGGGAGGTGAGGGACGAGGCTCGCATGGCGGTATTCCTGAAACAGAGAGGCAAATCGTACGTAAGGGGGTTTACAATAGTGGTATAACCATCCTAACGCACGCCGCCTTCTGTGTCAGGTACCGGGATTAGAAATGGGGGGCGGTCAGGGAAAATCAATTGGGGGTTCAGACTTCCTGCAGTTCGGGTTGTCGATCTTCCTCGCCGTTATAGTAATTCGTGAGAATCGACTTCATCTCCTGGTTTCCCCGGGAGATTTCCACAATTTCATCCCACATCTCGTCTGAGAGCAGCTGTTTCAGCGGCTGTTCCAGGCTGGGAATGTTGTGAAAGACTTTGAGCAGTTTGCGGTCCCAGACCTTGTAGTATTTAATCAGGTCGTTGGGGTAAACGATTTTGCGGCGGGTGCCTTCATCGATGCCCCGGAAGGGAGAGGGGATATTCAGGTAGCCGTAATCGTCGGTCAGCTGTTCGCCGGGGTGGATATCCCGGATGGCGATTTCGAAGTCGTAAGCGGTGGTGAGACAGTTGGAGTTGAAGCTGTGGTTGACGTAGCGGCCGTTGTCCCAGCAGAGGACCAGATTTCCCTTGTTATTGCGGAACGAGTAGGTATCCAGGATGTTCTGGTAGATCTCGTCCATCGATTGAAACTCGTTCGAGCTGAACTCGCGGTCGAGCTTGTCGAGGACCCAGGTGATAGAGCCGGCGGGGATGAATTCGGTGGCGACAACGCCGTAACCGATTTCGTTGCTGATGAATTTCAGCTCAGTTTTGGGGTGTATCATAGGAAAATTCTCAAATACACGGTCAGGGAGTGTGTCCGCAGGTTGGTGGCTTTGCGCAGCCCCCCGGTCACACGGTCTTTATTTCACAGAGCACCTCTTTGTTTGAATGTGTAAAAAGCTGGCGCATATATATCGTCGAAATTTGGGTTTGCCCAGTCCGGAATCAGGAAAATTTTCCGAATTGGGACAGGTCTTTTTCCAAGGCTCTACCGACCTCCCCGGCAGGCAGACTCTGCGGACGACCTGCCGGGGGAATGTGGTATGGTTTTACTGCGGTTCGGGGGCCAGTTTGGGATTGGGGCCGTAGGCGTTCTCGTTGGGGTCACTGTCGATGACCATAAAGATCAGCAGGACCAGGCCTCCGATCAACGGGACGAGAGAGATCAGAATCCACCAGCCACTTTTATTGGTATCATGCAGGCGGCGGACAGTGACCGCGAGGCTGGGGATGAAGATGAATAATGCATAGACCCCGGACAGGGAAACTGCGATCAACCCGTCTGTATCCCCGATCACGGCGCCAACAATAGAAATCAGGATCGAGATCAGGAAGTTCATCAATGCGAACATCCAGTACTCTTTTCTGCGGGCCCGGCCGGAAAATTCCGCGTATTTTTTGAGGACAGTCAAGTACCAGTTCATTTTGTCGCCTTTCGTTTCCAGTGATGTGAAGAGCGGGTTCTGTTTCAGCCGGGCGAAAGTGGGATCGCAGGGGCTGTTCACCATAGTATAGCACACATTGTCAACCTCCCCTTAATAAACCAGATTTTGTGGTCAGAACCCCGGATTGACTGGTCGGGCTACAGTGCGTGTGGGGCGTTTGATGCAGGTAATCGCCCACCAGATCAGTGACAGAATCAGAATGACAGCCAGCAGGTAGATTTCGTTACCGTAGGCGAACTGGAGTGCCGGCAAGAAATTGGCTCCTAGATCCTCCATCACATCGGAAAGCCGGGGACCGTAGGTAAGAAAGCGATATGCCGCCCGGAAGCTCAGGATCACTCCAAAAAAGAACAGGAATATCAAGGCGGGGATCCCACACCGCCAGGCAGGTAAGGGGGCCTGTATTTCGTCCCAGTCTCCCGTATGAAATTTGAGTTTGCGAGCGAATGCGTTGCGTCGGTCGACGGCATTGAATCGGAGGTTGAACCGCCTGTTTTTCTGTTTGATCGTATCGTAATAGTGCACCTTCAGGCTGGAGGTGCCTTTAAAAACAATTTGACCGAAAAAGCCTTCGGACCATTCCAGGGCCTGAATGTCTGCCAGGGGAGTCCGTCTCACCGGGTTTTCCAGGGGGGAGTGCCCCTGGAGAACTTCAAACGGATCGTATCCCTGGTTGAGCTGGTCGAGGACTTCCTGCTGCCATTTTGATTTCATGGTGGCAGCCAGCAGTTCCGTTTCGGTGATCAGGAAAATCTTGTACCAGGGGCCGACAATGTAGGAGTCGAGCATCAGGATTGCGCCTGATTCTACGTCTTCTGTCATTACTGTTCGTATTCTGAAGAAAGATCAAGCGAGAGGAGTTGAGACACTGGAACAATAGCAGTCCCGTGTCCGATACACTTAAATTAAGACGGCTCCATGGTAGTGTTCGTGTGAATATTACGCAAGTCGTCTCAGTGGATCGATATTTGCCTTGGGAATACAGACAGCGATGTGAGAGAGGAGTTACTGATCCGACCAGACGGCCAGTTCATTGCCTGAGGGTTCCTGAAACTGGAAACGCCTGCCGCCGGGAAAGGAGAAGATCGGTTTGACGATCTTGCCGCCCGCTGCTTCCACTTTGCTGAGCGTCTCCTCCAGATTCTGACTAAAGAAAACGAGCAGGGCCCCGCCCGCATCAGTGGTGGAGCAGAGGTCGGACTGAAAAAAGCCGCCTTCCAGGCCTGCATCCGCGAAGGCCGTGTATTCCGGGCCATAGTCGGTGAACGACCAGCCGAAGACAGTTTCGAAGAAGGCTTTGGTGGCAGGGAGATCCCGGGCAGGGAATTCGACGTAGTTGAGACGCTCGTGGTCAGGCATGAAGGGGGCTCCAGACGAAAGGATGTGTTGGCGTCAGCTTAGGTGATCGCGGTCTGGAATTGTAGTCTGAGCAGCGTTTTTCCCGTCGGTTCGTGGATGGATTCCGAGAGAGGCTGAAAGCCGTATCGTTCATAAAAGCGGCGTCCGATTGCATTGGCTGCGAACACTTCCACCTCCAGGTTTCCCCGTAACTCCCGGGCCTGATCCATCAACGCCCGTCCGGCCCCGGTGCCCTGGTGTGGGGGATCGACGAAGATCGCGCCCACTTCGTTGCCGAGCAAAGCGATAAAGCCGATGACGCGCTGGTCCTGTTCCATGACCCAGGTTTCAGCGTTGGGCAAATAGAGCTCGGGGATATTCCGCCGTTCCTGATCCAGAAAATTATCGGTGAGAAACGGGTGCGCCAGACGCGTGGCACTCTCCCAGGCAGCAAGCAGGTCTTGCAGGTCGTCAGCCTGGTGTTCACGAACAGTTCGATTCATCTTCATTGCGCCGGTTTTGATTTAGCAGGAAGTGGTTGAGCTACCCCTAAGGGGGCAGTGCAGGAGACATCCTGCAGACAACGGAACCGGGAAAAGGTTCGGGTTGAGTTGGGAGGTTAACGAGGCGGTTGGGGGGATCGAATTATCCAAGTAGAGGTTCTAGATCCCTGCGCTCAGCGAGTGGTTGTTTGTGCCTACTGATTCTCAGGCAGCAGTCCGATAAATTCACCATCTTCATCGAAGAGTGATTCATGGGTGACAAGATTAGAGAAAAGCTGTGAAAAGTTTTCCGCAACATATAAAGTGTCTCCCGATTCCGATTCTAGGAAGACGATTGCTGGTTCTGATTTTGTTTTCCGATAGTCGAATGCAATCCAGGTATGACCATCACCATCGAGCAACACGAAGCCCCCGGGTAATTTCCATTCTTCTGTCATGTATTCCGTTTTCAATACGCTTCCATGACCGTTTCCGATTCCGTGAATGCCGGTAATTGAAATATGCCCATGATCAACATAGGGAGCGAGATGGGAGGGAATTTCCTGCTTCGGTATTGGAATGTATTCGCCGAGTGTTGTACCGCCGTTCTTCTCTCTGAGAGCAGAAACATAGTCAGCAGGGAATCTCACATTCAGGCGACTTTCAGCATCTGAAAGCATTGTGCCTGTAAGTGGATCATTCCAGGCTGGTTGATTGAGGTCCCACATGTAACTGTCTCGTTAGAGTTCGTATGGAGTCTTTATTTGTTATCCTGTCTGGTTGGCAATACGTTTATCCGATTTCCTCATCCACGATTTCAATCTCCGCAGCCCATTTCCAGAAGAAGTAAGCAAGATAGCTGAGTGACGAGATCATAACTACGAAGAACAATAAATTCAGGGATGACTTCACGGAAAGCTGCCAATAGTTTAAAGCAAACACTAATACTCCGACTGAGATGAGGGAAAAGGCTGCCAGGTAAATTAGCAATTCGAACCAGTATGCTGGTTTTTTCAAGTCGTATTTATGTGGCGGATAAACAAGCTTTTGACGCTTAATTTCCTTTCCGTTTTTGCTTAACGTACATACAACAGGCCCCTTGAAAATGCTGACCATTTTCAAAGAGGTGTTATAACTGTCCTCTCCAATCTGGAAATTGTTGGAAGAACGCGTGGTGATATTTCTAGTAGACGATACCAGGGTTCCATCAACGAACACCTTTTCTGAACCGGATAACGAACTGAACCACGCCTCGATGTTTCTGCCCTCATCGTCAAACGTAAATGAGTACCCTTTCAGAAAACTAAATGCTTTTGGTTTGCTCATCTATGCGTTTTCTTGTTGATATAAATTCAAAGTGTGGAGGGACTGAATCATTCCACGCTTCGATCGTCCCATATGCTGCATAGAATTCAGCATACTATGAATACTTCGCAGGGAGAATATGAGACAGAATTATTTTCTGAATGGACTGCGCGACAGGGAGAGACGCAGATCTGCTTCCTCGAATGGCCAGGGGCCTTGCAGGTCGGATTCGATCCAGGTGTTGAGGCGGGTGAAGAGTTCGTCCTGGTGATTGATGGTTGTCCCGGTGCGTTTATCAAAGCGGGCGAGCTTGAGAAACAGTGTTCGGGCCTGGGCCGGGTGGGGGCATTTCTGATAGATTTGCTTTTGTGTGTGCGGTCCGAGGGGGAGCCAGCTGAACTGTCCTGAAGCCAGCCTGCCTGATTGCCAGGTTCCGACCTGCCAGCCAAAGAGATCGTAACCACCCGCGGAGGTCCTGCGGACCCAGACATGCTGATGTTGGGGTTCCACGTGTGTGCGGTACCAGTCGCTGCAGGATGTCGGCTGATTTCGCGCGGAAAGGAACCAGCCTGTGCCCACGACCCGCCATTGAGTCTGTTTCATGCCGCAGATCGCGCAGTCATGATAAGTGGCGATGATGAACGGGAACAGCAACAGGAACAGCAGGAGCAGAATCGCGTTGATCCAGCGACCGATCCGGACGCGACGGGGGAGCGAACCTCTCTGCTGAGTCGCAGGCTGGTTTGCGTTCGAGCTGGTTGAAGGGGCGGGGCGCTGGTCCATGGGGGTAAATTAACCCGTAGATCAAATTCCGTCCATATGACTTCCCCTCAACAAAACAGGCCCGATCGCAGTACGCGGATCGGTCCTGGTGAGGGGCAGTTTGAACTCAGAATTATTTCTGATGCTGCTTCGAGTAATGCTCTTTGAGCAGGTCGCGACCAAAATCGCCATCAAATTCGCGGAAAACCGCATGCACGTGATTGGCATCGTTCTGGGTGTTCGCGAATTCAATCAGGAAGACTTTGGACTGGATGCGGTAGTAGTGGAACTGGCCGCGGGCCTGACCGCCACTCCAGGCGAAGTAGAGATGGTCGCCGTCCCGCAGGTTCCCGAGATAGCGGGTTCCCTTGAGCAGTTCTGGACGGAACCGGCCCAGGTAGGCGTTGACCAGACGCAGCAGCATCTTCTGCTGTTTCGGATCGAGGTCGGCGTACTGAATGCCTTTGTGTGGCACCAGGCCCTTGTCGACGACCGGATCGTCGGTGGTAAGGACTTCCTTGATCACGCTTTTGGCGAGCAGTTTCTTGTCCATTTCAGCGGTATCAATCGTGGCGATGGCCAGCTGATCCGGATTGAGGGATTTGACCAGATTCAGTGCCAATTGCTGTTCTTCCTTGAGAACTTCAACGCCTTTGAGGGGGCCCTGCATGACGGTGGCGGGGTTGGATCCGAAGAAGGAGGGGGTGACCGAAAACTTTTCGCCGTCGACGATGGTGACATTCACACTGAGGTGATGCCCTTCGAACCGCCAGCCCCAGGTTCCCTTGGGATCGGGATTACCGAAGATGGAGACGTAGTAGAGTTCCGGATTCCGGTAGTCTTTCCCTTCCAGTTCGAACAGAACCTGCTCCAGAGCGCGGATGGAATTCATCTCGAGATAGCCGCGGTGCGAGAGTGCTGTTGCGGGGAGAGTGACAGCGAAGATCTTCTGCTGTGGTGACATTTTCGTCATCGGCAGACCGGTGCGGCCGCCATCTTCTTTGATGGCGAAGTCGGGAATGAAGTACCACTGGTCGCGTTCTTTGCTGTCCATTTTGAAGGTCGCGGCTTTGCGTTCTTCTTCAGACAGCGATGCGAGGAAGCGTTTGGCGGCGCTGGCCATTTCACGGCTGGCACGGCTGATCTGGGTTTTCTGTGCCTTGGGTGGCGCGGCGTCTGCCGGACGGGTGCTGGCCAGGTTCCAGCAGAGACCGGTGATCAGGGCCAGGTAGGTGAGTCGATGGTAGGTCTTCACGGTGCAGTTCCTTATTTCAAGATGAGCGAGGGGTGAGTTTCAATCACAGCCCCGAAATCCCACAGGGGCCGCTGGTCAGTTCGCATTTTCTTTTGCCATCTTAACAAAGGTCTGTTGGCAGGTGTAGTAACCAGCGGAATCCGGGAGAGGATGTTTCGCACCTGGGGGATTTCACGAATGACAGAAAAAGTCGATTCTTTTTTTAAGATTGATCCGTAACCGGCGAACTTCCGTTTGTCTGCTGGCAATCACAACTCGGGCAGCGACTGACTGAGATTAATAAAAAAATGGAAATGATGCACAAAAACGTGCAACTCACGGGATCTGAATATTGTCTTACAGGAGTGAGTTACTGAGAACAGCAGTTTCGTAATACGGGTAATCCATTTGAACTTTCACTTCAATCAACTTTCGCGGGCACCGAAAGTGGGGAATGGCTTTAATGAAAGATATGCTCACCACCACTTCATCGTTGATCGTAATTCTGTTCTGCCTGTCTGTCCTTTTTCTAAGCGAAGACCCACCCGACGCCGCGCCGGGTGTCGTTGAACTTCCCACTCGGCATAACGCTCTCAATGCTGAGACAAAGCATCCCCTGGCGAAAACGACGTTCTTCCATCGCGTACAGTCCGTGCGGTTTAAGAAAGGGGTGCTCAACTTTGTGACTGTCGGTGAAGAGGGGCTGGAGGATCACTTTTTCCTGATCCGGGACAAGAACGTGATTCTCGTCAAAGCGGCCGGAGGAAACATGCCCCGCAATTCTCTCAAATTCGAAGACGACGGCCATAATACGCTGCTCGTGACCATTCCGAACACCTTTGACGTGGACCTCATGAAAGAACTGACTGCCCAGTTCTAACCGGCTGTTCCAGGGACACTTAAAGTCAGAAGAGATCAACCATAGCCGATGGATGATCTTTCCGTGAAATTGCCGGAAATTACTTTTTTTGACGAAACATTCGCCGAAAATACCCGTTAAATGTTAAAATAGTTGACAGATAAACTTTTTTAACTCTGAGAGACAGGGAGCAGGTAATGCAACGTCAATCGACAAGCGCTGGTCGGCGGGATTTTCTTAAGTGGTCTTCTTTCAGTCTGGCGGCATTTACCACCCCCGGGTTAATGGCAGAGGAACTGATCAGGACGCCTTCCATGACCGAAGGGCCGTTCTACCCGGATAAAATGCCCCTGGATACCGACAATGACCTGCTTGTGATTAACGATTCCATTACGCCTGCAGTCGGAGAGATCACGCACCTGACCGGTAAAGTTCTGGACAGCAAAGGGAATCCCCTGCGGAATGCCTTTGTCGAAATCTGGCAGGTGGACAATAAAGCCTCTTACATTCATACGCGTGGCGAAAATAAAGAGGGGCGTGACGGGAACTTTCAGGGTTATGGCCGCTTCCTGACCGATTCCCAGGGGAAGTATTATTTCCGCACGATCAAGCCGGTTCCCTATCGGGCGGGACGCGGATTCCGCACGCCGCACATTCACGTCGCCGTCAGTCAGAACGGACACCGGATTCTGACTACGCAGCTGCTGGTCAAAGGGCATGAGATGAACGCGGAAGATGGCGTCTACCGTCAGATCCGCGATCCTCGGCAGCGGGAAACGATTCTGGTCGATTTTAAACCGCTGCCCGATTCGAAGCTGGGAGAGCTGGCGGCGAACTTTGATATCATCCTGGGGAAAACCGCAGAAGAAAATCCGGATGGCACCATCAAGGGGGGCATCGGGAAATCCGAGTTCGGCAGCAGACAGCGTCCGCCCCGCAGGTAATGACGGGGAGTGAACCGGTTTCGTACTCCTGACCGCTGCGAGAGTTGATCAACGGGAATGAGATCCCCATAATCGACACCAGCAGTGATCAACCGATTTCACTCCCGTCACACATTCTGCAGGAGCGCCTCATATGGATATCAGACAGCGGATCGAAGACTACCTGGCCGGACCGGAACAACTACGACAGGCCATCCAGGGGATGACTGACGCTGAACTGGATGCTGCCCCAATTCCTGGAAAATGGTCGACGCGGCAGGTGGTGTGTCACATCGCGGACTTCGAACCCGTGTATGCAGATCGGATGAAGTGGGTGCTGGTAGAAGAGAATCCCCCGCTGCCGGGAGGCGATCCCGATCAGTTCGCTGAAAAACTGGCGTATGACCAGCGCGATCTGGAAGAGGAACTGCAGCTGATTTCCGCGGTACGCAATCACCTGGGGCGGATCCTGAAGACATTGGAACCGGCTCAGTTCGAACGCACAGGCATCCATACCCGTGATGGGGAATTGTCGCTGTGGACTCTGCTCGACCGGATCACGGGTCATATCCCGCACCATATCAAACTGATTCAGGAAAAGCGGGACGCGCTGGCCTCTTGAGCCCCGAGAGAAACACGCGTTTGATTCCGCATCGGATATGCTATCATAGAATCTAAATCAGGTTTCTCTGATGAACCGTGGTCCCGTACCAGGGAAGTAAATGATGACCAGTCTAGAACTTGAATCCAGTGTTGTTGAATGGGTGATTGAGCATCCCGAAGTGCAGGGGGTACTTGAATCTCTGGGGATCGATCAGTCCTGCCAGGGGAAATCACTGGATTATGTCTGCCGACAGATGGGGCTCGACCCTCATTTTGTGCTGAAACAGCTGCATGAAGTGATCGAAGCAGATTCCGGCGTGGATGAGTGACTGAATGATCACTGTCTGGGCCTGCGGAGACGTCTTTACCCATTTCGCCCGATCGCATAAACTCCCGCTTCTCGAAACAGGGAGGGTTTCGGTTCAACGAGGCGAATGGAGCGATGCAGAATTTAATTGGTAAAACAGCACTCATCACCGGTGCCGCTGCGGGGATTGGCAGAGAGATTGCATTGCAGCTGGCTGCGGAAGGTGTGGATCTGTTTCTGCTGGATGTCAATGAAAGTGGCCTGGCAGATACAGCGGAAACGGCATCTTTGCTGGGTGTGAAGGTCGCCAGCCGACGTTGTGATCTGACCGACTCACAACAGATTTCCGCCACGACGCAGGAAGTGCTGAGTACCTGGGGCGGCGTCGATATTCTGGTGAATAACGCGGGCGTTGCCTTTTACGGTCCGACACATACGATGACTGCCGAGCAGTGGGACTGGCTTCTGGGGATCAATCTGCTGGCACCAATCCAGATTACGCGGGAATTACTGCCCAGTCTGTTAAACCGCCCTGAAGCCCATATCGTCAACGTTTCCAGCATTTGCGGCCTGGTGCAAGGCAATCGTTTCAGTGCTTACCAGGTTAGTAAATATGGCCTGCTGGGTTTCAGTGAGGCACTTCGTGCCGAGTACAGCCGGCAGGGACTGGGCGTCTCTGCTATCTGTCCCGGGCCGGTGACGACACGTTTGTTCGAGGTGGCTCCGTCAGGACGTGACGGCAAGCAAACCCCGATTCCTCCCCGCTGGATTTGTACGACCCCCGAAATGGTGGCGCAGAAAGCGGTCAAAGCCATCTACCGTGATCAGGGAATTTGCCTGGTGGGCTGGGTGGCCTATGTGCTTTATTATCTGAAGCGGATTGCGCCCTGGTCATTGGATCTTGCTTTTCGATTCGGCCGCCGTCGACGCATGAAGAAGAAGGCTCAGCAGCTGGCACTTCAGGCCGAACAACAGTTCGAAGGGTCTACAGAGTCCTCTTCGAAGGCTGCGTGACAGCCCGCAGTGTGAATCGTCGGTCTTTTCTGTTCAAAGCAGCTGGCTGCAGCTCTGCCTCGTACCGGCTGTGTTCATTCTAAACGGGGTAAGACGATTTCACTCGCTTCTGGAAATCGTCTGAAGGTACTTTCCTGTCTACACTTCCGGTAATTCCGTTCTCGGTTGCCCGCTGATTTTCTAATTTATGATTGACAGTCCTAAAGTTAATATTATATATAATGCATAATGCATTATGCGTAGAAATGAACAGGCTACGCACGTTTCGGGAGGGGGTACGGAAATACCGAACCCATCTACACGAGGAAAAACAGGCAACACCAGATGAGCACATCGATTCCTGAAGCAACCCGGCTCCTGCCCGTCAGCACTTTACGACTGGATATTTTCAGTCAGATACTGCTCTCGATTTTTACTGGCGAATACCCTTCGGGAACGCGACTCAAAGTGCAGCACCTGGCGCAGCGGTTTGGCGTCAGCAGCACGCCGGTTCGCGAAGCGATTGTTGAATTGAGCGGAATCGGAGTCGTCGAGATGATTCCCAATCGTGGGGCGGTTGTGACACCTCTGGGGATTTCTGAAATACGCGAGATGTACCATATCCGGCGGATTCTCGAAGTGGAATCTGCCCGCTGTGCCTGTGAGTGCGCTGACCTGGAGGAAATTCGACAGCTGCTGGAGGAAACCCGGGCATTACAACAGGGGCCTCGGGGAGCGGACTGGAGTCTCCTCTGTTCGGACAATGACCAGCGCACCCATACCGCGATCGTTAAGGCATCCGGAATCAGGCGATTGAAGACCGAACTGCAGCGATACGATCGACTGATGCATATGATTCGCGTGTTGCTCAAAGACTGGGAGCCTTACCTGGACCAGATTCTCACTGAGCATCTGCAGGTTCTGGAAGCGATCCTGCAACGAGATAAAGATGCTGCCGGGGCGGCGATGGAGCGCCATTTGAAAGGCACGTGTGAGCGGGCCGTCGAAGGCATTTTTGTGCGACGGATTCCGGAAACCGAAACCAGGCAGAATTGAAAGCAGAAGCACACACTGAATCCAGATCAGATTCGATTTGTCATCTCATATATCAGCCGCCCGGAGGAAAATTGAACAGGGAGAGTATCTCGTCAACGTTCCGATTGGGAATAAGCGGGTGGAAATTCATGCCTCCCGCTGGACAGGGAAGCCGTATGAGAAGTACGGTATAAAAGAGACCGAACAATACCTGCCTGCGATTTATAACGAGCAGAGTC